>NZ_CP080531.1:3395625-3727500 GCF_024746835.1 Mesorhizobium sp. AR02 | reverse complement strand
GGCCGGCCACACCACCAGCCGGGCCTACCCGCCTTTCGACCCGATGCAGGTGTTCGGCGACGACGGCGACGACACGCCGGCGCAGCCAGCGGCAGCATCGGCCGCATCCGGTCAGATCTACGGCGCCAAGGTCGAAAGCGAGATGAGCCTGAAGACCGTCGATTTCCCCATCGAGACGGCCTCCTTCGACGAAAAGAGCGACCTGTCCGCCGACGAGGTGGAAAAGGTGGTGCGCGAAGCCGGCACCGACCTCAGCGACGGCGCCGTGCAGGTCGCCTCACTCCACTATGTCGACCCGCAGCGATTCGGCGAAGCGTTCGCCGAGTCGATGGCCGGCTCCTATGACGTGAAGATCGTGCCGGAAAACGTCTCGGTGGCGCCGCGTGCTGCCACCGACGACCAGGCACCGGCTTTCGCCGAGGAAATCATTCCCTTCACCAAGGACACCGACCTCACCGAGGCCTTCGCCGATTCGGGCTATACGGGCGATGACGCCACCGGCATGGCCGAAGCGATCGCCAAACTCCTGAATGCGCCGACGTTGAAGGCCGGAACGGTGCTGCGCGTCGGCCTCGAGGTTCACGGCGATGCCGCCAAGGTCGTGCGCACCAGCGTCTACGACAAGACCACGCATATCGTCACCATCGCGCTCGACGACCGCGGCCAGTATGTGCCGGCGCAGGAGCCGGATCCCAATCCCGAATTGTTGACTGCATTTGACGATTCGTCGGCACCGGTGGTGGTGCGTGGCAATCTGCCCACTGTCTATGACGGCATCTACCGCACCGCCTATTCCTACGGCATGTCGAAGAAAATGACCCAGCGGCTGATCAAGCTGCTGGCATCTGGCGTCGACTTCCAGTCGCGACTCAATCCGTCGGATCGCCTCGAAGTGCTGTTCTCGCAGCCCGACGGCGACGACCAGACATCAGACGATTCGGAGCTCCTCTACGTCTCGGCGACCTTCGGCGGTACAACGCGCAACTTCTACCGCTTTCAGATGCAAGACGGCAGCACCGACTATTTCGACCAGGATGGCTCAAGCGCCGAGCAGTTTCTGCTGCGCAACCCACTGCCCAACGGGAGATTCACCTCCGGGTTTGGTGCGCGCAAGCATCCTATCCTCGGCTACGTCCGCATGCACACGGGCACCGATTGGGCGGCCCCGATCGGATCGCCGATCATCGCGGCCGGCAATGGCGTCGTCGAGACAGCCGGGTGGGCCGGCGGCTATGGCAAGCAGATCATCCTGCGCCATGCCAATGGCTACGAGACCTCATACAATCACCAGAGCGCCTTTGCCAAAGGCATCGCACCGGGCGTTCATGTTCGCCAAGGCCAGGTCATTGGCTATCTCGGCCAGACCGGTCTCTCCACAGGTCCTCACCTCCACTACGAGCTGATCGTCAACGGCACCAAAGTCGATTCGATGCGTGTTCGCCTGCCGGTCGGCAAGGTGCTGAAGGGCGACGATCTCGTCGCCTTCAAGCGCGAGCGCGAACGCATCGACGATCTGCTGAAGCAGGAAGATGGCAATTCGCTGAAGGTCGCGAGCGCCAAGATCGACGGCTGACCTGTCGGCTTTTCAGTCCTGCCTGGGTTCGGCGCGCCGCGACCAAGGCAGTGGCGAGCCGGAAATTGTCGTCCACGCGATGACGGCGGAAAGCAGGCAAAGCAGCGCCGTTACCGAAGAGACCGTCGAAAACGCGGCATCGCTGGCGGCGAGCCTTGCCGCATCGAGCGCCGGCGCAAGATCGGCCGGCGCTGGTTCGCCAAAGCCTGGCACGCCTGATATCGCACTCCCGTCCAATGCATTGGCGTAGACCCAGGCGGCCAGCGATCCCATCGCCGCCACCGCGATCAGGCCGCCAATGCGCGAGACTGCATTGTTGATGCCGGAAGCGGCCCCCGTATCCTTGTCTTCCACCGCCGTCATGATCGCGGTCGACAGTGGTGACACGACCAGCGCCATGCCGAGCCCCATCAGCGCCATCAGCGGAAATGTTCCCGCCCAGAAATGGTGGATGCCGGCATGGGTGAGCAAGGCAAGCCCGGCGAAGGCGGAAGCCACGATCAGGCTGCCGCAGGCGATCGGGAAACGCGGCCCGATCCGATCCGACAATTGACCGACCGGTCCCGACAGAAGCGCGATCGATGCCGACAGCGGCAGGAAGATGAAGCCGACTTCGGCCGTGCTCAGTCCCCAGCCGGCGATCAGCAGCATCGGCAGATAGAAAAGATTGGCCGACAGCGCGAAATAGAGGAAGAAGGTCGCGACATTGGCGCCGGCAAAAGCGCCAATGCGAAACAGGCTGAGGTCGATCATCGGCTCGCGTTGCCGCTGCTCGAACAGGATGAAGATCACAAGCAGCACCGCGCCGGCGGCAATGCTCGGCCCTGCCATGTGGCCCTCGCCGCTGGAACTCATCGAGGTCAGCCCATAGGCGAGCGCGCCGAAGGCCAGGGTCGCCAGCGCGCCACCGCCAAGATCAAGGCTGCGTTTTTCCGTCGGCGCATCGGCCGGAATCTTGACGAGCAAGAGATAGATCGAGATCAAGCCGAGCGGCAGGTTGACGGCAAAAATCGCCCGCCAGATACCACCGCCGAAAGCTGACAGCACCAGGCCGCCGAGCACTGGGCCTAGTGCTGTCGTCAGCGCTGATGCGGCGGCCCAGATGCCGATGGCGCGGCCGCGCTCTTTCTTCGGGTAGGCCTTGGCGATGATGGCGAGGCTGCCCGGCACCATGATCGCCGCACCAATGCCCTGGAGGGCGCGAAACGCGATCAGCACGACAGCATTCGGCGCCAGCGCACAGGCGAGCGACGCGGCGACGAACAGCACAATGCCGGCGACGAAGGCGCGGCGCAGCCCGAACCGGTCGCCAGCGGCCCCGCCGGCAAGGATCAGCGCCGACAACGTCAACGCATAGCCATTGGAAATCCACTGTGCCTCGGCAAGGCTGGCACCGAGGTTGACGCGGATCGCCGGCATGGCGATAGCCAGGATCGATCCGTCGATGAAGCCGAGCGCCGAGGCCAGGATCGCCGCGATCAGCACGAATCGCCGCTGCGATTGCGGACAGAACGTCCCGTTCGCAACCGGGCTGGTCAGCGGGACGGCGGCGGCTTCGCTTGGTGAATGCATGGCACCCTGCTTAGACCCCAAGCGCGCCGGCAACAACCGGCCAGCAGCTTGCAGTCCTTGAAACCAGCCAATTGGCCAGGATGCGTCCACCCCGGATGCAAACGGCGGCAGTCATGCTAAGTTTTCTGGAAGGCGGCAGGCGGGAGAAATCGATGAAGCGTCCACTGGAAGCATCGGCGGAGGGACGCGGTCGCATTGTCGGCATCACCGACGGCGTTTTTGCCATCGCGCTCACGCTCATCGTGCTCGAGATCAGGGTGCCGGCGCATGAGGCTGTCCATTCCGAGCACGATCTGCTTGCCGCCATCGCGGCCCTCGCGCCGCGCTTCCTGACCTACGCCTTGAGTTTCCTGACCCTGACCATCTTCTGGTTCGGCCAGCAGGCGCAACATGGGCTCATCGCCAAATCCGACAGACGGCTTGCAACGCTGAACCTCTGCTTTCTCGCCTTCATCGCGCTCTTGCCGTTCTCGACCGATCTTCTGGCCGATTTCCTCGAATTCAGGACCGCGGTGCTGGTCTACTGGCTTAACCTGCTGATGCTCGGCGTCACCCTGTTCGCCAACTGGCGCTATGCGGAGAAGAACGGCTTTGTCGCGGAAGATGTCGACGCCGAAACCAAGCGCACGGTCTATCTGCGCATCGTCAAGGCGCAGATCCTGTGGGCGGTCGGCGCCGCACTGTGCCTGATCAACCCGTTGCTCAGCGTCGGCTTCATTCTGGTCGTGCAGTTGATCTATGCCGCTGCGCTGCGCGGCTCATTGCTGCGCAACGTCATCGGCTGAAGGTCCGCCGACGAATTCCACGGTAACGCCTGGCGATACCAGCTTGGCGAGCTCGCGTGCGTCCCAGTTGGTCAGGCGCACGCAGCCATGGCTTTCGGTTTTGCCGATCTTCGACGGCTCGGGCGTGCCGTGGATGCCGTAGGTCGGCTTGTCGAGCGCGATCCAGACCGACCCTACAGGTCCGTTGGGGCCTGGCGGAATGGTCAGGATCTTGTCGTTCTGGCCCTGCTTGAAATTGATGTTCGGGTTGTAGGTGTAGTTCGGGTCGAGCGCGATGCGCGACACGGCGTGGATGCCGGTGGGCGACGGCGTGTCGGCCGAGCCGATGGTCGCGGGATAGGCTGCGACCAGCCTGCCGCCCGCATCGTAGGCGTACACTTCTTTCTTGGTCTTGTCGGCGACGATACGCGCGACCGGCGTCGACACCAGCTTGCCGAAATTGGCGACCTTGATGATCGTGCCGGGGCGGTTGAAGTCGAGGCCCTTGTTGATCGACTTCAGATAGTTCTCGTCCATATGGAAGCGCTCCGCCAGCGCCTCGGTGACAGAGGTGTAGCACATGCAGTTGAGCTGCGCCTTCTGGCTGTAGTCTTCCGGGATCGAGGCGACATAGGGGCCGGCCGCGTCCTCTGCCGTGATCGTGTAGTTGGCGAAGGCATCGCCGCCGGATTGTGCCAGTGCTGCCTGGATGCCGACCGCATCGGTCGACTTCAAATTGCTGCCGGTGATTTCATTATAGGCGGCGAGCGCCTTGTCGACGTTTGAGCCGAAGCGACCGTCGATGACGCCAGGCGAAGCACCGCCGCGGTCGAGGAGTACCTGCAGCGCGGCCACGTCCTGGCGGGCTCCCAGCGACAGCGACGGATCGACGGCGGCCTTGCCACTGGTGTCCGGCGGCAGGGCCGCCTGCGTTTCCGGATTGGCCTGCTGCACGTCCGGCTGCGCCGGATCGATCGAGGCCTCGTTGAGCGGCTGGCGCTTGATGGTGCCCGGCTTGGCCGGCTGCGGCGCATCGGGATAGTTGTTGTCGTAACTGCCGTCGTCCTGCGGCGCCGGCGGATAGGCTTCCACCGAATTGTCGCCATTGGGGTCGTATTCGTCGGCCGGCGGCCGGATGACCCGGCCTTCCTCTTCCAACTGCTTGCGGCGGAACCGCGCCATGTCTTCCGGATCGTCGAGATAGTAACGATCATCGTCGGCGGGAGCCCGACCCAACTCGCGCAGCCTTGTTTCGCGGCGCAACGCGCGGCGGTCAAGCCGTGTCTGCGGCGGTTGGATGGCGATGACCTTGCCGGTATCGGCATCGACGATGACGCGGTTGCCGCGGGCGTCGTAGTAGATGTCCAGATTTCCGTCCTGGGCAACAAGAATGCCGCCATCATTGGCAGCATGGACAACCCTT
Source organism: Mesorhizobium sp. AR02 (assembly GCF_024746835.1). Lineage (NCBI taxonomy): Bacteria > Pseudomonadati > Pseudomonadota > Alphaproteobacteria > Hyphomicrobiales > Phyllobacteriaceae > Mesorhizobium > Mesorhizobium sp. AR02. The sequence continues at coordinate 3,722,168 of NZ_CP080531.1, read as the reverse complement.
GGTGCGTTGTCCTGTGTCGGCGCGGCAAGCGCAGCAGAAGACACAAGCCCGGCGGCAAGCGCCGAAAGGGCAAAGATCGTGCGGAACATCGTGGCCAAACTCTCCGGTCCGTAATTGCCGCCGCCCGGCATTGTTCTTTGGCGAACCCCTTCGCCAGCAAACCAGTTACCCCACCATATGGTTCCAACATGAACCGGGCATGAAGATGGCGGTTTTCCGGCGTATCGACGAATATCAGCTAGCCCGCGGCGAGCCCCAATTCCTTGCGCGCCTGCCTGGTCAGCTTCAAGGCGACAAGGCGATGGCTCTCGCGCAGATAGTCCTTCAGCGCACCATCATCCATGCTCTGGCTTGTCCGACGCTGGATCCATGTCATGCCGCGCGAGGCAAGATAGGGCGCGGGCAGCAAGCCCGGCTGTTCCTTCAGTACGTCGTAGGCGATGTCGGAACATTTGAAGGTGACGAAGAGCTGCTGGCCCTGATCCCAGCCGCCGATCGCAAACACCTTGGTCCCGACCTTCCAGACATGGGCGCCGCCCCATTGGACGACGTGGTTTGTCGCGGGCAGCGAGGCGCAGAAGCCGTTGTAGTCGTCCAGCGTCATCCGCCCCCCATCATCCCTATGAAAACGCCGCGCGCCCTGCCTGGACGCGCGGCGTTGGATCAGGCCGCCGCTTCGGTCGCGACGACCGTCGGCTTCGAGCGGAAATTCAGCCGGTCGGAGCCGGCGGTAACCTTGACGGTCGAGCCGTCGAGAATCTCGCCGAGCAGGATCTTCTCCGCCAACGGGTCCTGCAGCTCCTTCTGCATCACCCGCTTCAGCGGCCGCGCGCCATAGGCCGGGTCGTAGCCCTTGGCCGCCAACCACTCGATCGCTTCGTGATCCAGCGACAGCGTGATCTTGCGATCGACAAGCAGGCTTTCCAGCCGCTTGAGCTGGATCTCGACGATGCGGTCCATGTCCTTGCGACGCAGCCGATGGAACAGGATCACCTCGTCGACGCGGTTGAGGAATTCCGGCCGGAACGACGCCTTGACCACATTCATCACCTCGTCGCGCACGGCGTCGACATCCTGGTCCTCGCCGAGATTGACCAGATATTCGGCGCCGAGGTTCGACGTCATGATGATCAGCGTGTTGCGGAAATCGACCGTGCGGCCCTGCCCGTCGGTGAGCCGGCCATCATCGAGCACCTGCAGGAGCACGTTGAAGACGTCAGGATGCGCTTTTTCGATCTCGTCGAACAGCACGACCTGATAGGGCCGGCGCCGCACCGCTTCGGTCAGCGCACCGCCCTCCTCATAGCCGACGTAGCCGGGAGGCGCGCCGATCAGCCGGGCGACCGAGTGCTTCTCCATGAACTCCGACATGTCGATGCGCACCATGGCACTGTCGTCGTCGAACAGGAAGCTTGCCAGCGCCTTGGTCAGCTCGGTCTTGCCGACGCCCGTCGGTCCGAGGAAGATGAACGAGCCGATCGGCCGGTTCGGATCCTGTAGGCCGGCGCGGGCGCGCCGCACTGCCTTCGAAACAGCCTGCACCGCCTCGCCCTGGCCGACGACGCGCTTGCCGATCTCGTCTTCCATGCGCAGCAGCTTGTCGCGCTCGCCCTGCAGCATCTTGTCGACCGGAATGCCGGTCCAGCGCGAGACGATATGGGCGACGTGGTCGGGGGTGACCACTTCCTCGACCATGCCGGCCTTGCCGTCCTGGGCTTCGGCTTCCTTCAGCCTCTTTTCCAGTTCCGGGATCTTGCCATAGGCAAGCTCGCCGGCGCGCTGGAACTCACCCTTGCGCTGGGCAATGGCCAGATCGTTGCGCGCTTCGTCGAGCTGCTTCTTCAAGTCGGCTGCGAGCCCGAGCTTCTGCTTCTCGGCCTGCCACTTGGCAGTGATCTCGGTCGATTCCTCCTCAAGGCCGACAAGTTCCTTCTCCAGGCGGGCGAGCCGGTCCTTCGAAGCATCATCCGTCTCGACCTTCAGTGCCTCGCGCTCGATCTTGAGCTGCATGATGCGGCGGTCGATCTCGTCCAGCGCCTCGGGCTTGGAATCGACCTGCATCCTGAGCCGTGAGGCGGCCTCGTCGACCAGGTCGATCGCCTTGTCCGGCAGGAAGCGGTCGGCAATGTAACGGTTGGACAGCGTCGCCGCGGCCACCAGCGCCGAATCCGAGATACGCACCTTGTGGTGCTGCTCGTACTTCTCCTTCAGGCCGCGCAGGATCGAGACGGTGTCCTCCACCGTCGGCTCGTCGACGAAGACCGGCTGGAAGCGGCGGGCAAGTGCCGGATCCTTCTCGACATGTTTTCTGTACTCATCGAGCGTGGTCGCGCCGACGCAGTGCAGTTCGCCGCGCGCGAGCGCCGGCTTCAACAGGTTCGACGCATCCATGGCGCCGTCCGCCTTGCCGGCGCCGACCAGCGTGTGCATCTCGTCGATGAACAGGATGATGTTGCCGTTGGCCGACGTGACTTCTGAAAGCACGGCCTTCAGCCGCTCCTCGAACTCGCCGCGATATTTGGCGCCGGCAATCAGCGCGCCCATGTCGAGCGCCATCAGCTGCTTGTCCTTCAGCGATTCCGGCACATCGCCATTGACGATGCGCAGCGCCAGGCCTTCGGCGATCGCCGTCTTGCCGACGCCTGGCTCGCCGATCAGCACGGGATTGTTCTTGGTGCGGCGCGACAGCACCTGGATGGTGCGGCGGATCTCGTCGTCACGGCCAATCACGGGGTCCAGCTTGCCCGCGCGGGCATCAGCCGTGAGATCGCGCGCGTACTTCTTCAGCGCGTCATAGCCCTGCTCGGCACTCGCCGAATCGGCCGTGCGGCCCTTGCGGACATCGTTGATGACCTGGTTCAGCGCCTGCGCGGTGACACCAGCCTTGGCCAGGATGTCGGCGGTCTTTGCCGACTTCTCCATGGTCAGCGCCTGCAGCAGCCGCTCGACGGTGACGAAGCTGTCGCCGGCCTTCTTGGCCAGTTCTTCCGCCGTCGAGAACACCTTGGCCAGCGGCTGCGCCAGATAGAGCTGGCCGTTGCCGCCTTCGACTTTCGGCATCGCCTCGAGCGCCGTCTCCACGCCAAGCTTGACGTCGCGGACATTGCCGCCGGCGCGCTCGATCAGCGACGCGGCCAGGCCCTCGTCATCGTCGACGAGAACCTTCAAAATGTGTTCGGGGGTGAATTGCTGGTGATTGCGGGAGAGCGCCATGGTTTGCGCGGACTGGATAAAGCCGCGCACGCGCTCTGAGTATTTCTCAAGGTTCATATCTGTCTCCTTCCATCACCGGCCCGCTTTGCGGCACCGGATCAGATTGCGGTGACGGACCCGCCCATTCGAGCCGGATCCTGCTCAGCCGAGATATGGTGCATGCACCCCGGCCCCTCAAGACGTCTCGATACCGGGAAATGCATAATATTCCACGTCCGCCCAAACGAAAACGGCGGAGATTTCTCTCCGCCGTTCAACGTCTTGAAATGCTGTCCGATCAGTTGTCGATGTCGACGATCACCGGCTCGGCATTGCCGCTGTCGGCGGGCGCCGCTGCCACCTCGCCGGCACCCGCATTGTCGCTACCGCCGTCGACCTGGTCGGCGTTTGTGCGCGGGCGGCGCGGACGGCGCGGGCGACGGGCAACACCGCCCTCGGCCGCCGCCTCGTTGAGCTCGGCCTGGGCGGCAAGAGCCGCCGGCGAGAAACTCTCGAACAGCGGAGCCGGCTCGGCTGCCGCAACGATCTCGACCGGCGAAGCGGGCTCTGCTTGTGCGTCTGCTTGCAGCGGGGCCTCGTTGCGCTGTTGCTGGCCGCCTTGATCGGAGGACGAACCAAAGTCGCGCTGGCCGTTCTGGCCGTAGCCGCCATTGGGGCGACGATCGCGATGGCGCCCGCCATTGTTGTCGCGGCCGTTGTTGCGGCCGCCATTGTTGTCACGCCCACTATTGTCGCGCCCACCATTGTCACGCCCACCATTGTCACGATTGTCGCGACCGCTTTCCCGGTTCAGCGCGACCTCGGCCGGCATGCCTTCGATGACCGGTTGCGGGCCGGCGCCATGGTTGGCCACCGGGATCTGAGCATCGGAAACATTGTTGCTGTTGTTGCCGGAATTGTCGAAGTCATCACGATCCTCATCGCCGTCATCGTCGAAATCGTCGCGATTCTGTTGCGTATTCTGGATCGGCATCTGCGCCTGCGCGGCGGCAATGATGCGATTGTAATGTTCGGCGTGCTGGAGGTAGTTCTCCGCCATGACCCGATCGCCGGAGCTTTGCGCGTCACGGGCCAGGGTGGCGTATTTTTCGGCGATCTGCTGAGCCGATCCACGGATCTTCACGTCCGGGCCGTTGCTCTCGTAGTTGCGCGTCAGGGGATTTGGGCCCTTGCGGTTGTTGTTGTTATTGTTGTTGCCACCGCCGCCGCCATTGTTGTTGCGACCGCGCATGCGCCTGTTCTGCTGTTGTGGCCTCATTCGACTCTCTTCATTTTGAAATTTTCGAAAACTCGTTACGAACGGAGGCGCTCATGCAGCAAGCCGTTTCGCTTCTTCACCGGCGTTCGCCCGCATCAATTGCGTTGGCGCCACGTGCCATCCTGTTCCGGTTACATCACTTGCCGGACGATTCCCGCACGAAGCTTGGGCGTCGTTTGCGCAAGAAGGCAGCTATTTCCAAGGAGGACCGAATCGCTAAGAGCACTGCCTGCTTCGTCTCATCCGGTTGAGGCGACCCTAGCCGCATTCCCCGGTATTGCCAAGCGGTTTTTTCGCACTGCGTCAAGGCTTATCCCCATTGAAAGACAAGAACCCTGTCGTTTCCGCCGAGATCACGGAAAGCAGCAGCCGATGCATAACCAGCCGCCTTGAATATATCCGTAACCTCATTGCGCTGCGTGTGGCCGATCTCGACCGCAATCCTGCTTTCGGCTTCTAGAAACCGTGCCGCCTCGGCGGCGATGATCCTGTAGGGGGTCAGCCCATCCACGCCGCCGTCCAGGGCCAGGCGTGGGTCGAAATCGCGGACCTCGTCCTGCAGATTTCCAATGTCTTCCGAACGTATATAGGGAGGGTTTGCGGCAATTACATGGTATCGGCCGGAAACTTTTTCGAACCAGTCCGACTGGACTGTCGTGAACCGGCCGCCAAGCCCAAGTTGCCCGGCATTGCGGGCCGCCGTCGCCAGGGCGCCGGCGGCGATGTCGACACCGGTGGCGGTCGCGGCCGGCACCGCACTCAGCAGTGCGAGGGCGATGGCGCCCGTCCCGGTGCCGAGATCAAGGATACGGCACATGCCTTCCCGCGCGGCAATTGCCTTGACGAAGGGCAGCACCGCTTCGACCAGCGTCTCGGTATCCGGCCGCGGCTCCAGCGTTTCCGGCGACAGCGACAGGCGCAAACCATAGAATTCGCGATAGCCGAGGATGCGATGCACCGGTTCGCCACCGGCTCGCCGTCTCAGGGCGGCGTCGATCGCAGCGATGACGTTCCTGTCGATCGTGCGTTCGGGTTCGGCGATGGCCTGTGTGCGCGTCGTACCGGAAAAATGTTCGACGATCAGCCGCGCGTCGAGCGTCGGGTCACCGACAGCGGCCGCCATAAGCCTGGCCCGCGCTTCCCGCAGCAGCGGTCCCAGCGCCTCGGGCAGAGGGTCAGCCATCAAGGCCGATATCGGCCAGCAGCTTCGACTGGTGATCGGCGATCAGCGCGTCGACGACTTCGTCGAGCTCGCCCATCATCACCCGGTCGAGCTTGTAGAGCGTCAGGTTGATGCGATGGTCGGTGACGCGGCCTTGCGGGAAATTGTAGGTGCGGATGCGCTCCGAGCGGTCACCGGAACCGACCTGCGACTTGCGCGATTCCGAACGCTCCTCATCCGCCTTGCTGCGCTCCAGATCATAGAGCCGGGCGCGCAGGATCTGCATGGCCTTCGCCCGGTTCTGGTGCTGCGACTTCTCCGCCTGCACCACCATGATGCCGGTCGGCAAATGGGTGATGCGCACCGCCGAGTCGGTGGTGTTGACGTGCTGGCCGCCGGAGCCCGAGGCGCGCATCGTGTCGATGCGGATGTCTTCGGCGCGGATCTCGATGTCGACCTCTTCCGCTTCCGGCAGCACGGCGACGGTCGCAGCCGAAGTGTGGATGCGCCCGCTCGCCTCGGTCGCCGGTACGCGCTGCACGCGATGCACGCCGGATTCGAATTTCAGATGGGCAAAGACGCCCCTGCCGGAAATGGTGGCGATGATTTCCTTGAAACCGCCGGCATCGCCGTCGCTGGCCGACACCGTCTCGAACCGCCAGCCGCGCTCGGCGGCATAGCGCTCATACATGCGAAACAGGTCGCCGGCGAAAAGAGCGGCTTCATCGCCGCCAGTGCCGGCACGGATTTCGAGGATAGCGTTCTTGTCGTCGGCGGCATCCCTGGGCAACAGAAGAACCTGAATGTCCTTCTGCAGCGCCTCGATGCGCTCCTCTACCCCGGGCAAATCCGCCTCAGCGAGCGCCCGCATCTCGGCGTCGGTGCCCTTGTCGGCGAGCATCGCTTCGAGGTCGGCCTGCTCATGCTCGGCCGAGCGCAGTTCCCTGACCTTGGCCACCATGTCCTGCAGTTCGGCATATTCCGACGCCATTTTCACATAGGCATCCGGTGCGGGTCCGGCCGACATCTGCGCTTCGAGCATCTCGAAACGCTTGACGACTTGATCCATGCGGTCGCGGGGAAGATTGATCATACCTGCAGCCACTTTTCCGCGAGGCTCGGTGCAAACACCTCGTACACGAATGCCCGGTAGTGGGGCTCGTGCGCGACGGCGGCGAAATCCGAGAAATTAAAGCCATGGCCAGAAGGCCCAACTTCACGCCTCTTGTCGGAATAGTCGAATGTCGCGCGCTGCGAATCCTTGATCGTCGCCAGGATGCCGTCCGGAATGCCTGCACCGGTCGCCTTGCATGTCATGCGATCGGCGATAGCGACGAACTCTTCGATTGCCGTGTCCCGGCGCTCCGCTTCTGCCCCTTCAAGCCTCAGCGTCAGCTTGCTGACAAACTTGTCATCGCCCACGGCCAGGTAGCTGTATCCAGTTCCGAACGATGGGCTGATGGTGAGGCTGAAGACGTCCGGGCACGTTGCGACCCTCTCGTATAGCGTCGCAACGAATCGTGTCGGTCCCTTGAAGTTCTGGACCTCAGCCGGCTTGCGCTTCGGCCACGGCACAAAAGACGCGACCTCATCCGGCGACCAGCCGAGATGAGAATGAGCGCTCCTGCCATCCAGCCAACCAGCCAAAGCCGTCAACCTCACAGCGGAATACCCCGGTCGTCGGCGAAGGCCTGCAACAGCGCCCGCATCGGCAACCCTTGCGGCGGCGCCATCAGATTGTCGTCGAAGAACGCCGTCAACTCATCCAGCGGCAGTTCCGTCAGCATCGCCTTGACCGGGCCGATCGAGGCCGGCGACATCGAGATCGAACGGAAGCCGAGACCGATCAGCGCCATCGCCGAGATCGGCTTGCCGGCGAGTTCGCCGCACAGCGTCACCGGCGTGTGATTGCGGATGCCGGCATCGGCGATCTGCTTGAGCACACGCAGGAACGGCGCCGACAGCGTGTCGAAGCGGTTGGCCAGTTGCGTGTTGCCGCGGTCGACCGCCATGACGAACTGGAACAGATCGTTCGAACCGACCGAGACGAAATCGACCGCCTTCATCAATTCGTCGAGCTGGAACAGCAGCGACGGCACTTCCAGCATCGCACCCAGCTTGAGGCTGGTCGGCAAATGGTGGGCAAAGCGCGAGAGATGCCGCACCTCGCGGTCGATGATCTCGCGCGCCTGGGCGATCTCGCCAAGCTCGGTCACCATCGGCAGCATCAGCTTGAGCTCACGCCCACCACTGGCCTTCAGCAAGGCGCGGATCTGGGTGCGCAGCAACCCCGGCCGGTCGAGCGTGAGCCGGATCGCCCGCCAGCCAAGCGCCGGGTTCTCTTCCTGGATGGCGCCCTTGAAGTAGGGCAGCACCTTGTCGCCACCGATGTCGATGGTACGGAAGGTGACCGGCTTGCCGCGCGCCGCCTCGAGCACATCGCGATAGAGCTTCTCCTGCGCCTCGGCGCGCGGAAAGGTCGAGGCGACCATGAACTGCAATTCGGTGCGGAACAGGCCGATGCCGGCCGCACCCGCCTCGGCCAGTTGCGGCAGGTCGACGGCAAGCCCGGCATTCATCAAGAGATCGACCTGCACGCCGTCCCTGGTCTCCGACGGCTTCTTGCGCAGCTCGCGATAAACCTCTTGCCGGCGCGCGCGGAACCGCACCTTTTCGGCATAGGCGGCTTCAAGATCGGACTGCGGCCGCAGATGGATCGCACCTTCCTCGCCGTCGACGATGATGGCATCGCCGTTTTCCGCCATGGAAACGGCGCCCTTCATCTGGCCGGCGACCGGAATGCCCATGGCGCGCGCGACGATGACGACGTGGCTGGTGGCCGCACCATCCTCGAGCACCAGCCCGCGCAATTTGTCGCGGGGATAGTCGAGCAGTTCGGCCGCGCCCATGGAGCGGGCGACGATAATGGCGTCCTTCGGCAACGAAGCGGCCACATCTTCCGGCCCGCGCCCCATCAGCTGGCGCAGCAGCCGGTTGGCGAGGTCGTCGAAATCGCTCATCCGCTCGCGCAGATAGGGATCGGTCATGTGCAGCATGCGGGCGCGCATGTCGCTCTGCACCTTTTCCACCGCGGCTTCGGCCGTCAGGCCGTTGCGGATCGCCTCCTCCAACCGGCGCACCCAGCCGCGGTCGTTGGCGAACATGCGATAGGCTTCCAGCACCTGGCGATGTTCGCCCTCGAAGGCAACGTCACGCCGCTCCAGCATGTCGTCGATGGAGAGCCGCAGCGAGCCGAGCGAGGTCTCGAGCCGTCGGACCTCTTCCTCGCTGTCCTCGTTGAACAGGTTGGTGACGACGATGCGCGGCTCGTGCAGCACGACATGGCCAAGCCCGACGCCATCGTTGAAGGACAGGCCGGTGAAGCTGACGGGCCGGCGCAGGTCGAGTTCGAGGCCAGGCCGGGTCAGCCGCGCCAGATCGCCGGTGGCGATCATCTCGGCGATGACCATGGCGGTGGTTTCCAGCGCCTCGACCTCGTCATCGCGATAATGGCGCATGGTCTTGTTCTGCACGACCAGCACGCCCAGCGTGCGCCCTGCCCGCAGCACCGGCACGCCGAGGAAGGAATTGTAGATCTCTTCCCCGGTCTCCGGCAGATAGGCGAAGGCCGGGTGTTCCTGCGCGTTGGAGAGGTTGAGCGGCCGCGCGCTGGCGGCGATGGTGCCGACAAGACCTTGCCCCAGCCTCAGCTGCGCCAGGTGGACGGCGTTCGGGTTCAGACCCTCGGTGGCGTAGAGCTCGAGCACCGAATCGGCGCGCAGCACATAGAGCGAGCAGACTTCGGCGACCATGTTGGAGGCGATGTCGCGCACGATCCGGTCAAGCCGCTCCTGCGGCTCCAGCGGCTCCTGCATGAGCTCGCGGAGCCGTTTCAGCAAAACGCGCGGGCCACTGGCCTGGTCACGCATCGCGGCTTCTTCTCCAATGAAACACTTGCCGGCGCAGTTTCCGCCGCTGCCGGCATGCGCGCAACAACTGATTCAGTCTTGCTACTGCTTATCCAGACCGTAGACGGAATGCAAAGTGCGAACTGCCAGTTCGGTGTACGGACCGTCGATCAGTATCGAAATCTTGATCTCGGAGGTGGTGATGGCGCGAATGTTGATCGCCTTGTCGGCCAGCGCCTTGAAAGCCGTGGCGGCGACGCCGGCATGGCTCCTCATGCCGATGCCGATGACCGAAACCTTCGACATGCCGGCTTCCGACTGCACGACGTCGTAGCCGACCTCGGCCTTCAGCCGGTCGAGCACGGCTAGCGCCTTGTCGACGTCACCCGAAGGCACCGTGAAGGTCATGTCGGTGAACTTGCCGTCCTCGGAGATGTTCTGGACGATCATGTCGACATTGATGTTGGCCTCGGCCAGCGGCCCGAAAATGCCGGCGGCGACGCCTGGGCGATCGCCGACGCGGCGCAGCGAGATCTGGGCCTCGTCCTTGGCGTAGGCAATTCCGGTGACGACCTGCTGTTCCACGATCTCTTCCTCGTCGCAAATGAGCGTTCCCGGAGGATTGAGCAAATCCCCCATTCCGGGCGCGTCGGGATCGTCGAAGGACGACCGCACGAAGGTACGCACCCTGTGCACCATGGCAAGCTCGACCGAACGCACCTGCAGAACCTTGGCGCCGAGCGAGGCCATTTCAAGCATTTCCTCGAACGAGATCTTGGCCAGCCGCCGCGCCTTGGGTTCGATGCGCGGATCGGTGGTGTAGACGCCGTCGACGTCGGTGTAGATGTCGCAGCGATCGGCCTTGACCGCCGCGGCGATGGCCACCGCGCTGGTGTCTGAACCGCCACGGCCAAGCGTGGCGATGCGATTATCCGGCCCGATACCCTGGAAGCCGGCGATCACTGCCACCTGGCCCTCGCCGAAGCGCTTGATCAGGAAGGCGCCATCGATGTCGAGGATGCGCGCGGCGCCATGCGCGTTGTCGGTCTTGATCGGGATCTGCCAGCCCTGCCAGGAGCGCGCATGCACGCCCATATTCTGCAAGGTGATGGCGAGCAGGCCCGCTGTGACCTGTTCGCCGGAAGCGACGACCGCGTCATATTCGCGTGCGTCGTGCATCGGCGAGGCCTCGCGCGTCCAGCCGACCAGTTCGTTGGTCTTGCCGGCCATCGCCGAAACCACCACCGCCACCTCATGGCCGGCGTCGACCTCGCGTTTTACGTGACGCGCCACATTGCGGATGCGGGCGATGTCGGCGACGGAGGTTCCGCCGAATTTCATCACGATACGCGCCATGGAAGCGAAATGCCTTTGACTGAAGCCGGCCTGGAGCCGAAAACGGAGGAAAGCGCCCGGCTCTCGCCCGCCGCTGAATGCGCGGCCTCCTTAGCCAAATGCTTTAGGTTTCGCAAGGCTGGCGGCGGATTGCCGGCTCAAGAAGACGGCATATTGCCTTCCAGGCCCGCGCCGCTTACCAAATGACGCCCGCGGGGAATTCCTTTTGGTTCGGCATAACAGATGATTGCTCGTCTTCGGCGCGCCATGCGATTGCAATCGCTCCCGCTTGCCGCCGGCTTCGCTGTGCTGGCCCTGATCGTCGGCACCCGCGCTTTGCTGGTCGAGGGCCAGCGGACCAATCGTGCCGCCGCGCGCGAGACAATCGAATACCAGGAACAGCTTTCAGGGCTGCTTTCATTGGCGCAGGATGCCGAGAGTGGCCAGCGCGGCTACCTGCTGACCGGCGAGAAATCCTATCTCGAACCGTACCAGAAGGCTGTCGATGCGATCCCGGGGCAACTTGCCCGCATCGATGCCATGACGGCTTCGGACGACCAGCTGGTCCAGCAGATCAATCACATCAAGGACGCGCTTTCACAAAAGCAGGCTGAACTGGCCGTGACGATCGCGCTCTACGACAAGGGCGACGCAGCCAAGGCGCTGCAATTGGTCCGCAGCGGTCAGGGCAAGGCCGCCATGGACGAAATCCGCGCCAGCATGGACACGATCCGGCGCATCGGCGCCGCCGACATAGCCGCGCGCGACGAGCACACAGACCAGGTCGAGGCCTGGCTGCGTATCGGTTCGCTGGCGGCCCTCATCGCGATCTTCCTGCTCGGTGCCTACACGATCCGCCAGTCCCGCCGCCGCTTCCGCGAGGTCGTCACCGCCCAGGAAGAGCTAATGCGCAAGAACATCGAGCTCGGCAACGAGATCCAGACACGTGAAAAGGCCGAATCCCAGCTACGCCAAATGCAGAAGATGGAGGCCGTCGGCCAACTGACCGGCGGCATCGCCCACGATTTCAACAATATGCTGGCGGTGATCCTCAGCGCCATGAACCTTGCCCAGCGCAAGCTGAAGCGCGGCGAGAATGATATCGAGAAATTCATCGAGGCCGCGACGGATGCGGCCAGCCGTGCCGCCAATCTGACCTCTCGGCTGCTTGCCTTCTCCCGTCTGCAACCACTGGCACCGCAGGTGGTCGACACCAACCGGCTGGTGACCGGCATGTCCGACCTCCTGCACCGTGCGCTCGGCGAAGGCATCCGCATCGAAACGGTGCTGGCCGGCGGCCTGTGGAAAACCCACGCCGATCCCAACCAGATCGAGAACGCGATCCTCAACCTGGCCGTCAATGCCCGCGACGCCATGGACAATGACGGCAAGTTGACCATCGAGACCGCCAACAGCCATCTCGACGACAGCTACGCCGCCACCCATGCTGAGGTGATCGCCGGCCAGTATGTGATGATCGCGGTCAGCGATACCGGTGAGGGCATGTCAGCAGATGTAATGGCCAAGGCTTTCGAGCCTTTTTTCACGACCAAGCCGGTCAACAAGGGCACCGGACTGGGGCTGAGCCAGGTGTTCGGCTTCGTCAAGCAGTCGGGCGGCCACGTCAATATCTACTCCGAGCCGGGCGAAGGCACGACGATCAGGATCTATCTGCCCCGGTTTTTCGGGCCGGAGGAGCCGGCAGCACCCGCCGATCGCGGCAAGAGCACCGCCAAGGTCACCGAAACGATCCTCGTCGTCGAGGACGATGCCCGCGTGCGGGCCTCAACGACAGACGCCATGCGCGAACTCGGCTACACGGTCATTCACGTTGGAAGCGGCCAGGAGGCCCTTCAGAAACTGGCGGCGACGCCGGGCATCGCCCTGCTTTTCACCGACATCGTCATGCCGGTGATGAACGGCCGCAAGCTCGCCGAGGAAGCGGTCGCGCGCCAACCCGGCCTGAAAGTCGTCTTCACCACCGGTTTCACCAGGAATGCCGTCGTCCACAACGGCGTGCTCGACCATGACGTGCACTTCCTGGCCAAGCCGTTCACCATCGAGCAGCTCGAGGCCAAGCTGCGCGACGTGCTGGACGCGAAAGGATAGCTGGCATGACCGAGACCTTGGAAATCGTCAATTTTCGCCTCAAGCCCGGGACCGAAGTGGGCTTTGCCGCAAGCAACCGCCTGGTCAGCGACTGGCTGGCGCGGCAGCCGGGTTTCGTCAGCCGTTGCCTTGCGCGGCGGGATGATGGCGGCTGGGTCGATGTGGTGCGCTGGCGGAGCCGCGAGCAGGCTCTCGCCGCAGCCGGGCGGATCATGTCCGAGATCGGCGATTGCGAGGCCATGCGCGCCATCGATCCCGCCAGCGTCGACATGGGACATGCCGAGCTCGTTCTGTCGCGTTAACCCACGCTTTGGCTGGCAGTGGAAAGGTCCCAGTTGGGATCGGCCCTGCCCAATCCGGCAACGACGCGGTCGCGGCCGTCCGCTTTTGCCTGATAGAGCGAACGATCCGCGGCGTTGACGATTTCGACCCATGACGCACCGAGTTCCGGGAAGGCGGACACGCCGAACGAGGCCGTGATGGTTCCAAGCGTGCGGCCGCGATGCGCCAGATGCGGTTGCTTGATCGCCTTGCGCAGCGCCTCGGCGCGCTCGGCGGCATCGGCGAGCGACGTTCCCGGCATCATCAGGGCGAATTCCTCGCCTCCGTAGCGTGACACAACGTCACTTTCCCTGGCATGGTCGAGCAGCGTGCTGGCAACCTGCTTAAGCACGAGATCGCCCGCTTCATGGCCGAACGTGTCGTTGAACTGCTTGAAATGATCGACATCGAGCATGATCATCGCCAGCGGCTGCTCGGAACGCTCCATGCGCCTCAGTTCGCGACTGCTCGTTTCCTCGAGATAGCGGCGGTTGTAGAGCCCGGTGTTCGGATCACGGATTGATTGTTGCCGCAATGTTTCGCGCAGGCCCAGATTGGCCAGCGCCAGGGCCAGCGTATCGACGACGCCGCGCAGGATCTGCTGCCGCTCTGTCAGCCAGCCCGGTCTGTCGGCGGCGTCCGGTTCGCACAGATGCACGATGCCAAGCGTCTCCCCCTGCGCCGCCAGAGGCATGCAGACATAACCGCGGCCGCCATTCTCGGTGATGTGGTTGCAGCGTGGCGTCAGCATGCCGGGGCCGGCCACATGCTCCTGGCCGCGCCGCAGCGCCCAGCAATCTTCCGGCGCGAACTGGCCGACGCTCGAACGCACGGTGCCCCAATGCGCCATTTCCTCGACCAGGTTGCGCGAGGCACTGGTCAGATGCACGGTTCCGCTCAATCCGCCGAAGAAGTCGGGCATGGCCGAGCCGACGACCGAAAAAGCCTCCTGGAAGGTGACGCAGGCCTGAAGCAGTTCGCCGAGCTTGACCAGGCGGGTCGTTGCCTGGGACGTCTCCTTCAGTTCGCGGTTCAGCGTCGCCAGTTCCTCGGCGCGATCGCTGACCGCCCGCTCGGCGCTGCGCAACTCGCTGATGTCGTTCAACGTCAGCACGATCCCGCCGTCGGAGCGATTGAGCGGATTGCAGCTCGCGATCACCGGCAGGGACGATCCGTCCGGCTTCGCCAGCCGCACCTCGGCCTGATGCCGGCGACCCGTGGTCAGCGCCAGTCCGATCGGGGAAGTTGCCTGCGCCAGCCTGTCCCCCGACAGTCCCCTTATATCGAGGACCGACGGCCAATCCTGCCCCTCGATCTTGTCGTTGCGCCGCCCGACGATCTCGGCGGCTGCCGGATTGACCGAGACGATCTGGCCATTGCCGTCGATGACGACAATGCCTTCGGCGACGGTGCGGACAATATCCTCGATATAGGCCTTCTGCTCGACGAGCTGCCCACGCGAGGATTCGAGTTCGGATGCCATGCTGTCGAACGCTCGCGATAATTGGCCGAACTCGTCATTGGAGGTAAGGCCGATACGCGCCCCGGCGTCGCCGCGCGCCAGCGATTCGATACCTCGGTTGAGGCCGGAAAGACCGGCGCCAAAGCCGCGCAGCAACAGGAAAGCCGAGAGCGCGGAAATGAGCACGGCGGCCGCGGTGCACAGACCGATAAGCCAGAGCATGCTGTTGGTGCGCTGTTGGGCGGCGTGCAGCAGCGGCGTGTACTCGAACAGCACCGCGCCGACCGTCTTGCCAGGAGCATCCTTGATCGGCACCGCAACGAGGTTGATCGGCTCAGCCACATCGCCGCTGTCTTCGATGAAGTCGCGCGGCGCGCCGCTCTCGATCGTCCGGCCGACTTCATTATCGGGATCGTGGCGGTACGGTGTGCCGACATTTTTTTCTTCGCCCGGGACATCGGCAAGGATGACCTTGTCGTGATTGACGACAACGAGATCGCGTTTCGAGTCGCTGTGCTGCGATTTCACGAATTCGCGCAGCGCGTCTGCCCTTTCGAACAAGGAATGCGGCGCATCGGAAGTCTTGAAAGCAATCGCGTCGGCCAATTGCCGCCCAACGCCGGTCGCCTCGGCCACCGCAGCGGATCTGGTCAGCGACATCTGAGAGATTATGGCAATACCACCCACCAGGCCGATCAAGGCCGCGGCGCTCAACAAGGTGGCAACAATCTGGGTCTTTATCCGCACCAGGCCATCCCAATCAATGGGAGGGCAATGTATATGCCGAATCCCGGTCGTGCTTCAGGAAACCGCCAACCTCGTAAATTTGATGTTAAAGGTCCCTGATCGACAGCCATCTCCAGGAAGACCCTCGGCGCCGAGGAATTCAGCACGGCGCTCATGCCCTGACAGAACGGACCGCCCTGTCGGCAGAGGAAAATTGTTACCTTGACTTTCCCGCTCCCGCGCCCGACTTCCTAGCGCTCTGAAGCAATCCAGGAAAAGTGTGAAACGGTTTTCCGTCCGGAATTGCGACAAATCAAAGAGCTCTAGGAGACCAACCGATGCCAGAGCCCCGACGATCGACGATCGATGCCGGAGAAGTGGAACGCTTTTCCGCCCTTGCCGCCGAATGGTGGAACCCGAACGGCAAGTTTCGTCCGCTGCACAAATTCAATCCGGTCCGGCTTTCCTATATCCGCGACCAGATAGCGGCGCGCTTCGGCCGTGATCCGCGCGCCGCGCGGCCGTTCGAGGGCCTGCGCATCCTAGATATCGGCTGCGGCGGCGGTCTTTTGTGCGAGCCGATGGCGCGGCTTGGCGCCGAGGTCGTCGGCGCGGACGCCTCCGAAACAAACATCGAAGTCGCAAAACTGCATGCGGCCGAAGGCAATGTGAGTGTCGACTATCGCGCCACGACGGCCGAGGACCTCGCCGACGCCGGCGAGACATTCGACGTCATTCTCAACATGGAAGTGGTCGAGCATGTCGCCGACATCGACCTGTTCGTCGCCAAATGCGGGCAGATGGTCCGGCCCGGCGGCATCATGTTCGTGGCCACCATCAACCGCACGCTGAAGGCGCTGGGCCTGGCGATCATCGGTGCCGAATATGTGCTGCGCTGGCTACCGCGCGGCACCCATCAGTTCGGCAAGCTGGTGCGCCCGGAAGAGCTGGAAAAGGCGCTCGCCGGCGCCGGCCTGACGATCATCGACCGCACAGGCGTCACCTACAATCCGCTCGCCGACCGCTGGGCGCGGTCGAAGGACATGGACGTCAATTACATGGTGCTGGCGGAAAAGGGATCGGTCTAACCACATTCGCAAATTCGCACCTGGAGCAATTCCAGGAAAAGTGCGAACCGGTTTTCCCGGGAAAAGCGCATAGCGCTTTCGCTTGGGAATTGCGCCAAAACAAAGAGTTAGAGCAATTCGCCGTTTCCGTGAAACGGTGAACTGCTCTAGAGCGGTTCGCATTTAGGTTGACTTATAGCCTGCGCTTTCGATGTAGTTGTTACATTCGTTTGGGGTAACGTCGTCAAGGGTGTTGGCGATGGCGTTGTGTACGGCCTGGATGCTTCGTTTGGCGGCACGCCGCATGCAGTGCTTGAGCTTGGCGAACAGCTTCTCGATTGGATTGAGGTCTGGGCTATAGGGCGGCAGGAAGAAGAGCCTTGCGCCAGCGGCCCTGACGATATCGCGGACGGCTTGGCCCTTGTGAGAACCGAGATTGTCGAGAATGACGATGTCACCCGGCTTCAGTGTTTTGATGAGTTCGGTTTCGACATAGGCGCGGAAGGCCTGCGCATTGATGGGTCCGTCAATGACCCAAGGCGCCTCCACCCGATCATGCCGCAGCGCGGCGATGAAGGTCATCGTCTTCCAATGACCATATGGCGCGTGGGCCATCAGCCGCTTGCCGCGCACACCCCAGCCGCGCAATGGCGCCATGTTGGTCTTGACCCATGTTTCATCCAGGAAGACCAGGCGAGTAGGGTCAATGCGGGTCTGGTAGCGCATCCATTGCGCCCGCCGGCGCATCAGCTTTGGCTTGAGCTGCTCGGCCGGCAGAATGGTTTTTTTAAAACTCTTGCCCTCACGATGCAGGAAGCGACCGACGCTCGCAGGGTGGATGATGAGACCCCGTTCCGCCAATGCCGCCGTCAATTGATGAAGCGTTATGTTGGCATCTCGCTCGACCTCGCTCAGGACGAAAGCACGGTGCTCCCCATCGATCAGATAGGGCCGATGACCGCCCATCTTGCCAGGGGCCGCACTGCCCAACCGACGCTTGCGCGCCGCCCACTTGATCACGCTCGACACTGCCACCTTCAGCGCCGCAGCCACCTCGCGACTCGTCTCGCCTTCCTCAAGGCGAGCCAGTGCCCGCTCTCGCAGATCCATCGAATAAGGCTTCGCCATCTGTCCCGACCTCCAACGGTCAGAACATCGAATCTGATTTGCTCAATCTTGGGAATCCCGATTCAGATAAAACGCGAACCGCTCTAGGATGTGTCGAGATTCAGGTCAGGCCGGGTCGAAAACGGTGGGTTCCGAGAACCGGGCCTACGCGTCGAGCGGCCGGTAGCCGCCCCGCCAGTAGACAAGCGCCTGGCCAGCATCATGGGTGCGCACCGCTTCGACCGAACCGATGACGATGGAATGCGTGCCGCGATCGATCATCTCGTCGAGGCTGCAGTCGAAGGCAGCCACCGCGTCCGACAGCAGCGCGGCTCCGGTCTTCAGCGTCACCCATTCGGCGCCCTCATAGCGGTCCTTGCCCTTGATGCCGCCAAAGCCCGAGAACCGCTCCGCCACGTGCTGGTGCTGGGGCCCGAGCGAATTGACGCCGAAATGCCGGTAGCGTTCGATTACCGGCCAGGTCGATGACGATCGGTTGACGCAAGCGATCACCTTGGGCGGCTCGGCCGACAGCGAGACCACCGAAATGACCACGAGGCCGGAACGGTCTTCGCCGACGCCGGCGGTGATGACGCTGACATTGCCGACGATGAGCCGCATGGCGGCGCGGAAGTCGGCGACATCGACCGGGCCTTCTCCCGAAGCTGTGGACATGACGTTCTCCTTCGCAGCCTGGACGCAATTCCCAAGGGAAAACGCTATGCGCTTTTCCCGGGACAACCGTTTCACACTTTTCCTGGAATTGCTCTATGCCGCCGACTGCATCGCGGCCGGCGCGGTGCGGATGCCTCTCTGTTCCAGAATGGGTAGCACGGTGTCGCGGAAATAGGGGAATTCCTCGACATAATCGACGAAGGACAGCGTCGAGCCGCGAAACCCCGCCGCGTGCAGGGCGGTGATCCCATCGGCGACCTGCTCGGGCGTGCCGGTGAGCGGGAAGCCGCCATGGCCCGCCGCCATGCGGTCGCGAATGAGCGCCAGGAGATCATGCGGGAACGACTGCGCATGGGCGAACTGCAGCTGCACCAGATTGTCGACCGCTACCCAGTCGGCATTGGCGCGGCCGAAATGCTCAAGATAGTCCGTGGCTTCCTTTTCGGTCGGCCGGCAGACGACATGTGCAAAGGTCAGCACGTCGACATCGCTGCCGGCGGCCCTCGCCTGCTCCTTCAGCGCAATGATCTCGTCCTTGGAGCGCGCCAGGTCGATTGCCGGCGTGAACAGGAAATCGGCGTTGCGGACCGCGAATTTGCGGCCCTCTTCCGAACCGGCGGCGTTGAGGATCGGCAGCCGCGCTGAGGGGCGCGGGTCGCCAAGCACATTTTTGAGCTTGAACCAGGTGCCGTCCCAGTCGAAGGCTTCTGTGCGCTCCCACAACGCCTGGACGATATCGAACCACTCCTGGGCATAGCCATAGCGCGTGCCATGGTCATCGGGCAGCGTCAGCCCAAGCGCTTCATATTCCGGCTTGTTCCAGCCGGCGACGATGTTGAGGCCGATGCGGCCGCGGCTGATCTGGTCGATGGTCGCCAGTTGCTTGGCGACGACCACGGGATGGTTCGCCGCGGTATGGGTGGTGGCGAAAACCGTGATGTTGCGGGTGAGCGCCAGAAGCCCGGCCGCCCAGGTGATCGTCTCCAGCACATTGCCGTGAAAATTGGTCTCGCCGCCATAGCCGATCCAGCGCGCGATCGGCAGCATGAAGTCGATGCCGGCCTCGTCGAGCAGATGCGCCAGCCGCAGATTGTTGTCCCAGGAACTGACCCAGCGCCCGGGCACCTTGGTGACGGTCATGCCGCCGGAGCAATTGGACGCGAAGGTGCCGAGAAAGAAGGGCTGCGCATGAGGCGCGGTCTTGTCGAGCATGCTCATGGGTGACGTTCTCCTCATTTTTGCTTATAATTTATGATAGAAAGTCTATCATAAATCTATGTAGACGCAATCACCGGGATCGGCGCATGCTGATGGTGGGGGAACAGGCAGATGAACGACCGGCGCAAATCTCTGGAAACACAGGCCGAGTTGCTGGATCGCGGCTGGCACCTGGCACGCACGCCGCTGGAAATCGACGTCACCGAAGTCGAATACGCGCTGATGCGCTCCTACGAGGCGTTTGGCCATTGGCAGGCCGAATGCCTCGCCACGGTGATCGAGTTTTCCGCCAGCGGCCCCGAGAACGCGCTGCTCCACATCATCCGGATGAACGACCGCCCGAAAAGCGTGCGCGATCTAGCCCAGATGACCAACCGCGACGACATTCCCAACATCCAGTACAGTCTGCGCAAACTGCTCAAGGGCGGTTTGATCACCCGCACCGGCAGCGGCAGGGCTGGTGTCACCTACGAAGTGACGCCGCTCGGGCATCGCGTGACCGAGCGCTATGCCGACATCCGCTCCGTCCTGCTCATCGATGCCGTGACCCGCATTCCCGAAATGGCCGACAAGCTCGAGGATGTCGCGCGCACGCTCGAGCTGATGACCGGCATCTACGAGCAGGCGGCGCGTGCCGCCGCCACGCACCGCCGCCGGCATCCAAGGCCGGAGCCCGGCGGCGATGCCGACGGCGGCGGAAAACTTTGAAGACGTTTACGCAGGCTGCGGCTTTGCGACGGCCTGGCTCTGCGCCTTCGTGGTGATGAAGACGCCGACGGTGATGATGACGGCGCCGCCCCAGGTCAGCAGCTGATAGTGCTCGCCAAGGAAGATCGTGCCGGCAAACAGCCCGACGGCGGCCGCCACATAGCCGATCTGGCTGAGATAGACCGGGCCGCCGACCGCCTGCAGCCGGAAGAAGAAGGCGAACATCGCCGACGCCGATGCGACCTGCGCGACGACGACCAGCGGCACGCCGGCGAGCGGAACGAAGGCCTTGATGCCAAACAGGGCGAGAATGCCAACGAGCAGCAGCGCTGCCGATGCCAGATGGCTGCCGACGGCAAGCTCGATCGGGCCGGTGCCTTCCGGCCAGTCGACGGTGCGGTAGATGTTGCCGGCGGCAAGGCTGACGGGGATCAGCAGCCCCATCACCACCCAGAACAGGTCGGCCGGTTGGCCGGCCTCGCCGCGCGTCACCGCCACCATGACGGCGCCGACGAAGCCGACGGCGATGCCGACAATGCCCAGCATGTTGGGGCGCCGCACACGCAGCAGGATCGAGAACACCAGCGTGATGACAGGCGAAAGCGTGAACATGATGCCGGTATAGCCGGCGCCAAGGTGCGGAATGGCCGAGAACATCAAGAGATTGGGGGCGGCATAGGACACCGCGGCCGTGACGAAGAAATAGCGCAATTTGTGGGGGGTGAGCCGGATGCGCTCGCCGCGTGCCAAGAGCACGCACAAAAGCACGCCGCCGGCGCCAAGCGAGATGACGAAGGCCCAGACCATGGCCGGCACGCCGGCCGCCGTGGCGAGCTTGCCGAAGGGCAGCGTCAGGCCGAGCAGGCCGCCGGTGACGACCAGCAGGCCGAGCGCCGATTCCCAGAGAAATTTCATCGGATTGTCCCGTCACTCAATTGCGAAATTTGGCACTTGCGGCTTGGCCGGTTCTGCATCTTCAGGTAAGATAACACGAAGATTCTTAACGTCAAGATATTTAATGGTGAGACAGTGGATAGGGCAGCGCGAGCGATCGAGCAGTGGAAACGGGAGCGGCCGGATCTTGATGTCGCGCCGATGGGCGTGCTCGGGCGACTGAACGAGGCGTCGTCGCTGATCGCCCGCGACCGCCTCGCTCCGCTGTTTGCCCGTTTCGGGCTGCAGGCCGGCGAGTTCGACGTGCTGGCGACGCTGCGCCGCTCCGGAGCCCCTTACGCGCTGACGCCGACTGCTCTCTACGAAGCGACGATGGTGACGTCGGGCGCCATGACCAACCGGCTCGACCGGCTGGAAAAGGCCCGATTGATCCTGCGCGGCCCGCACCCCAACGACCGGCGTGGCATTGTCGTGCAGCTTACCGAGAAAGGTCTGGCTTTGATCGACGAGGCCCTGACCGCCCACGTCGCCAACGAGCATGAAATCCTCGCCGGCCTGAGCGACGCCGAACGGGAGACGCTTTCGCGTCTGCTTGAGAAGCTGATCGGCAGCGTGAGCTAACCGATCAGCTTATCGGCTGACGCGAGAACCGGCGCCGGTGTTGCCAGCGTCGATATGATACGGTGAGGCCGACAAGCCAGGCCGGCATGTCGAGGTAGAGCAGAGCATCTCGCAAACCGCCGATATAGCGCTCACTCATCGCCTTGTCGGAGAAGTCCGGCATGGCAGCAAGTGTCGCCTCAACTTGTTCAAGCCGATCCGTTCCGGCGGGCAACTTGGCCGCAAAGGCGATCTCCCGACGCAGGCAAACCCGCTCCACCCGATCCCGCAACGTCTCTTCGTAACCGATACCGCATCGCATCAGGCGCGCATGCGTGGCTTCATGGACGATTGATGACGCAATGCGTTCGGGCGTCGTCCCCTCACGAATGACGTAGCGCTCATCCAGTTCGCATGCTCGCGAAGAATTCGCCCATTGCGCGGCGGAGGCGGGAAGGGTTGTGACGAAGATCTGCCTAACGTCACCAAGCAGCCGTTTGTAGCGGACAGGATCAAAATCACGAATAAGGCGAAGTGCTTCGACGATCTTGTCGATGCCCTTGTCGCCGATGATGAGCAACCCGTCGATCGTTTGGTTATCGCTGGCCTTGACGGCGCCCCAGCGGGCCAACCGGCCAATGACGGCCCTGACGCTGCCTTGTGGCTTGATCTCTTCCGGTCTGCGCAAGGCACTCTCGGAATTTAGTTGCGGTCGTCCGGGAACACCGGGATCGGCATGAAGTCTACGCCGTCCTCGGCCAGGCCCTTGGCCTCTTCCAGCGTCGCCTCGCCATAGATGCCGCGCGCATCGGTTTCGCCGAAATGGATCTTGCGCGCTTCCTCGGCGAACTTGTCGCCGACATAGTCGGCATTCTCGCGCACCTTCTCGGCCATCGCCTTGAGTTGCGCCAAGGCCTGCTTCTGCGCCTCGCCCATGGCGAGCGCTATGGTTTCCTGCTTGCGGGCCGTAGAAACGGCCGGCGCCATCAGGGCCTTCTGCACCTTGTGCGAGCCGCAGGTCGGGCAATCGACGAAGCCGCGCTTCTTCTGCGTGTCGAAATCGTCATTGCTGCGGAACCAGCCTTCGAATTCGTGCTCGTGCTCGCAGATCAGGGCAAAACGGATCAAGAGGCGGCACCCCTGAGACGCGGCGTGTACACCTCGCCGGCATTGATGGTGAAATCCCGCGCATTCTTCAAATTGGGGATCTTCTTGCGCGCCGCAAGCGACTGCGCCGGGTCGATCTCGGCCACGATCACTGCGGGCTCGTCATGCGCGGCTTCGGCGATGATGCGGCCCCAGGGATCGACGATCAGCGAATGGCCAAAAGTCTCGCGGCCGTCCTCGTGCAGGCCGCCTTGCGCGGCGGCGACGACAAAGGCGCCGTTCTCGATGGCACGCGCCCTCAGCAGCACATGCCAGTGCGCCTCGCCGGTCTGGCGGGTGAAGGCGGCGGGCACGGTCAAAACATCGGCGCCGGCCAGCGCCTCGGCGCGGAACAGTTGCGGAAACCGCAGATCGTAGCAGACGGCAAAGCCCAGCCTGGCGCCGGCAACCCCGGTCACGACGGCCTCGGTGCCTGGTTCATAGGCGGCGGATTCGCGCCAGCTCTCGCCATTGTCGAGGTCGATGTCGAACATGTGGATCTTGTCATAGGTGGCGAGTACAGCGCCGTCCGGACCAAACAGCAGCGCGCGGTTGGCGAGCTTGCCGTCAGCGCGCAGGATGGCGGTCGAGCCGATATGCAGGAAGACGCCGAGATCGCGCGCCAATCTGCGCGCGGTCGCGACGATGATGTCCTTGTCTTCGGAGGTGAACGAGGCTGCACGCGCTTCCTTGTCGCGGATCAGCGCCCCGGTCATTTCCGGCGTCTGGATGTAGGTCGCGCCCTGACCGGCCGCTTCACGCACCAGCCGTTCGAGATCGACCGCATTGCGCTCGGGGCTTTCGCCTGAACGCATCTGGACCGCCGCAGCCTTGAAAACACCCATCATCATACCCTCAAATCGTCGCGCCGTTGGCGAGCAGTCTGTCCAGCCGGCCTTCGGCCTCCAGCTCGTGGAGGTCGTCGCAGCCGCCGACATGCGTGTCGCCGATGAAAATCTGCGGAAAGGTCGTACGCCCGTGCGCCTTGGAAATCATTTCCTGGCGCAGTTCCGGCGAAAACGAAGCGTCGTGCTCGGTATAGGCGACGCCCTTGCGCTCCAGCAGCCGCTTGGCCGCCGTGCAGTAGCCGCACATCATGCGTGTATAGATCGTGACATCGACCATGACGAATTTCCGCTTTCGTTGCCGACTTATATAGTCGCGGACTCGTCCGCCCGGAAGTCCCCCGGCAAGACACGCGCAAAGGTCAGCACGTCGACGGCGGCCGCACCTCCCCTTTTCAGCGCCTTGGTGGCCGCGCGCACGGTGGCGCCCGTGGTGTAGACATCGTCGATCAGAAGCACCCTGCGGCCGGCGATCTCGATTTCCGCCTCGGCCGGCACGCGGAAGGCGGCCCGCACATTCTCCTCGCGCTCATGCCGCTCCAGCCCGACCTGCTGGCGGGTGAGTTTCACACGCCGCATGGCGGAAGGCGCGAAAGACAGTCCGCTGAGTTCGCAAACGGCGCGCGCCAATTCCGCCGACTGATTGAACCGCCGCCGGAAGAAGCGCCGCCAGTGCAGCGGCACCGGCACCACCACATCGGCGTCGGCGATGAGATCGGCGCCGGCGCGCACCATCCAGCGCGCCATCCAAGGGGCGAGATCGGTGCGATCCTGGTATTTCAGCCCTTGCACCATCTGGCGGGCGACGCCGGAATAGGCGACGGCTGCCCGCGCCCGCTCGAAGGGCGGCGGATCGGCGATCGCTTCCGCCGACAGAAAGCCCTCGCCCATATGGTGGGTGAACGGCGTGCCCATCACCGGGCACCAGGGACGCTCCAGCAGCCGCAGCTTCGGCCAGCAGGCGCCGCACAGCACGCCAGGCTGCGAGACATGCCGGCGGCAACCGGCACAGACCGGCGGAAACAGGATGCGCGCCGGCCAGCCGAGAGCCGATCGGGTGAGGTTCTTGATCCCGACGGACTTGATCTTGGACATGGGATCGGCCACGTGGTTGGTCCTGCGCACCGTGTATACCAAGTATATCAGGGCGTGGATAAACAAGGATCCGCCCTTTGCAGCCTATTATGGATACCGATCTCTGGCTGGCGCACAAGCGGCGCGCGCTCACCCATCCGGTCGACGGTGCCGATTTCCTCATGAACCGCGCCGCCGAGGACCTTGCGGACCGGCTGGGCGCCGTCGAGCGCCGGTTCGGCAAGGCGGCGGTGCTGTTTTGCCAGACGCCGGCCGCGGCCGATGTGCTCGCCGCGAGCGGCAAGGTGACGGAGATCGTCCGCGTCGAGACGGACGCGGCTTTCCTGAAGGGTGCCGCCGGCTTGGTCGCACCGCTGGAAACCGTGCCCTTCGAGCCGCAAAGCCTCGATCTGGCGGTGTCGCTTCTGTCATTGCAGGCGATGAACGACATCCCCGGCATGCTGATCCAGATCCGCCGCGCGCTGCGGCCGGACGGGCTCTTTCTCGGCGCCTTTGCCGGCGCCGGCACGCTCAGCGAGCTGCGCGAGTGCCTGCTTGCGGCCGAGACCGAGCTTTACGGCGGCGCCAGCCCGCGTGTCATCCCGTTCACCGACGTGCGCGATGCCGGTGCGCTGCTGCAACGCGCCGGTCTCGCTCTGCCGGTCGCCGATGTCGAGACCGTGACGGTGCGCTATGCCAATTTGTTTGCCCTGATGGCCGACCTGCGCGCCATGGGTGAAACCAGCGCGCTTGCCGATCGCAGCCGGCGACCGGGCACCCGCAGACTGTTTGCCCGTGCCGCGGAAATCTATGCCGAGCGTTTTTCCGACCCCGACGGTCGGATCCGGGCAAGTTTCTCGATGGTCTGGATGTCCGGCTGGGCCCCCGATGCGTCGCAGCAGAAACCGCTGAAGCCGGGCTCAGCCAAGGTCTCGCTGAAGGCTATACTGGAAGGGTCCGGCGAACACTGAGCAGCCGTCGGAGTTGCAGTCAAGGCGAAGCGAAGGCGTTCGAAAGCCTGCTGGTGTTGTCGCTGAACAGCCACGTGAGCGAGTTGAAGACCTGGCCGATGCCGCCGATGATCGTCAGCGACAGCACACAGACGATCAAGGCGTATTCGACAGCCGTGGCGCCGGTCTCGTCCGTCAGAAAACGCAGCAGCATTGTTTTCATAACCTCGATCCCCCTTGCCAGGACCTTACCGCCCATCTGTTAAGAAAGGTTAATGGCAAAGCCTTAACAGGCGGTGAAACCGCCCCCTTCTCGAAAATATCTTAACCATGTCAGCAGTCGCCGCTGGTCCTGCCGTCGGAGCCGATGATGCAGACCGAATCGGGCTGCGGCTGCAGCACGCTGCGGCGCACCGTGTAGGTGCTGCGATGGCTGATCGAGCCCGTGGCCGTCATGTCGAGACCGCCGGGAAAATCATCGCGCGCCGATTGCGAGCGCGTCTGGTTGTCGAGGAAAGGGGTCGCGATCAGCGCCAGCGCCACCGCGGCCGACCCGAACAGCAGCGTGATGCGCAGGATGCCCATGCCGGCATCGGCGGCACGGAAGCTGCGGTCGGGCCGGATCGAATCCCAATCCCTGTCCAGGCTCATACTATCGCTCCCCAGCGAATTGGCGACGCGGCCGCAAGGACACGGCCATGCATCAATTTTTCATGATCAGATAAATCTTCCATTAACGCTGGCTGATATGGACCGTGGCCCCGATCGTCAGAGCAATTCCAGGAAAAGTGTGAAGCGGTTTCCCGGGAAAAGCGCATAGCGCGCTTTCCCTTGGGAATTGCGTCAAAACAAATCCTCAGAGCAGGTCGATCAGGAACGGGATTAGCGGCGCGTCGGCCGGCGGCATCGGATAGTCGCGCATCTCTCTTGGCCGCTCCCATTTCAGCGCCTGCCCTTCCCGGGGTTGGGCGATGCCGCGGAAGCGGCGACAGACAAACAGCGGCATCAACAGATGGAAGTCGTCATAGGAATGGCTGGCGAAGGTAAGTGGCGCCAGACACGGTATATCGGTCTCGATGCCGATCTCCTCATGCAATTCGCGGATGATGCATTGTTCCGGCGTCTCGCCGGGCTCGACCTTGCCGCCAGGAAATTCCCACAGGCCGGCGAGTTGCTTGCCCTCGGGCCGCTGCGCCAACAGCACGCGGCCGTCGGCGTCGACCAGCGCGCAGGCGGCGACCAGGAGCAGGCGCTTGCCGGTATTGGCGAGATCATTCATGCCCAACTTCACTCATGACCAGGCGGCCGGCGATAATGGTAGCGGTAGACTTCCTCGAAGCCGAGTGATCGATAGAGCGCCAGCGCCGGCACATTGCCGGCCTCGACCTGCAGCCAGGCTTCCCGCGCGCCACGCAGCCTCGCCCATTTCAGCGCCGACAGGATCAGGTTGCGGCCATGGCCCTTGTTGCGCGCCGATCTGTCGGTGGCGACCTCGAACAGGCCGGCGAGATCGCCGTCATGCACGCAGATCAGCGTCGCCAGCGCCTCGGCTCCATCTTCGAGCGCGAACAGCCCGGCCTCTGGCTGGATGGCGCCGATGATCTCCGACAGGCCGGGCCGCAGCGACACGTCCGAGCCACTGACCTTGAGCGAGGCGCCGATGAAGCGGCTGATGTCCTTGAGCGGAATCTGATCCATGGCGGCATCGAGCTGGGCGTCGGCCAACGGCAGCCGCATGACCAGCGATTCGTCGAACCGGCTCCAGCCCTCCTTGTCGAGATGACTGGCCAGATCGGGGCCTGACAACGGCGACATGCGGAACGTCAGCGGTCTGCCATACGCATCGAAACGACGGCTGGCGCGGCCAATGCGGTCGGCAATGTGCTGGGTGTCGCCGGGATCGAGCGGGGTGACCGAATTCAGCCGCTTGGCCGGATGGCCGGCGGTCAGCCGCACCACCCAGGTGCCGTCATAATGGACGGCCGCTGCCGGCCAGGCGCGAAAGCCGGCCGCCTCGTAGCAGCGTACGATCGCGAGCATGCTTGCCGGATGCCTGGAAGCCAAAACCGTCAGCTCCGATAATCGCCATTGATGGCGACATATTCCTTGGTGAGGTCGCAGGTCCACACCGTCGCCTTGCCGCGGCCAATACCGATATCGGCGCGGATGCGGATATCGTCGCGCTTCATGTAGGCCGAGGTCTTTTCTTCCGAATAGGCCGGGTCGCGCTCGCCCTCATGCGCCAGCCGGTTGTCGCCGAACCAGATCGACAGCCGGTCGCGATCAGCGGGCTCGCCGGCCTTGCCGACGGCCATGACGACGCGGCCCCAATTGGCGTCCTCGCCGGCGACCGCCGTCTTGACCAGCGGCGAATTGGCGATCGACAGCGCGATGCGCTTGGCCGAGCGAGCCGATTTCGCGCCGGTGACGGTGACTTCGACCTGCTTGCGGGCGCCCTCGCCGTCGCGCACCACTTGCAGAGCCAGCGACTTCAGCACCTTGCCGAGCGCCCGGCGGAACTGGCCGAGCCGGGCATCCCTGGGGTCGGTGATCTCGGGCGCGCCGCGCTTGGCGGCCTTGCCGGTGGCGAAGATCAGCAGCGTATCGCTGGTCGAGGTGTCGCTGTCGACAGTCACCGCGTTGAACGTCTTGGCCGTGCCGCGCGACAACAGGTCCTGCAGCACCGGGGCCGCGATCGGCGCGTCGGTGGCAATGAAGGACAGCATCGTCGCCATGTCGGGGGCGATCATGCCGGCGCCCTTGGAAATGCCGTTGATGGTGACATCGGCATCGCCGAGCTTGACCGTCTGCGTCGCCACTTTCGGATAGGTGTCCGTGGTCATGATGGCCTTTGCCGCCTCGGTCCACAGGTCCGGCTTGCCGTCGCTGACCAGTCCGGCAAGCAGATGGCTGAACTTGGTTGTGTCGAGCGGCTCGCCGATGACGCCGGTCGAGGCCAGGAAAACCTCGCTTGCCGTGCAGCCGGCCGCCTTGGCCGCCGCCTCGCCGGTCAGCGCGGTGGACTCGCGGCCCTTCTTGCCGGTGAAGGCATTGGCGTTGCCGGAATTGACGACCAGCACCCGCGCCTTGCCGGAGGCAAGGTTCTGGCGGCAGAAATCGACTGGCGCCGAGGGGCATTTCGACTTGGTGAACACGCCGGCGACCGTGGTGCCGGCGTCGAAGACCATGGCCAGCAGGTCGGTGCGGTTCTTGTACTTTATCCCCGCTTCGGCGGTGGCGATGCGCACCCCTTCAATGACAGGCATCTTGGGGTATTTTTTCGGCGCGAGCGGCGAAATCGTCGTGGACATGGAGACCTCGGGCGGGAAATTCGCAAGGGGAAGGCCGGTTTGCCCGATACGGCGCGCGGGCGCAAGGGCGTTTTCGCCGCGCTTGCCGGGGCGGCGAACCACTCCGGATTAAGCTTGCATTTCAAATCTGTTGGCGTCGCCGGGGCCTGTGGCGCTATGATTGCGCCCATGGGCAGGCTTGCGATCCTCGCTTGGGCATTTCTGGGACTATTGCTGCTGAGCGCCGATGCTGAGCCGGCGCGGCGCGTGGCGCTCGTCATCGGCAACGGCACCTATGCGGAGGCCGGTACGCTGGCCAATCCGGTCAACGACGCGCTCGACATCGCCGACAAGCTGCGCTCCATCGGTTTCGAAGTCATCGAAGGCAACGATCTCGGCAAGCGCGAGCTCGAACGCAGCATCGGCGAATTCTCCGATGCGCTGGAAGGCGCGGGTGTCGGGCTGTTCTACTATGCCGGCCACGGCCTGCAGGTCGACGGCCGCAACTACATCGTGCCGGTCGACGCCCGGCTCGACATGCCGGTGAAGCTGCAGCTCGAAGCGGTGCCGATCGACGAAATCCTCGACATCATGGAACAGCAGACCAAGGTCAGCCTGGTGTTTCTCGATGCCTGCCGCAACAACCCGTTTGCCCGCAGTCTGAGCCGCACCGCCACCACTCGCTCGGCGACGGCGCTCGCCGGTCTGGCGCAGTTCGATTCGACGCGCGGCTCGTTCATCGCCTTCTCGACGGCGCCGGGCGCGGTCGCCATGGACGGCACCGGACGCAACTCGCCCTTTGCATCAGCCCTTTTGCGGCACATCGCCGCGCCCGGCCAGAGCATCAACGACATGATGATCGCGGTGCGCCGCGACGTGGTTTCGCAAACCCGCGAGGGCCAGCGCCCCTGGGAGCAGGGCTCGCTGCTCGAACGCTTCGAATTCGTCCCGGGTGAAGGGCCTGCCCCGGAGCCCAAACCGGCGGCTGAGCCCGCGCCGGCCTCGCAGGTCGCGGCGCTGGAACGCTCCGTCGGCGACGACAAGACTTCGATCGAAAAATTCCTGCGCCGGGATTATCTGGCACCGGATGCCAGGACGATGAGCGAGACGGTCAAGCGGATCTACGGCTCGTCGGCCACCATTTTCGGCACACGCTACGACGCCGATGCCATCGTCAAGGTGAAGACCGACTGGTTCGCGCAATGGGCCTCATGGTCGCTTGGGCTGGAACCCGGCAGCCTGGAGATCACGCCGCAGGGAGAGAACCGCACTGAGGCCGCCTTTGCCATGCGCTACGACTATGTGCCGAAGGACAAGTCGGCGGCACGGCTGACCGGCAAGGCGCGCGTCACGCTCGGGCTGGTCAAGGCCGAAGGTGGATGGCGCATCGAGTCGGAAACCTCGCAAGCGATGCAATGATGAGCTGATCCGGGCGCGGATTCACGCGCTTTCGCGCAACATGAATTCGGTCGCGAAACAGAGCAGTGCTGCAACCGGCAGCGCCAGGCCGATCCAGGACACCAGCGGCCAGCCGCCTTGCGCATAGGCCCAACCGCCGACCGCTGAGCCGATTGCGCCGGCGACGAAGAACGTCGCCATGTAAAGCCCGTTTAGACGGCTGCGATGTGCGGCGCCGAGCGCGAACAGGTCGCGATAGCCGAGGACAAGGTTGGTCTGCACGCCGAAGTCGAGCACGATGGCGGCGGCGACCAGCAGCGCCAACGAAAGCGTCGAGCCGCTGCGCGCGATGTGGGTTATGAGAAACGCGACAGCGACGCACAGCATGGCAAAGACGGTTGCCGGGCGGCTCCAGCCGCGGTCGGCAATCCTTCCGGCGAGCGGCGCGGCGATGGCGCCGGCGACGCCCGCCAACGCGAACAAGCCGATGCCGCGCTGCGTCAAGCCAAAATCGGGCCCGGCCAGCAGCAGCGGCGTCGTTGTCCAGAACAGGCTGAAAGCCGCGAACAGGAACGCCTGGTAGAGAGCCCGCCGCCGCAGGACCGGCGTCGTGCGCGCAATATGCACCATGGACGCCAGAAGCGCGCCGTAGCTCAGACGTGCCGTCGGCACGCGCCTGGGCAGCGCAAACCGCAGCACCACGATCAGCACGATCATGACAATGCAAGAAGTGAAGTAGACCACATGCCAGGACGACAGCGCGGTGATGAAGCTGGAAAACGGGCGTGACAGCATTATCCCCAGCAACAACCCCACCGAGACATTGCCGACCACGCGACCACGCCTGGCTTCCGGCGCCAGGTGCGCCGCATAGGGGATAAGGGTCTGCACCGCGACCGAGCCAAGGCCAAACAGCATCGCTGCCAGAAAAGCCGCTGGCTGCGTAGAAATCGCCGCACCCAGCAAGGCGAGCGTTGCAACGGCGAGTATGCCGAGCACGAGCCTGCGGTTCTCCATGAGGTCACCAAGCGGCACGATAAACAGCAGGCCCACCCCGTAGCCAATCTGAGCCATCGTAACGATCAGCCCCGCCGCATGTGGCGGCAGGCCAAGCTCGGCGCCGATCGGGCCGATCAGTGGTTGTGCATAATAGATATTGGCAACAATCAGCCCGCAGGCGGCAGCCAGCAAAAAGGTCATCCAACTCGAAATTGTCGTCTCGGCGGGTGCGGAGCCAGATGCGATAATGGTCGTCATGAGGATGCCCATCGGAACGAAACGTTTCGTTGAATAGAACGAACCGTTCCGTTTCGTCAAGCGATGATGTATTGGTATCTCTTGGCATCAGCGCATTTTGCGGCCAAATGGCTTCATTTGGCGTCCGCACAGGTGCTGCAAGGAAAACGAGCGCTTTGCTCCCGGATGGTTTGCATCCGGCCGGCAAAAATGCGGGCGAGGCAAACAATTGCCAGCGGGTTGTCGTTTCAGCCGAGACGAGGAACCGCTTTAGGAGGAACGGCTCATGGGCGAAATCGCCGATCCGGCACGCAAATCGATTGGTGCCAGGCGCAATCCCGACAGCGCCGAAGCGATTTTGGAGGCTGCCGAAGCCGTGCTGATCGAGGCTGGCTATGCCGGTTTCTCGATCGAGGCGGTTGCGCGGCGTGCGCGCGCCGGCAAGCCGACCATCTATCGCTGGTGGCCGAGCAAGGCGGCACTGCTGCTCGAAGTCTACCAGCGCCAGAAGCGCGTCGACATTCCCGATACCGGAAGCCTGGAGGAGGATCTCGTCGGCTTCCTGATCAATCTGTTCACGCACTGGCGCGAGACATCGTCGGGCAGCGTGTTCAGGTCGCTGATCGCCGAGGCGCAGTCGGATGAAACCGCGGCCGCCGCCCTTGCCGGTTATGCCGGAGGGCGCCGCAACCACACCGGCCAGATCATCGAGCGCGCCAAGGCAAGGGGCGATATCGCCGGGGAAATCGACCCGGGTGTGGTCGCCGACCTCGTCGCTTCCTATGCCTGGCGGCATCTCTTGATCAACCGGCTCGACGAGCCTGAAGCGACGATACGCAAGATGGTCCGCTATCTCCTGCAAGGCATAGTGGCATCAGGCAGATAACGGCGGCCAACAAAAAGGGCGCGGCAACCCTTGGCTGCCGCGCCCTTTGAAAACGCCGTTCAGGCTTACTTGCCGGCTTCCATCGTGTCGACGGCCTGCTTCAGCTTGGCGTCCGGGATCTCGACCTTGGCGCCGGCGCGCAGCGACTTGACCAGCGCGAAATACTTGTCGCGGATGACCGCCTGCTTGGCCTGGTCCTTGACGTCGTCGAAGGCCGGCGGCTGCTTGGCGCGCTTGTCCTCGAGCTTGATGACATGCCAGCCGAACTGCGACTGCACCGGCTGCTCGGTGTATTTGCCGACCTCGAGCGCGAAGGCCGCCTTGTCGAACTCCGGCACCATCTGGCCAGGCCCGAACCAGCCGAGGTCGCCGCCATTGGACTTGCCCGAGGGATCGCTGGTGTGCTCGTTGGCGAGCTTCTGGAAATCGGCGCCGCCGTCGAGCTGCTTGATGATCGCCTCGGCCTCTTCCTTCGTCTTCACGAGGATGTGACGGGCGTGCACCTCGTTGACCGGCGGGGTGTTGGCGATTTCCTGGTCGTAGCGGGCGCGGATCTCGGCGTCGGTGACCTTGTCGACGACACCCTTCTCAACCATCTCGCCATGCAGCGCGCGCTGCTGCAGGAAGGCCATGCGGCGCTGGAAGTCGGGATCCTTGTCGAGGCCGTCGGTAACGGCCTTGGCGGCCATGACGCGGATTTCGATGGCCGCCGAAAGGGCCGCGGCGCGGCGCTGTTCGGGCGGCAGCTGCGCGAATTGCTGCGACAGCTCGCCTTCGGCAAGCACCAAATCGGCTTCAGTCAGCGGCTGGCCGTTGACCGTGGCGACCACGGCATTCGGATCGACCGGCGCTGCCGCGGGTGCCGCGGCGGCATCGGCCGGAGCAGCGGGAGCGGTCTCCTGTGCCATGACAGGCGACAGGCAAAGGGCCGACAGGCCGAAGGCCAGACCAAGGCTGGCAAGCGACGCTCGGCGAAACAACAAGGGCATAAGGATGACTCCGGTGAAGGATTGTAAGGAGGGGTGGCTTCCAGATCAGCCAGATTGTGGCGGAATTTGGCGCGACCGGCAGGGCCAGCGCGGCGTTGACATCAGTTGAGCCCCCTCTTATCTGTCCAACGACTTTGCGTCCAGAACCGTTTTCCGGGCGCTTTTTGTGTTTGCCCGTATTCAGGCGGTGCGTTCACGCGGATTTGATGGGGCCGGCCGGCGCTCATCTTAAAGATTGAGAATTCTATCGAAAGGACCATTGTATGGTCAGTCTCGGCGGTCTCGCCCGTAAGGTTTTCGGTTCCTCCAACGACCGTCGGGTCAAATCGACCCGGCCCCGTGTCGAGGCGATCAACGCCATGGAAAACGAGATGCGGGCGCTTTCCGACGCCGAACTCGCGGGGCGTACGGAAAAATTCCGCCAGGATATCGCCAATGGTGCCAGCCTTGACGACCTGCTGATCCCGGCCTTCGCCACCGCCCGTGAGGCGGCGCGCCGCGTGCTCGGCATGCGCCCCTTCGACGTCCAGCTGATCGGCGGCATGGTGCTGCACAATGGCGGCATCGCCGAGATGCGCACCGGCGAGGGCAAGACCCTGGTCGCCACGCTCCCGGTCTACCTCAACGCGCTGGCCGGCAAAGGCGTCCACGTCGTCACCGTCAACGACTATCTCGCCACGCGCGACTCCGAATGGATGGGGCGCGTCTACAAGTTCCTCGGCCTCTCGGTCGGCGTCATCGTCCATGGCCTGTCCGACGAGGAACGCAGCGCCGCCTACGCCGCCGACGTCACCTACGCCACCAACAACGAGCTCGGCTTCGACTATCTGCGCGACAACATGAAGTACGAGCGCGCCCAGATGGTGCAGCGCGGCCACAATTACGCGATCGTCGACGAAGTCGATTCCATCCTGGTCGACGAAGCGCGCACGCCGCTGATCATTTCCGGTCCGCTCGAGGACCGTTCGGAAATGTACAACACCATCGACACCTTTATCATCCAGCTGCAGCCGCAGGATTATGAGATCGACGAGAAGCAGAAGACCTCGATCTTCACCGAGGAAGGCACCGAGAAGCTGGAGAACCTGCTGCGCGACGCCGACCTGTTGAAGGGCGAGTCGCTCTACGACGTCGAGAACGTCGCCATCGTCCATCACGTCAACAACGCGCTGAAAGCGCACCGGCTGTTCCAGAAGGACAAGGACTATATCGTGCGCAACGGCGAGATCGTCATCATCGACGAGTTCACCGGCCGCATGATGCCCGGCCGCCGCTATTCGGAAGGCCTGCACCAGGCGCTGGAAGCCAAGGAGCATGTGGCGATCCAGCCGGAGAACCAGACGCTGGCCTCCGTCACCTTCCAGAACTACTTCCGCCTCTACAAGAAGCTGTCCGGCATGACCGGCACGGCGCTGACCGAGGCCGAGGAATTCGGTAACATTTACGGCCTCGAAGTCACCGAGATCCCGACCAACCTGCCGGTCATCCGCAAGGACGAGGACGACGAGGTCTACCGGACGGTCGAGGAGAAATACAAGGCGATCGTCAAGGAGATCCGCGAAGCCAGCGCCAAGGGCCAGCCGACGCTGGTCGGCACGACCTCGATCGAGAAGTCCGAGCAGCTGGCCGACCGCCTGCGCAAGGAAGGTTTCAAGGATTTCGAGGTGCTGAACGCCCGCCACCACGAGCGTGAGGCGGCGATCGTCGCCCAGGCCGGCAAGCCCGGCGCCATCACCATCGCCACCAACATGGCCGGCCGCGGCACCGACATCAAGCTCGGCGGCAATGCCGAGATGCGCATCGCCGACGAACTGGGTGACATGCCCGAAGGCCCCGAGCGCGAGGCGCGCGAAAAGGCAATCCACGCCGACATCGAGCGCCTGAAGGAAAAGGCGCTGGCTGCTGGCGGCCTCTACGTTCTCGCCACCGAGCGCCACGAATCGCGCCGCATCGACAACCAGCTCAGAGGCCGCTCCGGCCGCCAGGGCGACCCCGGCCGTTCGAAATTCTTCCTGTCGCTGCAGGACGATCTGATGCGCATCTTCGGCTCCGAGCGCATGGACGGCATGCTGCAGAAGCTCGGCCTCAAGGAAGACGAGGCGATCATCCATCCCTGGATCAACAAGGCGCTGGAAAAGGCGCAGAAGAAGGTCGAGGCGCGCAACTTCGACATCCGCAAGAACCTGCTGAAATATGACGACGTCTCCAACGACCAGCGCAAGGTGGTGTTCGAACAGCGCATCGAGCTGATGGACGGCGAAGGCCTGTCGGAAACCATTGCCGAAATGCGCGAGGGCGTCATCGACGAGATCGTCGCCAAGGCCATTCCCGAGAACGCCTATGCCGAACAGTGGGATGTCGCCGGCCTGAAGGCCGAGGTCGCCGAATTCCTCAATCTCGACCTGCCGATCGAGGACTGGGCCAAGGAAGAGGGCATTGCCGAGGACGACATCCGCGAGCGCATCACCCAGGCCGCAGACGTCGCCGCCAAGGAGCGCTCCGAGCGGTTCGGCCCCGAGGTGATGACCTATGTCGAGCGCTCCGTGGTGCTGCAGTCACTCGACCATCTGTGGCGCGAGCACATCGTCAATCTCGACCATCTGCGTTCGGTCGTCGGCTTCCGTGGCTACGCCCAGCGCGATCCGCTGCAGGAATACAAGGGCGAGGCGTTCGAGCTGTTCCAGGCGATGCTGGGCAATCTGCGCCAGGCCGTCACCGCACAGCTGATGCGCGTCGAACTGGTCCGCCAGGCCGCCGAAGCCCCGCCGCCGGAAGCGCCCGACATGTTCGGCACGCATATTGACGGCACCACCGGCGAGAATGATTTCGAAGGCGGCGAAACAGCCCTCCTGGTGCGCCAGGAAAGCAACGCCATCGTCGCCCCCGAAGACCGCGACCCGAACAATCAGGCGACCTGGGGCAAGGTCGGCCGCAACGAAGCCTGCCCCTGCGGCTCCGGCAAGAAGTACAAGCACTGCCACGGCGCTTTTGCGTAAGGGAAGCTCTCTTCCTTCTCCCCGTCACTATACGGGGAGAAGGTGCCCGAAGGGCGGATGAGGGGCGGCGCTGAGTTGCGCGATTGGCGGCGCTAAAATCCGGCGAATGTCACCTCATCAACGGTCACTTCCTCGACCATCTTCACCCGCACGCCATCTTCACCCGCACGCCATCGCACCGCAAAAGTCGCGCACGACGCTGCGCCGACCGAGCCTTTCCAACGCTTGCATTGAAACAGCACGTGGAATGACAGCTGGTTGACCCGCACCCGGCGTTCTCTCGCCATTCGTCATGCCACCGGAACATCAAAACGCGCTCGCCGCGCACCAGCGGCCTGCCGGCCCTCCGCTATGGCTCCGGGCGTTCGTCGCTCGAAAAGCCAAATCGTTGGCTTTTCGTCCGCTGCGCGGACCGCTCCTCACCCAACCGTTTCTTAATGTGTCTCCGCTACACCAAAGCCTGAAAAAGAGGCGGAAAACGGAGAGAGATCGGGGTGCGCTTTTCCGCGGCCACGACTGCCGGGCGGTTCTTGCCGCAGCGTTTGGCGCTGCGCGTGGGGCCGTTGCTTGGCCGCATCGACGCCGTGCTGTTCACCGCCGATGAGCGCGGCGAAGCCGGCCGCATGTCGGTGATCGCCTTCTCCATCCGCATCGTCAGCGCCGTCATCGCCTTCATCAGCCAGGTGCTGATGGCGCGCTGGATGGGCTCGTTCGAATACGGCATCTTCGTGCTCGTCTGGGTGACGATGGTCATCGTCGGCAACCTCGCCTGCCTCGGCTTCCACACCTCGGTCATCCGTTTCATCCCCGAATACCGCGAGCGCGGAATGATGGACGAACTGCGCGGCATCGTCGTGGCCAGCCGCCTGTTCGTGCTGATCGCCTCCACCACCATCGCCGGGCTCGGCGCGCTCGGCGTCTGGCTGGCGGCACCCTGGATCGAGAACTACTACGTGATACCGTTCATCCTCGGCGTCATCTGCCTGCCGATGATCGCAGTGTCGGATCTGCTGCAAGGCCAGGCCAGGGCCAACAGCTGGGCGCTTTTCGCCCTGTCACCGACCTATCTGATACGGCCGGTGCTGATCCTGCTTTTCATGGCGCTGATGCTCTTCGCCGGCTACGCCGCTGATGCCAGGACGGCGATCTTCGCCTCGATCGCCGCCACCTATGTCACCACGCTCGCGCAGCTGATCGGCGTCACGCACCGCATGGAAAGGCAGATCCCGCCCGGACCGATGAAGGTGCATTTCGCGCAATGGTTCATCGTCTCGCTGCCGATCTTCCTGGTCGAAAGCTTCTTCTTCCTGCTCACCAATGCCGACGTGCTGATGGTCGGCGCCTATATGGATCCCAACGACGTCGCCGTCTATTTCGCCACGGTCAAGACGCTGGCGCTGGTGCATTTCGTCTATTTCGCGGTCAAGGCCGGCGTTGCCCAGCGCTATGCGCAGTTCACCCATGGTGAGCCGGAAAAGCTCGCCGCCTTCGCCCGCGAAACGGTGTCGTGGACCTTCTGGCCGTCGCTCTTGATGGCGCTGCTGGTGCTGGCGCTCGGCGAACCCATGCTGGTGCTGTTCGGCCCCGAATTCACCTCCGGCTATCCGCTTCTGTTCCTGCTCGTCTTCGGTGTCGTGGCGCGCGCCGCCGTCGGCCCTTGCGAAAGCCTGCTCACCATGAGCGGCAACCAGAACATCTGCGCCGCCGTCTATGCCATGACGCTGGCCTTCAACATCGGCCTCAACGTCGTGCTGATCCCGCATTTCGGCCTGTGGGGCGCGGCCATGGCCACCGCCTTCGCCATGATCTTCGAGGCCAGCGCGCTGTCCTTCACGGTGTGGCGCAAGCTCGGCATCGTCATGGCGATCTTCGTGCCAGCCAAAGGAGCCGCCTGATGGCCGCCATCCCGTTGCTCGAGGAAACCAGCGGCGGCACCGCCGGCGCGATGGTGTCCGGCCTTGCCGGGCTGGCGCGCGACCCCGACCCCGCCCATATCGAAATCCTCGCCAACAACCGGCCCGAGCGCAAGCTTGCCATCTATCCGGCATCGGCCGGCTTTGACCTGGTCGAGGAGCTGGACTATCTCTGTGCCCGCACGATCGAGCCGAACGTCTTCTTCAACCCGCGCTTCCTGGCGCCGGCCATGCCCCGGCTGGAGGATCGCGAGGTGCGGCTGGCGGTGATCCGCGACGGTGACGAATATCGCAACCGACTGCGCCTGTTGGTGCCGATCTCGGTGGAGCGGCCGGTGGTGCCGCTCGGCGTTCCGGTGATGCGCACCTGGTCGAGCCCGTTCGGTCCGCTCGGCACGCCGCTGATCGACCGCGACGATCCGGTCGGCGTCGTCGAGGATTTCTTCTCGATGCTGTCGCGCCCGCATCTCAAGCTGCCGAAAGTCTTCGTGCTGCCCGACATCAGGCTCGACGGTCCGGTGGCGAGCCTGCTTGACACAGTGGCCGAGACGCGCGGCCTGACGCTGGTCACCACCGGCCACACCCCGCGCCCCGTGCTGGAGAGCGAGCTCGATGGCGACGACTATCTGAAGGCATCGCTGCGTTCGCACCATTATCGCGAATTCCGCCGCCTGAAGCGGCGCCTTGCCGACCTCGGCAGGCTGGAGCATGTGGTGGCGCGCGGCCCCGAAGAGATCCGCCACGCCATCGAAAGCTTCCTGACACTGGAAGCGTCCGGCTGGAAGGGCCGCGAGCGCACCGCCATGGCGATCGACCGCTTCCGCGCCGCCTTTGCCCGCGAGGCCGTGCACAGGCTCGCCGAACAGGACATGTGCCGCATCCATTCGCTGACGCTCGATGGCCGCACCATCGCCTGCCTGATCGTCTTCGTCGAGGCCGGCGTCGCCTATACCTGGAAGACGGCCTATGACGAGACGCTATCAGCCTATTCGCCCGGCACGCTGCTGATGATCGAGGTCACAAGGCAGCATCTCCACGATCCCAACATCATGATGACTGATTCCTGCGCGGTGCCGGACCATCCGGTGATGAGCAGGCTGTGGAGCGAGCGCAAGCCGATCGGCACGCTGGTGATCGGGCTGACGCCGGACGCCGACCGCCTCGCGCGGCAAGCCGCCTCGCAGCTGCACCTCTACCGCGAGACCCGCAACATGGCCCGCCTGCTGCGCAACCGCATGAAGAGCCTGCTGAGACGGCGCTAGACCATGATCTCGAACCTCCGCGGCTGCAGGCGCCTTGCCGAGCCCCTTGCCCCTCAGACAAATTGCGCAGGAACGACGGACGGGCGTCCGCGGTCCAACGCGATGTATGGCGCAAAGGCTGGAACGATCGCACGGTTCGCGGGCACCATCATCGGCCTTTGGTTTCTGTCAGGCCTTGCGTCAGTGGCGAACGCCGCCAATGCGTCGGTTTTCCTCGAGGACCAGACCTGGACCGAACTGCGCGATCGGATCGGCGCCGGGACGACGACGATCATTGTCCCGATAGGCGGCACCGAGCAAAGCGGTCCCGCCATGGCGCTGGGCAAGCACAATGTGCGGGTAAGGTTCCTGGCTGAAAAAATAGCCGGCCAACTGGGCAACGCGCTGGTCGCGCCCGTGATCTCCTATGTTCCGGAAGGAACCATCGATCCGCCGACCGCCCATATGCGGTTTCCCGGCACGATCACCATCAGCGACAAGACATTCGAGCAGCTGCTCGAATCCGCGGCCCGCAGCTTCAAGCTGCACGGCTTCAAGACCATCGTGCTGATCGGCGACCACGGCGGCTATCAGGCCGACGAGCGCCATGTCGCCGATCGCCTGAATGCCGAATGGCGCAAAACCTCGGTCCGGGTCTTTGCGGCGCTCGAATATTATCAGATCACCCAGGGCGCCTATGTCGACAAGCTCCTGTCGGCCGGCGCGACGCAGCCGGAGATCGGAACCCACGCCGGATTGGCCGACACATCGCTCATGCTCGCCATCGATCCGTCCCTGGTGCGCAAGGATCGCCTTGCGGCCGCGCCAAAGCTCGATGCCGGCGACGGTGTCTATGGCGGCGATCCGACACGATCGTCAGCCGCGTTTGGCCAGCTCGGCGTAGACCTGATCGTCAACGGAACGACCGAGGCGATCCGCAGCTTCATCGAAAAGCAGCAGCCCAAATGATCAAGCCATATTGGTGGTTCACGAGCTTGTGCGCGCCGCTCGTGTTCTTGTTCGCGCTGTCGTCGGCATCGGCTTCGGCCGGCTCGTGCCCGGAGGATTGCAGCGAGCCGCCGCCCCGCGCTCCGATGAATATCTACAGCCAGACAACTTCTGATCATTTGAGCCCGGCGACGGCCGGCGCGCTGCCACGTGTCTATGTTCCGAACCGCTCGTCCACCAGCGTATCGGTGATCGACCCCGTGACCCTCAAGGAAGTCGACAGGTTCCCCGTCGGGCGCAAGCCGCAGCACGTCGTTCCGTCCTGGGATCTGAAGACGCTCTGGGTCGCCAACAACGCCAGCGGCACCAGCAAGGGCAGCGTAACGCCTATCGACCCCAAGACCGCCAAGCCGGGTCACGAAATTCCGGTCGATGACCCCTACAACATGTATTTCATGCCGGACGGAAGTGCGGCCGTCATCGTCGATGAAGCCTACCAGCGGCTCGACCTGCGCGATCCGCAGACCATGGCGTTGAAATCGACGATCCCGACGCCGACCTGCCCTGGTATCAACCACGCCGATTTTTCCGTCGACAATTCCTACGCCATCTTCACCTGCGAATATGGCGAAGGCGGCCTCCTGAAGGTCGACCTGAAAAATCAGAAGGTGCTCGGCCACCTCGCTCTGTCCAAAATGGGCATGCCGCAGGACGTCAGGCTCTCCCCCGACGGCAAGGTCTTCTATGTCGCCGACATGATGAACGACGGCGTGTTCCTGATCGACGGAGACAGCTTTTCCGAGATCGGCTTCATCGCCACCGGCATCGGCACGCACGGATTTGTCGTGAGCCGTGACGGGACAAAGCTCTACGTTTCAAATCGCGGCTCGCACAAGATGGAGCAAGGCCGCGCTAAAGGGCCGGGCAGCGTAACCGTCATCGATTTCGCCACCCGTTCGGTCGTCGCGCAATGGCCGATACCCGGTGGCGGCAGCCCCGACATGGGCAATGTCAGCGCTGACGGCAAGCAATTGTGGCTGTCCGGCCGCTTCGACAGCGAGGTCTACATGATCGACACGACCTCGGGCGCCGTGACGAAAATCCGGGTCGGCGTCGAGCCTCACGGCCTGACCGTCTGGCCGCAGCCCGGCCGATACTCGCAGGGCCACACCGGCAACATGCGATAGCCAGCTCGGCTGCGAAGACGCGTGACACAGCCGTCTGGTGTGCCTGCTTCGTCCAAGGCGGAAACCGTTCTGATCGAATAGGTTTGTTGCCGTCGCCACCTCGCGAGTGTGACCAAACTGCACCGCCAGTATCCTGCCGAGAGCCGTTTGGACAAAGCCGTCCACACGAATGGCACATCGTCACATAACTGTAATGGCGCGCGCCTAGCAAAATTATCGCCACATCCCAACGCGCCGCTCCATCCCGATGCGCCGCCACATCTCGAGGAAAGACCATGCTTTTGCGTACCATCATCGCCCCATTGGGCGTCTGCTTGTCCATGGCCACATCAGCCTTTGCAGCCGACCTGGTCGAAGCCCCGCCACCGGCAGCGCCGACCTGGACGATTGCAATCGAAGGGGACCCGGAATTCTACGCCATCGACAATGGCAGCAACACCGCCCGGTCGCTTGCCGACACCTACTTCAAACTCAGCGTTTCGCACAATTTCGACAATAATTTCGTCGGCGGGATCTTTATCCAGCCGACCTTCAAGACCGGCGGAAAGTCGCAGTACTACGCCGAAGCGAGCCTCGGCTACAAAATCAAGGTCACGGATGCCTTCACCCTGACCCCCAGCCTGGGGCTCGGCTACACCTGGCACGACACAGGCATCATCAAGGATGCGGATGCCAACGCGAATGTTCCCTACTACGCCCTGTACCTCGCAGGCGATTGGAAGCTGTCCAAGCAGTGGACCTGGAACGTCTTCAACTTCCGCTACCGCAATGCCTTCAGCACCACCTGGGAAACGCCAAAATTGGCCACGGGCGTGACCTACAACATCGACTCCACCAACGCGGTCTATGCCAGCGTCGGTTATTCCTGGAAGAAGACCGACACGACCTCGGCTCCCTACAACGATCTCGCCGGTGACAAATGGAACATCGGGATCGGCTATAAGCACTCGCTTTGACCGGATTGGCGAGGGCGCAGGCTGGCACTGTAGCCGGCCTGCGCCCTAAATCCTCTAGGCTGCGTCCGGCGCAGTGAAAGCCATCCGTGGCCTCATCGAGCTTGCCCTGGACCATGAGCAGGCAACCGTAGACCAGTTCCCTGAACATGGAATGGTGCGCCTGACAGGCGCTGAATCGTACCTACAGCAGTCCTTCGTCTAACGAGCTTCGAGTGGCTTGCCACCAGAAGCTCGGAGAGCGAAGGGTGGTGCCCCTAGCCGGGATCGAACCAGCACTCCTTGCGGAACTCGATTTTGAGTCGAGCGCGTCTACCAATTCCGCCATAGGGGCTCAGGCCGGGCGGCCTGGATGGGCGCGGACTATACGGTCGGAGGCCTGTTCGTCAACTGGCCAATTCTCGAGATCACGGGGATGCGACCAATCTTCGCCTTTTGATTTCGTGGCAGTGCTGCCATTGTGCAGCGCGGAAAATCTTTCTAGACAGGCGGCGCATGGAGCGTGGCGTGTTTGAATGGATGGCCGCGCGCGCTTTGGGTCTTGTTTTCATCCCTGCCTTTGCCCCAGGCATCTCAGCACTTTTGGGCGACACGCATAGGAGAGCCGATGCTTCGCGGACTGTACGACTGGACCCTGTCGCTGGCGGCGCGCAAATCCGCCGAATGGTGGCTGGCCTTCATCGCTTTCGTCGAGAGTTCGGTGTTCCTGGTGCCGGCCGATGTGCTGTTCTTGCCGATGGCGCTGTCGCGGCCGGATCGCGCCTATCGCTATGCGCTGATTGCCACCGTCGCCTCGGTGCTGGGCGGCATCGCCGGCTGGTTCATCGGCCATTATGCTTATGAGGCCGTCGCCCGGCCGATCCTCGAATTCTACGGCAAGTACGACGAGTTCGAGAAGCTGCGCGCGGGAGCAGGGACCGGCTTCGTCATCCTGATGCTGATCACCTCGGGCGCCGCCCATCTGCCGCCGATCAAGGTGGTGACGATTCTCTCCGGCGTCATCGGCACGCCTTTGTTGCTGTTCGTCGGGCTGGCGATCGTTGCCCGTGGTGCCCGCTTCCTGCTGCTGGCCTGGCTTTTGCGCCGCTACGGCGAGTCGATCCGCGAGTTCATCGAAAAGCGCCTTGGCCTGATCGTCGGCGCCGCGGCGGCTGCCCTGATTTTGCTCTATATCGTCGTCAAATACGCATTCTAAGCGGGCCGAACGCAACGGACGAAAGACCTCATGACAGCGACCATGAATGCCGATATCGGACGCCAGCGGACACGCACCGCCCTGTTTC
This sequence comes from Mesorhizobium sp. AR02, assembly GCF_024746835.1. Taxonomy (NCBI): domain Bacteria; kingdom Pseudomonadati; phylum Pseudomonadota; class Alphaproteobacteria; order Hyphomicrobiales; family Phyllobacteriaceae; genus Mesorhizobium; species Mesorhizobium sp. AR02. Next base: position 3,678,070 of record NZ_CP080531.1, on the reverse strand, counting down.
TCGCCGTCGCCATGGCCGCGACTGTCGGCTCGGCGCTCTGCTTCCAGTACATTGGCGGCTATATCCCCTGCCACCTCTGCCTGGAACAGCGCACCCCCTACTATATCGGCGCGCCGCTGATGGTGCTGGCGGTGATTGCATCGATGCTGCACGCACCAGCCTGGCTGACGCGCGGCCTGCTGGGCATTGGCGGCCTGTTGATGCTCTACGGCCTCTATCTCGGCGTCTACCACTCAGGCGTCGAGTGGCAGTGGTGGGCCGGCCCGACCGACTGCACGGCGGGCGCCGGCCCGGTCGACACCGGCGGCAAGGGCGTGCTCGACGCGCTCGATAAATTCGTGCCGCCCTCCTGCGACAAGGCGGCACTGCGCATCCTGGGCCTGTCGCTGGCCGGCTGGAACGCCATCGCCAGCCTGATCCTGGCCGCCGTCGCCTTCCGCGGTGCACTTTCCCGCGACTGATCAAATTCGATTGAGCCCCACGGCGTAGGGTTCGAGCAAAAAATTCGGCAGGCTGAGCCGCATGGCGCGGCTTTCGACGTCCGAGCCAGATCGACCCCCACTCCGTCTCGGCTTCGCCGAGCCACCTCTCCCCCGATCGACGGGGTAGAGGAAGGGCGCGAGCCTGTTGTAGCCAGCGCTCCTCCAACAGGCTCCCTTCTCTACTCCGGCCTCCAGCAGGCTCCCTTCCCCTCCCTCCGGCCTCCAGCAGGCTCCCTTCCCCTCCCTCCGGAGGGGGGAGAGGTGGCGCTGCGAAGCAGCGACGGAGTGGAGTGGGGGAAGCCGGTCCTTGAACGCGAAGCCGCTGGTAAGTGAGCGCGACCGAGCTGGTGCGATATCGGGAGTGTCAGATTATCATGGTCTGGTAGGCATGTGAGCACCGGCCTGCGCCGGCCGTAGCCTGAACTGTCCGACCACCCATGAGTGCTTCGGCCAGCGAAGGCCGGAAGCGCAGAAAATCGCTTCAGGCGGCCAGCCTCCCGAATTCTCGAACGATCTCAGGGCTCCAGCTCAACATCCCAGTAGAGATAATCCATCCAGCTTTCATGCAGATGGTTCGGCGGGAACAGGCGGCCGTTGTTGTGCAAATCATGCACGGTCGGCTGATAGGGCTTCTGCAGCGGCCACATCTTGGCATGCGCCGGCATCATGCCGCCCTTCCTCAGATTGCAGGGCGAGCAGGCGGCGACGACATTCTCCCAGGTCGTCGCACCGCCGCGATGGCGCGGGATGACGTGGTCGAAGGTCAGGTCGTCAGGCGTACCGCAATACTGGCATTGGAAGCGGTCGCGCAGGAAGACGTTGAAGCGGGTGAAGGCCGGATGCCTGGACGGCTTCACATAGGCCTTCAGGCTGACCACGCTCGGCAGCTTCATCGAGAAGGTCGGCGAGGACACCGCGTGCTCGTATTCGGCGACGATGTTCACCCGGTCGAGGAACACCGCCTTGATGGCGTCCTGCCAGGACCAGAGCGACAAGGGGTAATAGCTGAGCGGACGGTAATCCGCATTCAGCACCAGCGCTGGAAGCCCATCCGGAGATACGGCAACCGTCACCTTGTTTACCTCCTAGTTTCTCGAACCGATCGGCGCGGATACTGTAAGCCCGACATGACAGGGATGTGAAGCGGATTGTCGCTTGCCCAACGCGTCAAAAACCCTCGATTTTTATGACTTTTTGCGGATTCAGGCCGGAGGTGCTGCGTCCCTGCCCCTGGTTTCGCGATAATAGGACCAGAAAAGCCGCGATGCGACACCTCGCCACGGGCTCCATGATTCGGCCAATGCGATCAGTGTTTTCTCCGGCGGACGCGGGTCGATGCCGAGCGCATGGCCGACCGCGCTCTGCAGCGCGACATCGCGCGCGGGGAAGATGTCGGGGTGCCCCGCGGCAAACAGAAGGTACACTTCCGCCGTCCAGGGGCCGATACCGGGCACCGCCGTCATCGCCGTGATGGCCTCGGTTGCGTCGAGCGAACAGAGGTGATTGAGGTCGAGGCCGTCGGCCACGGCCTGGGCAATTGCGATCAGGCCGCGCTGCTTGGGCCGCGACAGGCCGGCCTCGCGAAACATATCCTCGCCGGCGGCCAGGATCGCCCGCGGCGTCAGCGGGTCGACGAGCTTGGTCAGCCGGCCAAAGATCGCGTCGGCGCTCGCCCGCGACACCTGCTGCGAGACGATGATCGAGGCCAGGCTCCTGAATCCTGGCTCCGAAAGTCTGAGCGGCACCTCGCCGGCCATGCCGCGCACCTTTTCCAGGCGCGGGTCGATGATGCAAAGCGCATCCAGCCCGCGCGCAATGTCGTCCAGTGTTGCGATGCGTTGCATGGTATCCTTGTCCGCCAATGTGCCGCAAAGTAGCAATCGCCGAAACCACAGCACAACCCGATTGCCGCTCGAGACATGACGCTCCTGACATTCCGCTTCGCGCCCAGCCCCAACGGCGAACTGCATCTCGGCCATGCCTATTCGGCACTGCTCAACCGGAAGCTGGCAAAGGCTAGCGGCGGCCGGCTGCTGCTGCGCATCGAGGATATCGACACGACACGCTGCACGCCGCAATTCGAGGCAGGCGTGCTTGCCGATCTGAAATGGCTGGGGCTTGGCTGGGAAGAGCCGGTGCGCCGCCAATCCGAGCATTTCGCCGAGTACGAGGCGGTGCTTGACCGGCTGATCCGCGAAGAACTCGTCTATCCCGCCTTCATGAGCCGTGGCGACATCAGGGCCTTCATCGCCGACAGCGAAAAGCACGGACGCGACTGGCCGCGCGACCCCGATGGCGTGCCGCTCTATCCCCCCGCCGACAAGGCGCTGCCGGTCAGGGAACGCAAGCGGCGCATCGCCGAAAATGCGCCCTTCGCCTGGCGACTGGATGTCGATGCCGCCATGGCGCGTGTCGGCAGGGACCTCGCATGGGCCGAATTCGGCGATGAGACGCTGTCCACGACGCGCTCCGTCGAAGCCCGACCGCAGGACTGGGGCGACGTGATCGTGGCGCGCCGCGACATCCCGACCAGCTACCACCTCGCCGTCGTTATGGACGACGTCCTGCAAGGCGTCAGCCACGTCGTGCGCGGCCAGGATCTGTTTTCCGCCACCGGCGTGCAGCGCCTGCTGCAGGAACTGCTTGGGCTGCCGCAACCCGCCTATTTCCACCATCGGCTCATCCTCGGGCCGGATGGGCGAAAACTGTCGAAGAGCCTTGGCGATACCGGCCTTGCGGCCTTGCGCGATGCCGGTGCATCGCCTGACGACATCAGGCGAATGGTTGGGCTCTGAGCCTGGCGAAGAAACTCTGGGAAACGCGTGTCGAGGCACCGCCAATTGAATTCCGGTGATGCATGGATCAATCGTTTCGCTTTGCGCACCGCGTTGAACGGGACTAGAGCAGCGCCACGGTCAACTTCCCCAGCCTCGCGGTCTCCGGAAAAATGCAAAGCATCAAGCGGTTCATCCCCGCCACCTTCGTCGTCCTGTGGGCGACCGGCTTCATCGGCGCCCGCTACGCCATGCCGTGGGCGGAGCCGTTCACCTTCCTCGCCGCGCGTTTCGTCATCGCCGCCATCCTGCTGGCTGTCCTGATGCCCGTGCTGGGTTCGAAACGAGCCACCCGCAAGGAGACGCTGCACGCCACCGGCGCCGGCGTGCTCATGCATGGCGTCTATCTCGGCGCCGTCTTCTGGGCCATCCACCGGGGCATGCCGGCCGGGTTTTCGGCCCTGATCGTTGGCCTGCAGCCGCTGATCACGGCGGTGCTTGCCGGCAAGTTTCTCGGCGAGGCCATCCTGCCGCGCCACTGGCTTGGCCTTGGCATCGGCCTGATCGGCATCGTCATCGTGCTGTGGCCGAAGCTCGGGGCGCTCGGCGGCGGTGTGACCGCGGCGACACTGACCGCATCCCTGGTCTCGGTGCTTGGCATGAGCGCCGGCACCATCTGGCAGAAGCGCTTTGCTTCCAGCGGTGACCTCGTCGCGGCGACCATGTGGCAATATGTCGGCGGCGCCTCGCTGATGATCCTGGCCGCGCTTGCCTTCGAGACGCACATCGTCATCATCAACGGCGAACTGATCTTCGCCATGGCCTGGCTGGTGCTGGTGCTGTCGCTCGGCGCCATCTTCCTGCTGATGGTGATGATCCGCGACGGCGAGATGTCGAAAGTCGCCTCGCTGTTCTACCTGGTGCCGGCGGTGACGGCGATCATCGCCTGGGCACTGTTCGACGAACAGCTCAACGCGCTGCAGATTGTCGGCATGGCGATCACGACCTTCGGCGTTGGCCTGGCAACGGCGCGGCAGGCCAAGGGAAGAATTGAGGAACTGAGGAACTGAGGAACTGAGGAACTGAGGAACTGAGGAACTGAGGAACTGAGGAAAAGCGGCCATATCTGGCGCTGTCTGCTTTTTCTTCAATTCCTCAATTCTCCAGTTCTTCAATTCCTGAATGGCCGCTATCGACTCATCCGACCCGGGCACGTGCCTCCAGATAGCGGCTGATCGCGGCGTTGAGTTCGCCGCCGAGGATGAAGATCGCCGAGACGATGTAGAGGAAAACCACCGCGATCATGATCGAGGCCAGACCAGCATAGGTCGTCACATAAGACGAGAAATGGTCGAGATAGGTGGCGAACATCGTCGAGCCGATAAGCCATGCCGCCAGTGTGAAGACGATGCCCGGCACCAGCGAGACGAAGCGGCGCTTGCCGGCCGGCAACCAGTAATGCACGGCAAACAACCCGCCGATGATGACGGCTGAGGCAATGACGTAGCGCCACAGCGTGATCGTGCCGGTATAGGGTTTGATCCACTCGAAATGAGCTTCCGCCAGCCGCGCCAGCAAGGGCGCGAACACCAGAAGCACGCTGATCGCCAGGAAACCGGCGGTGGCGATCAGCACGAAGAAGATGCTCTGCACGCGGCGATAGATGATGCCGCGCGTCTCGGTGACGCGATAGGCGCGGTTGAGCGACGTGCGCAGCGCCTCGATGCCGTTCGAGGCAAAGTAGGCGGCGAGCAGCACGCCGTAGGTCAACAGGTCGGTGCGCCGGACGGTCAGCACGTTCAGCACCTCATGCGCGATCGGCTTGGCGATCTGATCCGGCCAGGTGTCGAAGACCAGGTGCACGGCCGTGTCGGCAAAGGCTTGGGCGCCAAGGAAGCTGCCCAGCGTCGTGGCGAAGATCAGGAACGGAAACAGCGCCATCAGCGAGGTGATCGCCAGATGGCTGGCCATTGCCCAGCCGTCATCGGTGTTGAAATGGCCGAGCGCGTCGTAGAGCACGCGGCGCAGGGCGACAATATTCCGCAGCAAGAACCCGCGTTCCCTTCGATTGTCTCGACGCCGCGAATATGGGAAGTGAATGCGGCAAATGGCAACCCTTGGCGAAACCACGAGTCCGACAGCGCAGGAGTTGCGCACCATCATCATCACCGGCGCCTCGTCCGGCATAGGTGCATATTGCGCCCGGGCACTCAAGGCGGAAGGCTGGCGGGTCTTTGCAACGGCCCGAAAACCCGAGGACATCGCTGCCCTCGAAAGCGACGGCATCGAGGCTTTCTACCTCGATTACAGCGAACCGGACTCGATCACTGCCTTGGTGGCTTCAGTGCTCGACCGCACCGGCGGCCGGCTGGACGCGCTCTTCAACAACGGCGCCTACGCCCAGGCCGGCGCTGTCGAGGACCTGTCCGTGGCTGCGCTCAAGGAGCAATTTGAGGTCAATTTCTTCGGCTGGCACGACTTGACCTGCCGTCTCGTGCCGGTGATGCGCCGCCAGGGCCATGGCCGCCTCGTCCATTGCTCATCGATCCTTGGTCTCGTGCCGGTACGTTTTCGTGGCGCCTATTCGGCGTCGAAACATGCGCTCGAGGCGCTGATGCTCTGTCAGCGCCAGGAACTGGAAGGCAGCGGCGTCCATGTTTCGCTGATCGAACCGGGGCCGGTGAAATCGAAGATCGCCAGCAACGGCCTGCCCTGGTTCCTGAAAAACATCGACATCGAGAATTCCGTGCACAGCGCCGACTATGCCGCGCAGCTGGAGCGACTGCGCGCCGGCGGCAGCCAGTCGGTGCTGAAGCCCGGACCGGAAGTGGTCTACAAGGTTCTGCGCCATGCACTTCTGTCGCGGCGCCCGCGCCCGCACTATGTGGTAACGGTGCCGGCTAAGATCGGCGCGGCGCTCAAACGCATACTGCCGGCATCGATGCTCTACCGCCTGATGGCCAAACGCGCCTGAACGCCAAACCAACTGGAAACGCAACAATGGCAACCGTCTTCAACATCCTCGCCATTCTGGTCATGGCCGCCGTGGTGATCGTGCTGATCCGTGGCCTCATCAACATGATGCGCGGCGGCTCCGGCGTCACCTCGAACAAGCTGATGCAGGCGCGCGTCATGCTGCAGGCCGTGGCGCTGGTGCTGATTCTGCTCGCGGTGTATTTCACCCGCAAGTGAAGGCCGTTCGGGGAGGCGACGTGGTCAAGCTCAACAAGATCTACACCCGCACCGGCGATGATGGCACCACGGGTCTCGGCACCGGAGAGCGTCGGCTGAAATCCGATCTGCGCGTGGACGCCTACGGCACGGTCGACGAGGCCAATGCCTGCATCGGCATCGCGCGGGTCCACACAGTAGCTAGCCATCCGGCGATCGACGCCATGCTGTCGCGCATCCAGAACGATCTCTTCGACCTCGGCGCCGATCTGGCCGTGCCTGACGACGGCAAGCCGCTCGGCTATGAGCCGCTGCGCATCGTGGCCGCGCAGACCGATCGTGTGGAAAAGGACATCGACCTCCTCAACAAGGACCTCCAGCCACTCAAATCCTTCGTGCTCAACGGCGGCACGCCGGCGGCAGCTGCCCTGCATCTCGCGCGCACCGTGGCGCGGCGGGCCGAACGGCTGATGGTGGCGCTTGCCCAGGATCCAGGCGAACACGTCAACCGCGACGGGCTGAAATACATCAACCGCGTCTCGGATTTCCTGTTTGTCGCCGCCCGGGCGGTCAATGACAATGGAAATGCCGACGTGCTATGGGTTCCCGGCAAGAACCGCTGAACGGACTGAAAAGCGGGAGGGGGCCAGGGACATGTTCATCCCGCTTTACGACACCAACAGGCTGCGCCACATCCGCCTGCAATATGTGACGATCGGGCTGATCGTGGTCAACGCGCTGGTCTATTGCGCGACGGCACTGGGCGGCGAGAATTTCACCAATGCGGCCGTGCTTGGGCTCGGCTTCATTCCGTCCGTCGTTCACAACACGGCCGAACTCGACCCTCGCTTTGTCATCATCCCCGAAAGCCTGAGCTACCTCACCTATTCCTTCCTGCACGCCGATATCTTCCATCTCGGCGGCAACATGCTGTTCCTGTGGGTGTTCGGCGACAATGTCGAGGACGCGCTCGGTCACATCCGCTACCTGATCTTCTATCTCCTGTGCGCCATCGCCGGCGCCGCCTTCCAGGGCCTTGTCGCCTGGGATTCGCAGGTACCGCTGATCGGTGCTTCCGGCGCCATTGCCGGCGTGGTCGTCGCCTATTTGATCCTCTATCCCCGGGTGAAGGTCTGGGTGCTTGCCTTTGCCCGCATCCCGCTGCGCATTCCGGCCTTCATCCCGCTTATCCTGTGGGTGCTGTTCCAGGTCTTCATGTTCGCCGCTGGTGGCGAGGACCAGATTTCCTGGGCCTGCCACATCGGCGGCATCATTGCAGGCGCCGTGCTGGTGCTTGTCCTGCGCAGCCGCGGCGTGCCGCTTTTTGCCGGCGCGGACGAGGATACCGCGGTTCCCACGTCAGACCAGCCGCCGGTTGCTGCCGAACCAGCGGCGCCTGAACCGCCGGCCACCACGACGCGCTGGGGCCGGGGAAACCCCTCTGGCCCAAACTGAACCGATTTGAGCTGCTTTCAGCGTATTGACGTCAAGGGTTGCCGCAACTACGGAAACGTCTCCGTCTGAGCCCAAGGCGGGCAAAGACCAGAATTTCCATCCGGAATGTCGGCTTTCGACAACTCAGAAGGGGCGCAGGCTGCTATAGCGCGCCCAACTAGCGTGAAGAGGTGACAGGCAAATGAAGATCCTTGTGCCCGTGAAGCGGGTTGTGGATGCGAACGTCAAGGTTCGCGTCAAGGCTGATGGTTCGGCGGTGGAACTCGCCAACGTCAAGATGGCGATGAACCCGTTCGACGAGATCGCGGTCGAAGAGGCAATCCGGCTCAAGGAAGCCGGCAAGGCCGAAGAAATCATCGTCGTCTCGATCGGCCCGCAGCAGGCGCAGGAAACCTTGCGCACCGCACTCGCCATGGGCGCCGACCGCGCCATCCTGGTCAAGACCGACGAGCAGACCGAGCCGCTCGGCGTCGCCAAGGTGCTGAAGGGCGTCGTCGACGCCGAACAGCCCGGCCTCGTCATCCTCGGCAAGCAGGCGATCGACGACGATTCCAACCAGACCGGCCAGATGCTGGCGGCCCTGCTCGGCTGGGCGCAAGGCACCTTCGCCTCCAAGGTCGTGCTCGACGGCGACAAGGCCAAGGTGACGCGCGAAGTCGACGGCGGCCTGCAGACGGTGGAACTGAAGATGCCGGCGATCATCACCGCCGACCTTCGCCTCAACCAGCCGCGCTATGCCTCTTTGCCCAACATCATGAAGGCCAAGAAGAAGCAGCTCGACGAAAAGAGCCCGGCCGACTACGGCGCCGACGTCAAGCCGCGCCTCAAGGTCATCAAGACCGAGGAGCCGAGCGGCCGCAAGGCAGGCGTCAAGGTCAAGAGCGTCGCCGAACTGGTCGACAAGCTCAAGAACGAAGCCGGCGTGCTCTGAGATCGGAAGGAACAGATAAAATGACCATTCTCCTCATCGCCGAACACGACAACGCCACCCTTTCCGACCAGACCGCCAAGGCGCTTTCGGCGGCCCTGCAGATCGGTTCGGACGTGCATGTGCTGGTCGCCGGCAAGGGCGCCAAAGGCGCGGCGGACGCCGCAGCCAAGCTCAAGGGCGTCAGCAAGGTGCTGCTCGCCGAAGCCGACGAACTCGCCGAACGCCTTGCCGAACCGACGGCCGCACTGGTCGTGTCGCTCGCCGGCGGCTACGACACCATCATCGCCCCGGCGACCTCGTCGGGCAAGAACGTCGCGCCGCGCGTGGCGGCCCTGCTCGATGTCGCGCAGGTCTCCGAGATCATCGAAGTGGTCTCGCCCGACACGTTCAAGCGGCCGATCTATGCCGGCAACGCCATCCAGACCGTGCAGTCGACCGACGCCAAGAAGGTCATCACCGTGCGCACGGCTTCCTTCCAGGCAGCCCCCGAGGGCGGCTCGGCCGCGGTCGAGACCGTCAAGGCCGCGGCCAATCCCGGCCTCTCCACCTTCGTCGAGAACAAGCTGTCGGACACTGATCGTCCGGAACTGACCTCGGCCAAGATCATCATCTCGGGCGGCCGCGCGCTTGGCTCCTCGGAAAAGTTCCAGGAGGTCATCCTGCCCGTCGCCGACAAGCTCGGTGCCGCCGTTGGCGCGTCCCGCGCGGCGGTCGATGCCGGCTATGCGCCGAACGACTGGCAGGTCGGCCAGACCGGCAAGGTCGTCGCTCCCGATCTCTACATCGCGGTCGGCATCTCCGGCGCCATCCAGCATCTCGCCGGCATGAAGGATTCCAAGGTTATCGTCGCCATCAACAAGGACGAGGAGGCACCGATCTTCCAGGTTGCCGACTACGGCCTCGTCGGCGATCTCTTCGTCATTCTGCCGGAGTTGCAGAAGGCGCTTTGACGCTCTCTGACAAAGCGTATTAAATGCTTGGGGTGGGGTAGACGAAGTCGCCCCGCCCTTTTAGTTTGCACCGCACAAAAAGCAGGCTGCAAAAGCCTTTGGACGGGATCGGTGTAATGAGCAAGATCGAGACGATCGGCATCATCGGCGCAGGCCAGATGGGCGGGGGTATCGCCCATGTCTCCGCGCTTTCGGGCTACAAGGTGCTGATCTACGACATATCGCCCGACCGCATCGAGAAGGGCATCGCCACCATCAGCGGCAACATGGCCCGGCAGGTGGGCTCCGGCAAGCTCGACGAAAAGCTACGCAACCAGGCGATGGCGCGCATTGCCTCGGCACCGGCGATGGCAGATCTCGCCGGCGCCGATCTGGTGATCGAGGCGGCGACCGAGGACGAGACGGTCAAGCGCAAGATCTACGCCCAGCTCTGTCCGCAGCTCAACCCCGAAGCCATACTGGCGACCAACACCTCGTCGATCTCGATCACGCGGCTTGCCGCGCAGACCGACCGGCCGGAGCGCTTCATCGGCATACATTTCATGAACCCGGTGCCGCTGATGAAGCTGGTCGAGCTGGTGCGCGGCATCGCCACCGAGGACCAGACCTTCGAAGCGGCGAAGACCTATGTGAAGCAGCTCGACAAGACGATCACGGTTTCGGAGGATTTCCCGGCCTTCATCGTCAACCGCATCCTGCTGCCGATGATCAACGAGGCGATCTACACGCTTTATGAGGGCGTCGGCTCGGTCGATGCCATCGACACCGCCATGCGGCTTGGCGCCAACCATCCGATGGGACCGCTGCAGCTGGCCGACTTCATCGGCCTCGACACCTGCCTGTCGATCATGCAGGTGCTGCATGACGGCCTGTCGGATTCGAAGTACCGCCCCTGCCCGTTGCTGGTGAAGTATGTCGAAGCCGGCTGGCTCGGCCGCAAGACCGGACGCGGCTTCTACGACTATCGCGGCGAGCACCCCGTTCCGACGCGCTGACGCATCCGCTTAGAGCAATTCCAGGAAAAGTGTGAGCGGTTTTCCGTCTGGAATTGCGTCAAAACAAAGAGTTAGAGTGGTTCGCCGTTTCCATGCAGCGGTGAAACGCTCTACGACGCCGCGGCAAACGGCGCGGGCGGTTCTGACCTGTCGTAGGTGATCCTGTCATCCGGCGCCACCGAAACGCACCCACGGCCGGCGGCCTTGGCCGCATAGCAGGCGGCGTCGGCCTTTGCGATGATCTCGTCGACTTCACCGCAATTGGCGCAGATCGCCGCCAGGCCGATGCTGGCGCCTATCGCATGCGGCCGGCCGTCCCAGGTGAAGTTCAGCCCGGCTATCACGTCGATGATGGAGCGCGCCGCGATCCTCGCGCCGGCGATCGAACCCGATTTCAGGATGACCGCGAATTCATCGCCGCCCAGGCGCGCGACGATGTCTTCGGGACCAAGCACACCGCGCACGGCCTCCGCGACCCGCTTCAGCAAGGCGTCGCCTGCGGCGTGACCACCCGTGTCGTTGACCAGCTTGAAATGGTCGAGGTCGATGAACATGAACTGATGGCCGCTCCCGGCCGTCGTGCCGTCCTTGCGCGCCTGATCGACCAATCCCTCCATGGTGCGGATGAAGCTCGAGCGATTGGCAAGGCCGGTCAGCGCGTCATGCGCGGCGGCGTGGGCAAGTTGGCGCTGCAGGGCGCGCGCATCGGTGAAGTCCTGGAAGACGATGACCAGCCCGCAGAATTCGTTGCGCTCGTTCATGATCGGCGACACGACCTGGCGGATGCTGCAGCGTGTGTCGTCGCGGCGGATCAGCACGGCACGGCTGTTCTGGTCGGAAGGCGCCTCCGCGCCGATCGCCGGCCGCGTCACGCCGATCCTGTGACCTGTCTCCTCATCGACCGCCCAATAGACATGGCCGAGCGTCTTGCCGAGCGCCGCCTCGCCGGAAACGCCGGTCAGCTTCTCGGCAACCGGGTTCATGAAGGTGACGCGATTGGCCGCATCGGTGCAGATAACGGCATCGCCGATCGACTGCAACGTCACCCGGAGGCGCTCCTTCTCGTCGGCCAGCATTGCCGCCGACAGGGTCAGGCGCTCTTCGGCCTCCTTGCGCCGGGTGATGTCGGTCAGGCTGCCGATGGCCCTGATCAGCCGCCCGTCCCCGTCGCGCTCGATGGCCTTGCCGCGGTCGAGGATCCAGACCCAGCGGCCATCCTTGTGGCGCATCCTGAACTCGGCCTCGAAAAACTCCGTCTGGCCGTCAAGGTGGGCGCGGTCCGCTTCGGCGACGGTCTCGCGGTCGTCGGGATGGATCATGGTCAGCCAGCGGTCCGGATCGCCGTCGAGTTCGCCATCCGCATAACCCAGCATCTTGACCCAGGTCGACGAGTAGGTCGTGCCGCCTTTGCGCACGTCGAGGTCCCAGACGCCCTGGCCGGCGCCGGCCAGGGCGAAATTCCAGCGCGTTTCGGCCTCGGCAATGCGCGCCTCGGCCTGCTTGCGCGCGTCGATGTCCTCGATCTGCGAGACGAGATAGAGCGGGCGTCCGCTTTTCTCGTCGCGAATGACGGAGCCGGCGAGATGCGCCCAGACAGCCGTGCCGTCCTTCTTGAGGTAACGCTTTTCGAACTGGAAAGCGTTGACCGTGCCCGCTTTGATGCCTTCCATGGTTTCCCGCCCGATATGTACGTCGTCAGGATGGGTGATCTGGAAAAAGGTCAGCGCCTCGATCTCTTCGCGGCTGTAGCCAAGCATCGAGGCGAAGGCCGGATTGGTTTCCAGAATACGCCCGTTCAGCCCGACAATGGCGATGCCGATCGCCGAATCCTGCATGGCCCGGCGAAAGCGCTGCTCGCTTTGCGCGATCTGCCGCCGGTCGGCGGAGATGCGAATGACAAACAGCCCGGCGAGGAAAAGCGCGCCGGCTGCAACGGCGACCGATACCTGAAAACAAAGTCTGAGTGCCTCGGCGCCAAGGTCCAGCCGCGACGGCACGAGCGAGGCCGCCGCAACGGCGAGGCCAGCCACAAGCAGTGCCGGCGCTGCGTGTTTGTGGAGCCTGATAGGTCCTGGTAATCTCACGATCCGTGCCACCCCCGTGGGCAATCGCTTTTTCCCGTTAAAACCCTGAAGGATCGATTTTAAGGAAAGGTTGCGTAGGGGGTACCGGCGATATGGGCAACCGGCAAACAATTGCCGGCATGATTAAGGATCGGTATTCGCGGGTCGCAGCTATCCTGCTACCAGCGTACGAAAAACCGCCCGCCGAGCGCGCCAAGCAAGGCAAGAACCGCGATCGCGATCGTGTACCAGGTGGCGACGAAAAGCGGCGAATCGTCGAAACAGTGCGCGGCATAGAAGGTCGCGGCCAGCCCGCCAGCGAGCAGGCCCGCGACCGCGCCGGCAAGCACCGGCCTTGTCGGCGCACCATAGCGCAGCATCCATAGGAAGATGGCGAGCGGGCCGATGCCGATCAGCGGGATGAAGCCCATGCAGATCATCATGTTGGAGCCGACCATGCGCGTGCCCCACAACGCCTCCGGCACCATGAAGAGCTCCAGAACCACCGCCACGGCCACCAGCAGCGGCGCGGCCAGCATCCCCGCCATCGCCCGACCTGTCGAGGCACCCGGCGTCGACAAAGCGCGGATCAAGGCGAAGGCGCTGACGGCCAGCACGATGGTGAAAACGAACTTGGAGAGGAAGCGCATCGTGTGCGCGGCCACCATGAAGTCGGGGCGCGGGCCGATCGTCAGCAGGAAAACGACTGCCGCAATGATAATGGCCGCACCAGCCGCCAACCACCAGGCCGAGCGCAATGGCATCGCCTTGCTGCTTGCATCGGCGTCGAGCGCCCTGATGAGATCCTCGGTCCTCATGTCATTCCCGCCCGAATCGCCCCTGCCCAAATCGCTTGGCTATGGCGGCAAGTCCGCGATGCAACGACACACGCACCGCCGTCTCGCTGATGCCGAACTTCGCTGCCGTCTCGCCGATCGAGCGACCCTCCACCGATACGGCCGAGACCACGGAGCGCTGCGCCGGCGGCAGCCCGTCCAGGGCCCGGTTGATGTCGCGCTCGCTGACGGTTTCGGTTTCCGGCTCGGCGAAGGTCTCGGCGATATCGTCGACATCGATCTCGATGCGCCGTCCGCGCCGCCGGAACGCATCGATCAGCTTGAAGCGGGCGATGGCATAGATCCACGGCAGCACCGGCGCGTCCTGGCGCCAGGTGTGCCGTTTCACATGAATGGCCAGCAAGGTTTCCTGCACGACATCCTCGGGATCGACCCCGCCCTGCACGATCTTGCGCCGGACAAAGCCGCGCACCAGCGCGGCAATCCGGTGCAGAAAGTCGGCATAGGCCTTTTCGTCTCCGGCGATCGCGGCCCGCAACAGCCGGGAAAGCTCGGCTTCGTCCTTGCCGCTCACAAGAGTTCACTCCCCCGATTTTCGTGCCTCGGCACTGATTTGTTACGTGGCCGGCGAAATAATGTCCAAGCCAAACTACGGGCAAATCACAAAAGTTTGCGGGTCCTGAAGGCACAGCCGCACACCGGGTCACCTTACAGGCCTTGCGGACACATCTGGCGAGAAACCGTCGATCCAGGCCGCCATCACATGGAATTGTCCGCTTTGCGTTGACCTTCGCGCCTCAGCGACCGATTGAAGCAGCCAACAATGTTGACTATGCCTGTCAGGTATCGATAGGTGCAGCGTGCAAAGACCAACGACATCGAGGATAACGCCATGAAATTCACCCTTTCCGCCCTTGCTGGTGCCGCCGCACTTGCAATCAGCCTGGCCGCCGGCCCGGCGATGGCCGCAGATGCCGGCATCATCGTCTACAATGCCCAGCACGAAGGCCTGACCAAGGCCTGGGCTAAAGGCTTCACCAAGGAAACCGGCATCAAGGTCACCGTGCGCAATGGTGGCGACAGCGACTTCTCCAACCAGATCGTCGCCGAGGGCGCTGCCTCGCCGGCCGACGTGTTCCTGACCGAAAACTCGCCAGCCATGGCGCTGGTCGAGAATGCCGGCCTGTTCGCACCGGTCGATGCCGAGACGCTAGCGCAGGTTCCGAAGGACTATCAGCCGGCCAGCGGCAAATGGGTCGGCGTCGCCGCACGCAGCACCGTCTTTGCCTACAACAAGACCAAGCTCAAGGCCGACCAGTTGCCCAAGTCGATGCTTGATCTCGCCGATCCAAGCTGGAAGGGCCGCTGGGCCGCTTCACCGTCGGGTGCCGATTTCCAGGCCATCGTCAGCGCCTTTGTTCAGCTCAAGGGCGAGGCCGCCACGGCGGACTGGCTGAAGGGGATGAAAACGAATTTCACCGCGTACAAGGGCAACAGCACGGTGATGAAGGCGGTCAATGCCGGCGAGATCGAAGGCGGTGTGATCTACCACTATTACTACTTCGGCGATCAGGCCAAGACCGGCGAAAACAGCAAGAATGTCGGACTGCACTACTTCAAGAACCAGGATCCGGGCGCCTTCGTCTCAATTTCCGGCGGCGGCGTGCTGGCTTCGAGCAAGCATCCGAAGGAAGCCCAGGCCTTCCTGAAATGGGTGACCGGCAAGGGCGGCCAGGAGATCCTGAAGACCGGCGACTCCTTCGAATACGCCGTCGGAAAGGGTGCGGAGTCCAACCCGAAGCTGGTGCCGCTGGCCGATCTGCAGGCGCCGAAGGTCGACCCCACGACGCTGAACTCCAAGAAGGTCACCGATCTGATGACGGCAGCCGGCTTGCTTTAGTGGCCGTTCGTCCTGATAAGGCGTCAGACCGTGCTCCCGCGGGAATTTGCCTTCCGCGGGAGCGTTTTGTTTTCGAGATGGCATTCGCCGATGACGACACGCTGCGTTCCTGACCACCAACCGTGGTCCCTTGATTGCCGGCACCCCGCCGCAGGCGTGGGGCGTCTGAGCTGATGCAGCCCGCGGTCGATCTCGCGCGCTCCGGATTGCCACCGAGGATGCGCCGAAGGCCGCAGCGGCGGGCGGCACCTTGGCTTGTCACTGCCGCTGTTCTCGTCTCGCTGCTCGCCCTTGTGCCGCTTGCCTTCATCATCTGGATCGCGGTGCAGACCGGCTGGGAAACCGTTTCGGCGCTGGTCTTCCGGCCGCGCGTCGGCGAACTGCTGGTCAACACCACCCTGCTGGTGCTGTTGACCGTGCCGGTCGCCATCGTGCTGTCTGTCGCGCTGGCCTGGCTGACCGAGCGCAGCGACCTGCCCGGCGCCCGGCTGTGGGCCTGGCTATGCGTGGCGCCGCTCGCCATTCCCGCTTTCGTGCACTCCTATGCCTGGATCACCATCCTACCCGGGCTGCATGGCCTGTGGGCCGGCGTGCTGGTGTCCGTGATCGCTTATTTCCCCTTCCTCTATCTGCCCATATCGGCGGCGCTGCGCCGTCTCGATCCGGCCCTGGAGGACGCGGCTGCAGCCCTTGGCCTTGGGCCCTGGCGCGTCTTCTGGCGTGTCGCGGTACCGCAGCTCAGGCTCGCCATCTGCGGCGGCTCGCTGCTGGTCGGACTGCATCTGCTGGCCGAATACGGCCTCTACGTCTTCATCCGCTTCGACACCTTCACCACCGCGATCGTCGACCAGTTCCAGTCGACTTTCAACGGACCGGCCGCCAACATGCTGGCCGGCGTGCTGGTGACCTGCTGCTTCGTGCTTCTGGGCCTCGAAGTGCTGGTGCGCGGCGAGGAGCGTTATGCTCGTGTCGGCTCCGGCGCGGCGCGGTATCAGCAACGCACGAGCCTCGGCCGCGCCACCATCCCGAGCCTGGTCTTGCTTGTCGTCACCACGCTGCTGGCACTTGGCGTGCCGTTCATCACCATCGGCCGCTGGCTCGTCGCCGGCGGTGCCGATGTCTGGCGTCTCGACGAGATTGGCCTGGCGCTCGGCCAGACGCTGTTCCTGGCGCTTGCCGGGGCCTTGCTCGCCACTGTCGCCGCCATGCCGATGGCCTGGATCTCAATCCGCGCGCCGGGGCCGTTGCAGCGCCTGCTGGAGGGTTGCAACTACATCGTCGGCTCGCTACCGGGTGTCGTCATCGCGCTGGCGCTGGTCACCATCACCGTGCGCATTGCGCTTCCGCTCTATCAGACGCTGTTCACCATCCTGGTCGCCTATGCACTCATGTTCCTGCCGCGTGCCCTGGTCAGCCTGCGCGCCTCGATCGCCCAGGCGCCGGTCGAGCTCGAGCGCGCCGCGTCCAGCCTCGGCCGGCGTCCGCTCAACGCGCTGTGGTCGACGACCATTCGCCTGTCGGCGCCCGGTGCCGCGGCCGGCATGGCGCTGGTGGCACTCGGCATCATGAACGAACTGACCGCGACCCAGATGCTGGCGCCGAACGGCACCCGCACGCTGGCGATGGCGTTCTGGTCCTACAGCGGCGAGATCGACTACGCCTCGGCGGCACCTTACGCCTTCATCATGGTTGCAATGTCGCTGCCCCTGACCTGGCTGCTCTATGTCCAGTCGAAACGGATGGCCGGACGATGAGCTTTCTCGAAATCAGCGGCCTGCACAAGCATTACGGCCCGGTCGCCGCCCTGGCCGGCGTCGACCTCAATGTCGCCGGCGGCAGCCGGACCGCAATCGTCGGACCCTCCGGCTGCGGCAAGACCACCTTGCTGCGGCTGATCGCGGGCTTCGAGGCGCCGGACCAGGGCCGCATCGTGCTCGACGGCGAGGTGCTGGCCAATGGCGGCGCCGCCGTCCCGGCACATCGCCGCGGCATCGGCGTGGTGGCGCAGGACGGCGCCCTGTTCCCGCATCTGACCATATCGGACAATATCGGTTTCGGTCTGGGCCGGAATGAGGACAAGCGCGCCGAGCGCATCGTCGAACTCGCTTATATCGTCGGACTGGACAAAGCGATCCTCAAGCGCCGCCCCCACGAACTCTCTGGCGGCCAGCAACAGCGCGTGGCGCTCGCCCGCGCCATGGCGATGAAGCCAAGGCTGATGTTGCTCGACGAGCCGTTCTCGGCCCTCGACACTGGCCTGCGCGCCTCGATGCGCAAGGCGGTGGCAGAACTTCTGGAGGCGGCCGGCATCACCACCATCCTGGTGACGCACGACCAGGCCGAGGCGCTGTCCTTCGCTGCCCAAGTGGCGGTGATGCGCGACGGCATATTCTCGCAGGTCGGCACGCCGCGCGATCTCTACCTAAAGCCGAAGGACAGGATGATCGCCGAATTCCTCGGTGATGCCATCATCCTGCCGGCAAGCATCTCTGGCGGCTTCGCCAGCTCGCCGCTCGGCCGCATCGCCGTCGATACCAATGACAGCCGCGATGTCGTCCGCATCATGCTGCGGCCGGAGCAGATCGGGCTGAAACGCACGTCGCGCGAGGGCATGTCGGGCACCCCGGACATGCTGTTTGGCGAGGTGACGGAATCCGAATTCGCCGGCTCGACATGCACGGTCGCGGTGCGGCTTCTGAACAACGCCGATCCGCCGGACGCCGCTGCGATCGGCAACACGCCGCTGATCCTGCGCAAATCCGGCATGGACGCACCGGCGGTCGGCGAGATCGTGCGGCTCACCGTGTCGGGAAAGGCGCATGTGTTCGCCTGAAGGTCTGACGGTGCCACACCCGGGGCGCAGCAGAGAGATCACGCGATGATGCGTTTTGCGGATTCGGCCGAGTAGCTCGGCCACTGCTCAATGGGCTTGAAAGTCAGAGCGCCGGCTCGGGTACGGACGCCTTGAAGACATCGAGGCGGCTTCCTGTTTCCGACGAGAAGAAATGCATGTCCGCTGGCGAAAACTTCAGGCCGACCGGGCTGCCGGGTTCGGGGTGGATGGCCTCCGACGTCATCACCGAAAACGGCGCGCCGTCGAGATCGACATAGATGACCCGCCCCGCACCCAGTTCCTCGACCAGGTCGACGGTGGCGTCGAGCGCGCCGGCCGTGCCGGGCGCCACCAGGCGCACGGCTTCCGGCCGGATGCCCATTGCCACCTTCTTGCCGACCGGCAGGCCGGCGCGTGCCATCGCCAGGCGCCGGCTGCCGCCGAGCAGCGACAGCCCGTCGAGCTCGACCGTGCCTTCGAGCATGTTCATGGCCGGCGCGCCGACGAAGGTGGCGACGAAGCGGCTGGCCGGACGGCTGTAGACGTCCGCCGGCGTGCCGACCTGTTCGACGCGTCCGCCATTCATCACCACCAGCCGGTCGGCCAGGGTCATCGCTTCGACCTGGTCATGGGTGACGAAGACCGAGGTGGCGTTCAGCCGGCGATGCAGCTTGCGGATTTCCGAGCGCATCTGGACGCGCAGCTTGGCGTCGAGGTTGGACAGCGGCTCGTCAAAGAGAAAAACCTTGGGTTCGCGGATCATGGCGCGGCCCATGGCGACGCGCTGTCTCTGGCCGCCGGAAAGCGCCATCGGCTTGCGGTCGAGCAGATGCTCGAGCTCCAGCGTGCGCGCCACCGCCTGGATGCGCTGTGTGCGTTCAGCCAAAGGCACGCCGGCGACCTTGAGCGAATAACCGATGTTCTGCGCCACGCTCATATGCGGATAGAGCGCATAATTCTGGAACACCATGGCGCAGCCGCGCTCGCGCGGCTCCAGTTTGTTGACCACAGTGCCGTCGATCGAGATCTCACCGCCGGAGATCTCTTCCAGCCCGGCGATCATGCGCAGCAGCGTGGACTTGCCGCAGCCGGACGGTCCCAGGATGACGACAAATTCCCCCGAGGCGAAGTCGAGGTCGACGCCGTGCACGACCTGCGTCTTGGCGTAGTTCTTCTTGACGCCGCGAATGGTGATGGAGGCCATTTTTGTCTCCTATTATTTCTCGGTGGCGATCAGGCCACGCACGATCCAGCGTTGCATGAGCACCACGACGAACAGCGGCGGGAGCATGATGATAAGCGTGCCGGCCATGGCAATGTGCCATTCCGGAGTGCCGCCGACATTGGGAATGAGAAACTTAAGCTCGGTGACCGCCATCGCATGCGACTGGTCGGTGGTGATGAGAAGCGGCCAAAGATACTGATTCCAGGCCCACAGGAACATGATGGTGCCGAGCGCCGCCATGTTGTTGCGCGAGAGCGGAAGAAGAACATCGATGAAGAAGCGCAATGGCCCTGCACCGTCCATGCGCGCGGCCTCGGTCAGTTCATCCGGCACGGTGAGGAAGAACTGCCGGTACAGGAACGTGCCGGTGGCCGTGGCGACCAGCGGCAGGATCAGTCCAGGGTAGGAATTGAGCAGCCCGAGGTTGAGCGAGACCTGCACGCCCGACACCTTCTCGATCAGCCAGCTCAAGCCTGTCACGTCGAGGATGGCCTGATAGGGCGACAGCACGTTGGCGACGACCGCATAGGTCGGCACGATGCGAACTTCCAGTGGCAGCATCAGGGTGACGAAGATCAGCCAGAAGATGAACATCCGGCCGGGAAAACGGAAATAGACGATCGAGAAGGCGGTGAGCGCCGAAATGATCACTTTGCCCGCCGCCACGCCGCCGGCGACGATGAAGCTGTTGAGCAGCTTGGGGCCGAGATCGGCCGTCACCCACGCCGTCTTGATGTTGACCCAGAAGTCGCTGCCCGGCAGCAGCGACATCGGCACATCGTTGACATCCCGCAGGTTGTGCGACGCGGCGATGGCGACGATCAGGAACGGCGCGACGCAGAAGACAAAGCCGATGAAAAGGATCAGATGCGTGAAGAAATTGAGGAATGGGGTGCGCTCTACCATGTCATCGTCATCCTCACCCGTAGTGCACGCGCCGCTCGATGAAGCGGAACTGGAAGATGGTGAGCACGATGATGAGCAGCATCAGGATGATGCTCTGCGCGGCGGCACCCGAATAATCCAAACCTTTGAAGCCATCGGAATAGATCTTGTAGACCATCAGATTGGTCGCGTTCGCCGGGCCGCCTGATGTCATGATGTCGACGATGCCGAAGGAATCCTGGAAGCTTTCGGTGATGTTGATGACCAGCAGGAAGAAGATCGTCGGCGTGATCAGCGGGAACTGGATGTCCCAGAAGCGCCTGACGACACCGGAGCCGTCCATCGCCGCCGCCTCGATCAGCGAACGCGGGATGGCCTGGAACGCGGCCACGAAGAAGATGAAGTTGTAGCCGACATATTTCCACGAGAAGGCGACGATGATCGAAGCCATGGCGTCGGCGCCGTCGAGACCCGGATCCCAGATTCCCGGCCACATCCGGTTGACGGCGGAAAGGAATCCCGCTTCCGGCGCCAGGATGAAGCGAAACGCCAGCGCCAGCGCGGGTGCGGCGATGCCATAGGGCCAGATCAGCACGACGCGATAGAGACGCGAGCCGGTGAGCTGCCGGTCGGTCAGGGCGGCGAGCACCAGCGCAATGAACATTGCAAGACCGGTGCTGATCCCGGCAAAGACAAGGCTGGCGGTGATCGAGTTCCAGTAATCGGCGTTGGCCAGGATCGAGCGGAAATTGTCGAGCCCGACCCAGATGTTGCCGCCGCCCCAGGGCTGCTGCAGCGTCAGCGACCAGTACACCGCCTGGCCAGCCGGCCAGTAGAAGAACGTGAAGATCAGGAGGAGCTGCGGCACCGCGAAAAGGATGCCGATCGTCCAACTGCTGAAGGTGACGCGTTTTTCCATCGGTCCGCCGATGCCGCTGAACGGCAGTCACGTTTGCATTAAATACACGAAACAACTGCCCGTCGACTCGAAGCATGAGCCGACGGGCAGCCTGAAAATTTCAGCGATCAGGGCAGGGTCTTGCCCGGATAGGTCTGCTGGAAGCGGTCGAGGATGGCGTCGCCATTCTTGACCAGCGTGTCGAGGCCTTCCTGGACGCTGACCTTATTGGCGAAGATCGCCTGCATCTGCGTGCCGAACTCGGCGCGGATCTGGGTGAAGTTGCCCAGGCGCACACCACGGGTGATTTCAGTCGGCTCGGACGCGGTCAGGCTGGCAATGGCGGTTTCACGGCCCTTATAGGGCGCCTTGTCGTAGAAGCCGCTGGACTTCATGTAGTCGAAGCCCGACTTGGTCACCGGGATGTAGCCGGTGTTGGTCGACCAGAACAAAGCCGTCTTGGGATCGTGGATGAAGTTGAGGAACGCGGCAGCGCCCTTGTACTCCGCATCCGACTTGCCGGAGAGAACCCACAGCGAGGCACCGCCGACGAGCGAATTCTTGCGCTCGGTGCCGGCATAGACCGGCAGTTCGGCGACATCCCACTTCATGCCTTCCTTCTGCGTCTTGCCGACGGTGCCGTGGTCGCCGACCGAGGTCAGGATGACCTGGCAGGTGCCCGAGGCGAAAGCCTGGACCATATCCTGGCCGAGATCCTTGGACTTGATCTTGATCAGACCAGCGTCATACCACTTCTTCAGGTCGGTGACGTACTGGACGAATTTGGTCTTGTTGACTTCCAGACGCGCGTCAAGGCCATCATAGCCGTTGTTCTTGGTGGCGATCGGCTGATTGTGGATGGCCGAGAACTGCTCCATCAGCTGCCAGCTCTCGTTGGCCGAGATGTTGATGGCCATCGGGCATTCATAGCCGGCATCCTTCATCGCCTTGAGGTCGGCGCCGACATCTTCCCAGGTCTTCGGCGCTTCGGTCTTGCCGATCTTGGCGAAGGCATCCTTGTTCCAGTACATCAGCGCGGTCGAGGAATTGAACGGGAAGGACAGCATCTCGCCCTTCGACGTCGCGTAATAGCGCGCAATGCCGGGGAAATAGTCGGCGTAGTCGACCTTGTAGCCGTTTTCTTCCATCAGCTTGTCGGCGGGCTTGTAGGCGCCCGACAGCATCATGGTGGCGGTGCCGACATCATAGACCTGGACGACGGCAGGCTGCTTGCCGGCGCGGAAGGCCGCGATGGTGTTCTGCAGCGTGGCGTCGTAATTGCCCTGGCTGGTGCAGACGACTTCATAGTCCTTCTGCGAGGCGTTGAAGTTCTTGCACAGCGTGTCGACGACGCGGGCGAGGTCGCCCGAAAGGCCGAACCAGAAATCAAATTTTACCGGCTCTGCAAAGGCAGGCATCGCCAGCGCGGTGCTGAGCGCGCCAGCGGCAAGGGCAGCAAAGCCCCGCTTGATGATGGTCATGGTTTTCCCTCTTGAGTGGCTGGTGACAAGGGTCTTGCGCAAGTCCTTGCCCGCTCTCTTAGAGAAGGTATGTGACAGTTCTGTTGTGGGCCTCCGGCGTTTGCACAGCTGCTCGTTCCTCTCCTTCGGCGGCTTGGCATCAAACGGCACACCGGCGCCTGAGGTAGCTAGGGCGGCTGTCGAGGACGTAAAGACATGATCGGTCGCCATGCTTATCCGGCTAACGGAATGGTGAAATGCTGGTGCGGCGACTGACGCTTGCGCCGGGGAAGCACGCTCTGGTTGCAGGCGACTTTATCGATCCTTCAACAGCCAAGCAGTAATCAGTCGTATTTCGTTTTTATTTCCAATGGGCTTGGGGAAATAAGATGTTGACGGTCTACAATTGTATCGTGAACCAGCACGATCTGAGACTGGTCGCACTCGCCGCGCTGATCTGCGGAATTTCTTGTTTCTCTGCTGTCAGCCTGCTTCACCACATCAGCCGCTCGACAGACCGGAACCGGCTTGCCTGGCTGATGATCGCGGCCACCTCGACCGGCTTCGGCATCTGGGCAACGCATTTCATCGCCATGCTTGCGTTCACGCCGGGCATACCCAGTGCCTACGATCCGTGGCTCTCCGTGCTCTCGCTCGCCGCCTCGGTCGCGCTGACGGCGGCCGGCATGTGGATCGCCACCTTGCGGGACGAGTTCGAGTATCATCTCGTCGGCGGCGCCGTTCTGGGCGGTGGTATCGCGGCCATGCACTACATCGGCATGGCGGCATTCGAGGTCCAGGGCCGCATCGAATGGAACCTGTTGATGGTCGCCGTTTCCCTGCTGGCCGGCGTGACACTCGCGGCACTGGCGCTGCGTGTCGTTCTGCGCCGCCCCTCCCTGGTCGCCACATCCGTCGGCGCGGTGCTGCTGACGCTGGCTATCTGCACCTTGCATTTCATCGGCATGGGTGCCGTCTCGATCTTTCCCGATTCCGCGATCGTCATATCCGAATACACGATCGAGCCGACCTCGCAGGCTTTCGCGGCCGCGGCTGCCACGCTGGTGATCCTGGTGCTGTCGGCATCGGCGCTGTGGATCGATTTGCGCTTCCGTCGCCAGAAGCTCGAGGTCGACCGTATGCACGGCCTGGCCAATGCCGCCGTGGAGGGCCTGATCGTCTGCGACGGCAACCGCATCGTCAGCGCCAATGACAGCATGGGCAAGCTGACCGGCACGCTGGCCGCGACGCTGACCGGCATGGAGTTGGGCGAACTCTTCGACGAACGCACCGCAACCGACGCAGCCAGCCTGGAAGGCCAGCCGTGGGAGGCGGAGCTGCGGAACCGCGACGGAACGCGAATTCCTGTCGAGCTGATTGCCCGAAGCATCGACTATTGCGGCAAACCCCACAACGTCATCGCCGTCCGCGACATCCGCGAGCGCAAGAAGGCGGAGCAGGAGATCCTTCGCCTCGCCCATTTCGATCCGCTGACGGGACTTGCCAACCGCCGCTCCTTTTCCAGCCGTCTCGACACGGAAATCGCATCGATGAACCGGATCGCCAATGCCGACAAGGGCGTCAAAGGCCGGCATCTTGCGCTTCTGCTGTTCGACCTCGACCGCTTCAAGGAGGTGAACGACCTCTACGGGCACGGCGCCGGCGATGCGATGCTGCAGAAGGTGGCAAGCTGCGCAGCCGGCATTCTGCGCCACG
Source organism: Mesorhizobium sp. AR02 (assembly GCF_024746835.1). NCBI lineage: Bacteria > Pseudomonadati > Pseudomonadota > Alphaproteobacteria > Hyphomicrobiales > Phyllobacteriaceae > Mesorhizobium > Mesorhizobium sp. AR02. The sequence goes on along the minus strand of NZ_CP080531.1, from coordinate 3,653,535 downwards.
GCCAGATGCTTGCGCGCCTCGGCGGCGACGAATTCGCCATCATCGCCCCCAACCTGCCCGACCCGCAGGCGGCGGGCCGCATCGCAGGCTCACTGCTCGCCGCCATGCGCGAGGAAAACCGGGCCGCGGTTGGCGGCGGCCTGGTCTCGGCCAGCATCGGCATCGCGATCTATCCGCTCGACGCCGACGACCAGACCAGCCTGATCAGCCATGCCGATACGGCACTCTACCGCGCCAAGACCGAAGGCCGGGACACCTATCGCTATTTCGAGGCGTCGATGGGCGCCGAGGCCCGCGACAAGCGCGTGATGGAGCACGAATTGCGCCAGGCCGTCGTGCGTGGCGAATTCTACCTCGTCTACCAGCCGCAGAAGGAGATCAGCAGCGGCAAGATGGTTGGCTTCGAAGCGCTGATTCGCTGGCGTCATCCCGAACGCGGCGACGTTTCCCCGGCAATATTCATCCCGGTTGCCGAAGACAGCGGCGCCATTGGGCAGATCGGCGACTGGGTGCTCGACGCGGCCTGCAAGGAAGCCGCTCGCTGGGAAAATCCGCTGACGGTCGCCGTCAACGTCTCCGCGGTCCAGCTTCACAATCCCAATTTCAGCCGCAAGGTCCACGAGACCTTGCTGAGGACAGGTCTGGCCCCGACAAGGCTGGAACTCGAGATCACCGAAACCGCACTGGTAAAGGACATGCCGCGTGCGCTGGCAACCTTGCGGCAGGTCAAGTCGCTGGGCGTGCGCGTGGCCATGGACGATTTTGGAACCGGCTATTCCTCGCTCTCCAACCTGCGCGCCTTCCCCTTCGACAAGATCAAGATCGACTCCTCCTTCATCAAGGCGGTCGACACCAACGGCCAGGTCGCGGCGATCGTGCGCGCCGTGCTGGGGCTGGGGCGCGGCCTTGGCCTGCCGGTTCTTGCCGAAGGCGTCGAGACGCTTGGCGAGCTGAAGTTCCTGGACGCGGAAGCCTGTGAGATCGGCCAGGGCTACTATCTCGGCAAGCCGGCGCCGATCGAGGCGTTCGACGACCTGACCGGCCATGGCAAGCGCACTCCGGTGCGCGCCGACCGCCAGGATGGCAGTCTCATATTGCTCAAGCCAAACGTGCGCTCGGCCTAGCCTACGATCCAAGCGCCGTATCGACCAGCCGCCTGGCGTCAGGGCTCGACCATTCGGCCGGACCGTTCATATGCGCGATCAGGCAGCCTTCGCCGTCGATCAGCATGGTGACGGGAAGGCCGAGCGCCAGGCCGCGCGCCTTGAGGTCGTTGAACAGCGCCACCGTCGAATCCCGGTAGTAGCCGAGCGCCTCGACGCCGATATCCCTGAGGAATTTCTTCGGCTTCACATCGTCGCCGGCATCGACATTGACGGCGACGACCTGAAAGGTGGCGCTGCCTTTCTCCTTCTGCAGCGCATCGAGCGCCGGCATTTCGGCGCGGCACGGCGCGCACCATGTCGCCCAGAGGTTGAGCAACACCGTCTTGCCGGCATGGTCGGCGATCGTCATCGGCTTGCCGTCCGGGCCATTGAAAGCAAGGCTCTTCATGGATTGCGGCGGGTCGGCGGGCAACAGGGCGGCGACTTCGCCAGTAGCAGCGGCGGCGACCTTCTTGGCGCGGTCGCTCTTGGCGGCGCAGGCGACGTCGTCCTTGCTGCCGCCGACGGCCACTTGCGCCGCTGCATTGTTGCCAGACCGGCTCTCGCTGACATATACCGCGACCGCGCCGGCCAGCGCTCCCGCCACCAGGGCGGCGAGGATCAGGCGCGGGGCCGGGAAAAATCTGTTTCCGTCTGCCATGTTCTCAAAACTGCTCCGAAGCACGGGTTTTATAGCGATGAGCGACAAGAAGACCAGCAACCAGATGTGGGGCGGACGATTTGCCTCGGGTCCGGCCGCGATCATGGAAGCGATCAACGCATCGATCTCGTTCGACCGCAAACTCTACGCGCAGGACATCCGCGGCTCGATCGCCCATAGCGAGATGCTGGCGCAAACGGGCATTATTTCGGCGGCCGATCAAGAAAAAATCGCCCACGGCCTGAACACGATCCTGAAAGAGATCGAGGCCGGCAGCTTCGAGTTTTCGACCAAGCTTGAAGACATCCACATGAATGTCGAATCCCGCCTCGCCGAGCTGATCGGCCCGGCCGCCGGCCGCCTGCACACCGCGCGTTCGCGTAACGATCAGGTGGCGGTGGATCTGAGGCTCTGGGTCAAGGACGAGTGCTTCCGCGTCGCCGAAGCGCTGAAGGGCCTGATCACGGCGCTGCTGGAGCGGGCCGAGGAGCACTCGGCGACGGCGATGCCGGGCTTTACCCATATGCAGGCGGCGCAGCCGGTGACTTTCGGCCATCACTGCATGGCCTATGTCGAGATGTTTTCGCGCGACCTGTCGCGCGTGCGCGACGCCATCGAACGCATGGACGAGAGCCCGCTGGGTGCGGCGGCCCTTGCCGGCACCAGCTTCCCGATCGACCGCCATAGAACCGCCAAGGCGCTCGGCTTCCGCGAGCCGATGCGCAATTCGCTGGACAGCGTTTCCGACCGCGATTTCGCTTTGGAATTCCTTAGCATGGCCGCGATCTGCGCCACGCATCTGTCGCGGCTGGCGGAAGAAATCATCATCTGGTCGACGCCGCAGTTCGGCTTCATCAGGCTGTCGGATAGTTTCTCCACCGGCTCCTCGATCATGCCGCAGAAGAAGAACCCCGACGCCGCCGAACTGGTGCGCGGCAAGACGGGCCGCGTCAACGGCCATCTGGTCGGCTTGCTGACGGTGATGAAGGGCATGCCTTTGACCTATGGCAAGGACATGCAGGAAGACAAGGAATCGGTGTTCGACGCCGCCGAGACGCTCGACCTGATGCTGGCGGCGATGACCGGCATGGTCTCTGACATGACGGTGAACGCCGCCGCGATGAAGAAGGCCGCCGGCTCCGGCCACGCGACCGCGACCGACCTTGCCGACTGGCTGGTGCGCACGCTCGGCCTGCCGTTCCGCGAGGCGCATCATGTTACCGGTCGCGCGGTGGCGCTGGCCGAGGAGAAGAAGGTGGGCCTGGAGAAGCTTTCGCTGGAGGACCTGCAGTCGATCAACCCCGGCATCACCTCGGATATTTTCTCGGTGCTGGCGGTGCAGAACTCGGTCAAGAGCCGCACCAGTTTCGGCGGCACCGCGCCGTCGGAAGTGAGGAAGCAGATTCGCTATTGGAAAAAGCGGCTGGCGAAAGCTTGAGCCAGGGGTGCAATACGCCGAGAACTCGGCTAAAAGCGGCGGCTGACAAAACGTTTCGGACGGATGGATCGATGACCGGAAGCAGGATTTTGGTGACGCTGACGCTGCTGGCGGCGATGGCCGCCGTGACCGCCTGCGGCCGCAAGGCCGGTCTCGACACGCCCTATGAAGCCGCCGAACAGGCCCGCAAGGATGCCGAGAAGGCCAAGCAGCCGCTGCCGCCGGAGCCGGAAAAACCGGTCAAGGACAAGAAGTTCTTCCTCGACCCGCTGATCTAGAACCGATCAGACCGGGTTTGGTCTTCTAAACCCGATCTCTTCGTGCTCCAACTTTCCGGAACCACTCTCGTGAACCATTTCGACTACCGCGACGGCGTGCTCCATGCCGAGGACGTGGCAATCCCCGATATCGCCGCACAGGTCGGCACGCCGTTCTACTGCTACTCCACCGCCACCTTGACCAGGCACTACCGGGTGTTCGCCCAGGCCTTCGCCGGGCTGGACGCGCTGGTCTGCTACGCCATGAAGGCCAATTCCAACCAGGCGTTGCTGCGGACCCTGGCCAAGCTCGGCGCCGGCGCCGACGTAGTCTCGGAAGGCGAGTTGCGCCGCGCGCTGGCCGCGGGCATCCCGCCCGGCAAGATCCTGTTCTCGGGCGTCGGCAAGACTGCGCGCGAAATGGACTTTGCGCTCGAAGCCGGCATCCTTTGCTTCAACGTCGAGTCCGAGCCGGAGCTTGAGCTGCTTTCGGCCCGCGCCACGGCCCTCGGCAAGATGGCGGCGATCTCGCTGCGCATCAATCCCGATGTCGACGCCAAGACCCACAAGAAGATCTCCACCGGCAAGGCCGAGAACAAGTTCGGCATAGCCTGGCAGCGGGCGCGGCAGGTCTATGCCAGGGCGGCAACGCTTCCGGGCATCAAGGTCACCGGCATCGACACCCATATCGGCAGCCAGATCACCGAGTTGCAGCCCTTCGACGACGCCTTCGCCTTGCTGGTCGATCTGGTCGGCGCGCTGCGGGCGGATGGCCATGCCATCGATCATGTCGATCTCGGCGGCGGGCTGGGCATTCCCTATCGCGTCGACAACAACCCACCACCCCTGCCCGACGCCTATGCCCAGGTCGTCAGGAAGCATGTCACCAAGCTCGGGCTGAAGGTGATGTTCGAGCCGGGCCGGCTGATCGTAGGCAATGCCGGCATCCTGGTCTCGGAAGTGATTTTCGTGAAGGAAGGCGACGCCAAGAATTTTCTGGTCGTCGACGCCGCCATGAACGATCTGATCCGGCCGACGCTCTACGATGCCTTCCACGACATCAAGCCGGTCGTGCAGCCGCCGGCCGACACGCCACGCATGATGGTCGACGTGGTCGGCCAGGTCTGCGAGACCGGCGATTATCTCGGCCTCGACCGCGATCTGCCCAGGCTGAAGGCCGGCGATCTCGTCGCCGTTTCCACGGCCGGCGCCTATGGCGCCGTGCAGGCAGGCACCTACAACACCCGCCTGCTGGTGCCTGAGGTGCTGGTCGACGGCGACCGTTTCCACGTCGTGCGCCCGCGCCTGACCTATGACGATCTGATCGGGCTGGATTCAGTGCCCGACTGGCTGGCATAGAAGCCGTCTCGCCGGCGGCGCTACAGCCGGTTCTGGATAAGCACTCTGGTGTCGGCGATCCTGTCTTCGTCGCGGCGGTAGAACGTCCATTGCTTGATGCGCTTGGACCGCAGCAGGCCGGCCTGGGTGAGCACGCGCATATGTTCGGAGAGCGTCGCCTGCGTGATGCCGAGTTTCTCGGCGATCAGCAGCGCGCAAACGCCGTCCTCGACCAGATCGCCGTCCGCCTGGGTCGGGAAATGCGCGCGCGGATCCTTCAGCCAGTCGAGGATCTGCAGCCTGCGTTCGTTGGCGATCGCCTTGAAGACATCAACCTCTTGCATTTAGCCATTTTGCCAAGTTACTAATTGCTGTCAATCCCAAGGAGATCGCCATGCCGCAGGGCAACACCGTCACACGCGAACGCATTGCCGCGATGGAACCGCGCATCCGTCCCTACATCCGGCACACACCGGTGCTGCGCGTCGACATGGCCGACTTCGACCGGCCGCCGCTGGCGGTCGACTTGAAGCTCGAATGCCTGCAGCATTCCGGCTCGTTCAAGGCGCGCGGCGCCTTCACCAATCTGCTCGAACGGCCAGTCCCCGCGGCCGGCGTCGTCGCCGCCTCGGGCGGCAACCATGGCGCCGCCGTCGCCTACGCCGCCATGCGGCTCGGCCACAAGGCCACCATCTTCGTTCCCGAAGTGAGCCCACAAGCCAAGCTGGACCGCATTCGCGGCTATGGCGCCGACCTGGTCGTCGGCGGCGCCCGCTATGCCGAGGCGCTGGCCGCCAGTGAGCGTTTCGCCGAGGAGACCGGCGCCTTGCAGATCCACGCCTTCAACCAGGAGGAGACGCTGGTCGGCCAGGGCACGCTCGGGCTCGAGATCGAGCGCGACTTGCCTGAGATCGACACGCTGCTGGTCGCCGTCGGCGGTGGCGGCCTGATCGGCGGCATCGCCGCCTGGTATGCCGGCCGCATCCGTATCATCGCCATCGAGCCCGAGGGCGCACCGACGCTTCATCGCGCCTTCGAGGCCGGCCATCCCGTCGACGCGCCGGCCGAAGGCATCGCCGCCGATTCGCTGGCGCCAAAGCGCGTCGGCGAAATGATGTTCCCGATCGCCGAAGCCTTCGTCGAACGCTCCCTCCTGGTCAGCGACGACGACATCATCGCCGCGCAGAAGGCGCTGTGGAACCGTGTGCGCATCATCTCCGAGCCGGGTGGTGCGGCGGCCTTCGCCGCGATCCTGTCCGGCCGCTATGCGCCGGCACCCGGCGAACGCGTCGCCGTGCTGGTCTGTGGCGCCAACGCAAACCCCGCCAATTTCTGATTGCAACCATAGCGGCGGGCTTCACGTTTTTTGAAAGCGCCTCGCCTTTGCCGTGTTTGCTGGTATTCTTCGAGTCGTGAGGATCGGGCTATCCCGCCTGATTCCAGGAAGGGCCGATGACGCAACGACCCACCCCTAGCGATCGCGGTCTCGCCGGGCGCCTTGCGCTCAGCCGGCTGGCGACGCGGGTCTCGATGATGGTCGAGCGCGGCTGGCCGTTGCTGCTGCCGCTGATTATTGTCGCCAGCCTGTTCCTGAGCATCTCCTGGTTCGGCGTTTTCTCCCGGCTGCCGGATGTTGCGCGCATCGGTCTTGTCACCACATTCGGCCTGGCAGGGCTGGCGGCGCTCTATCCGCTGCGTTTCTTCCGCTTGCCCGGTGCCACCGAGGTCGATCGCCGCATCGAGGCCGCCAACGAACTGCTGCACAGCCCCGTGCTGGTGCAGGCCGACCGGCCAAGCGGCCGGGAAAGCAGCTTCTCGCAGGCACTGTGGCGCGAGCACCAGAAGCGCATGGCCGCCAAGCTCGACAGAATCGGCGCCGACCTGCCGCGCACGCGTGTGCCGGAGCGCGACCCCTGGGGGCTGCGCGCCGTGGCGGCGCTCCTGCTCGTCACCGCCTTTGCCTTTTCCTTCGGGCCGACCGGCGGCAGGATTGCCGACGGCTTCAGCGCCCACGGCGCGCACGACGCCGTGCCGCCGCGCATCGACGCCTGGGTGACGCCGCCAGCCTACACCGGCAAGCCGCCGATCTTCCTGACCGCGGACGCCAACCAGGCGACGCCAACGTTTCATGTGCCTGAAGGCAGCGATGTCTCCTTGCGCGTCACCGGAGGCTCGGGCGAGGAAACGCTTGCCTATGCCGACAAGGACGACAATGCGCGTGTCATCGACCCGGCCGGACCGCAGGCAAGCACTACCAAGCCTGCCGCAAGCCCGGCGGCGCCGGCCCCCACATCCCCCTCGAAGGTACGCCAGTTCACCGGCAAGCTGACCGGCGATGGTACGCTGACGCTGAAATCGGGTGAGGATCAGCTTGGCCGCTGGGCCTTCGCCGTGATCCCGGACAAGCCACCGCAGATCCGCTTTGTCGGCGAGCCCAAGCGTGCCGCCAACGGCGCCTTCGAACTCAATTACCAGATCGACGACGATTATGGCGCCGCCACCGCCAAAGCGGTCTTCGCGCTGGCCGACCCGCAGGCACCGGATGCGCATCCGCTCTATGGTCCGCCCGAGATGCCGCTGGCACTGCCGCGCCGTGGCGGCAAGTCTAATGCCGCCAAGACCACCAAGGACCTGACCGAGCATGTCTGGGCCGGCAGCAGCATCAAGCTGACACTGGTCGCCACCGATGACGCCGGCCACACCGCATCGAGCGAGACCAAGACGCTTGTGATGCCCGAGCGGCCGTTCGCCAACCCGCTGGCACGGGCGGTGATCGAGCAGCGCCGCCTGCTGGCGCTCGACGTCAAAGCCAAGCCGCGCGTGCTCGACCTGATCGATGCCATCACGCTGCGGCCGGAAGACACGTTCGACAACATGTCCCACTATCTCGCCATCATGAGCGCGCGCAGCCGGCTGAAGCTGGCCGGGAACGACGATCAGCTGCGCAGCGAGGTCGCCTATCTCTGGGAAATCGCGCTCGGCATCGAGGAGGGCAACCTCTCGGCGGCAGAAAAGCGGCTGCGCCAGGCGCAGCAGGCGCTGCAGGACGCCATCAAGAACGGCGCCAGCGACCAGGAAATCGAAAAGGCGATGAAGGAACTGCGCGAGGCGATGAACCAGTTCCTGCAGGAATTCGCCGAACGCGCCAAGCAGAACCCGAACGCGCCGCAGATGCAGCAGAACGGCCAGGAACTGCGCCAGAGCGACATCGACCGCATGATGGATCAGATCGAGAATCTGGCGAAGTCGGGTGATCGCGACAAGGCGCAGCAATTGCTGTCGCAGCTGCAGGACATGATGAACAATCTCCAGGCCGGCCGTCAGCAGCAGGGCGGCGAGCAGGACAGCCAGATGCGCCAGCAAATGGACAAGCTCGGCGAGATCCTGCGGCGCCAGCAGGAGATGATGAACGACACCTTCCGCATGGACCAGATGCAGCGCGGCGAGCGCCAGCGCGGACAGAACCGCGACGAGCAGCTCGGCCAAGGCGGTGGCCAGGACCGGGACAAGCCGGGCGTTGGCGAGGACCGCGATCCGCTGGCGAGGCCGAAGCCAATGACGCCGCAGGAATTCGCCGATGCGCTGAAGCAGCTGCAGGAAGGCCAGGGCCAGCTGAAGAGCGATCTCGATAAGCTGAAGAAGAGCCTTGAAGGCATGGGCATGGAGCCCAATGAAGGATTTGGCGAGGCCGGAAAATCCATGGGCAGCGCCGAGCAGGCGCTCGGCGAAGGCCAGGGCGACGAGGCCGTCGGCCACCAGGGCCGGGCGCTCGAGGCGCTGCGCAAGGGTGCCAAGGACATGATGAAGCAGATGCAGGCCATGCAAGGCGACCAGGGCGGCAGCCAGGAAGGCGGTCGCCAGCAGAATGCCGACCGCGACCCGCTCGGCCGGCCGCGCGCCAGCCAGGGTCCGGATTTCGGCGATTCGGTGAAAGTCCCCGACGAGATCGACGTCCAGCGCGCCCGCCAGATCCTGGAAGCGATCCGCAAGCGGCTCGGCAACGCGCTCAGCCCCGACATCGAGCGCAGCTATCTGGAACGGCTGCTGGAGCTGAAGTAGGAACCAACGCCCTCGGGACGACTGCAACCCTTAGAACGCGCGCTTTGCGATAGGAGGTCCGATGCGCAAGGACCACTATGTGGCCCAAACCTATCTCAAGCACTTCGTTCACCCAGGAGGTATGTTGCACGCCTACCGTAAGTCGGACTTGAAAGATTTTCCCTGTCATCCTGGCGACATATGCCGGGAGATGGGTGGTGACATCGTTCCCGATTTCCTTTCCAAGCCCGAGGCCCTTGGCGAGTACCGGAAGACTTTCGAACCGTACTGGAAGCCTTCGGTAGAGGCCTTGGCGAACGGCCATGCGCCGGCAGACGTCAAATTCGCCGTTTCGGGCTATATGGCAAATCTTATGGTCACCACACCTGCCGCCACGCGGCTATTTGTGGAGGGTAACAACCGGAACGTCATCGAGACAGTCCGAGCATACCAGGTATTGAATGCACGCCGAGGAAAGGCCGACCCAAAGTTACAGAGAGCTATTGAGGAGGTAGACAAAGGACGCATAGCGGTCGAAACCTATCCAAACTTCATCCGCGCGATGATGGCACGCCAACTCACAGAGCATGCTTGGCGCATCTATAACGCCGAGTGGATTGTAGTGAAGAATTCCACCCGTCTGGAATTCGTCACGTGCGACAATCCGGCTGCGTTCCACGATCCTGGTCCTTTTCGGGGCGGAAAACCTATCCTGCCCCGCTATCTGCCGCTAACGCCTTCGCTTTGCCTTCATGTCGTCATGGACGTCTCAATGCGGCTCGACGAGGCTGATTTTTCCAGAGAGCCCCAGGGGTCTGTTCGGTTCGCCGCGATCGAGCCTAGAGGAGTTGAACGGATCAACGAGGCCGTCGTGCAATGCGCGGAAGATCTGATTATCTCGTCCGGAAAACGGAACGACATCGAGGCCCTGGTGGCAAAGTTCGCTAGCCATCGCGTGACGCACGAATTTATCTCGATCCCTCGCCCCGATGGCTTCCTTCAAGCAATGCTGATGCGAGTCACCGCGCCCGAGTAGCACGGTGTTGGAGCCAATCGGCGCCCCCAGTCTGCGACGAGGATCAATCGACCGCACGACATTCGATTGTCGGAGGGCCTTGCACTTCATGAACCGCTGCCGACAGCCCTGTGTCGCAAGCACGGAACGAGATGCTAATTTCCATGAGGATATGCTTAATCCAGCTACCGGTTGACGAACGCCTCGCGGATCGCCTCCTGCATGCCGTCGATCGCCTCACCTGATGCATTCGGGTTGCGATGCATCACCACATTAGAGGAATCGATGTCGCCAAACCCGTCGGCGGACGTCAGTTCCCGGCAGCCATCTGGAATGTTGCTGCGCGAGATCGGCGCGATCGCCAGTCCTGAGGTGACGGCAAGCTTCAGGCCGCCGGTGGTGTCGCTGGTATAGGCGACACGATAGGCAAGACCGCGTTGTTCCAGCGATTTGATGGCAAAGTCCTTGCACCAGCCGGCCCGGTTGTAGAGCGCGATCGGCACCGGCCGTTCCTCATGCATGTGGTGCAGGTTCGACGTCACCCAGACGGTAGGATCGTGCATCAGCACTTCGCCCCCGGCCGGATCCTGCCATTCGAACACCACGCACAGATCAAGTTCGCCAGCGGCGAGCGCCGACAGCTGTGCTCCCGAATGCGCGTAGCGCACGGTGACCTCGACCTTGGTGTGGCGCTTTGAAAACGCGCCGAGCGCGCGCGACAGGATGGCGTGGCCATATTCCTCCGGAATGCCGATGCGCACCGGTCCGCCGAGCGGCGCCGCCGCCATCGACGCCGCCGTCTCGTCGAGCAGCGAAACGATGCGGCGGGCATTGACGATGAGTTCGCCGCCGCGCCGTGTCAGCGCGACGCCGCGCGAGCCGCGCTCGAACAGGCTGTCGCCGACCAGCTCTTCGAGCTTCTTCATCTGCATCGACACGGCCGACTGGGTGCGGCCGGCCTGCTCGGCCGCCCGCGTGAAATTGCCGGCCTCGGCAATGGCCACAAAGGTGCGCAGGAGATCGCTGTCGAGGGTTGGTCGCATGGAATCCGCCATAAGAAAATCTGATCACAGCTATCATTCCAATTCGTTTGCAACATGTCAAACGCCGTGACGATAGTTGTGACACCCATTGGATATGCGGCTGCGAAATCGGCCGCGGACCAATAAAGAGTCCTCACTCGTGCCCGCTGCCCGAAACGGTGGCGGGTTCTTTTTGATCCGGACGCGCTTCGGGTCATACGCGCAGGAGCCTGAACGCAGATGCAGAATAGGATGGTGCGCGGCATCCTGAGCCTGTGCCTTGGCGTGCTGGTGTTCTCGCTGCAGGACCCGCTGGTCAAAGCCGTATCGAGCGGCTACCCGGTGACCGAGGTGATGGCGATCCGCTCGATAGTCGCCTTGCCGATCCTGATCGTCCTCGTCCACGCCGATGTCGGCTTGCGCGCAATCCTGTCGAAGCGGTTCGGCCTGCTGACGATCCGCGCCTTCATCCAGTTCACCTCCTACACGGTCTACTATCTGGCCATCGCCGCGCTGCCGCTGGCCGACGCCGTAGCGCTCTATTTCATGGCGCCGCTGTTCATCATGGCGCTGGCTGGGCCCTACCTTGGCGAACGCGTCTCCTGGCGGACGCTGGCGACGGTGCTGATCGGACTGCTTGGCGTCATCGTGATGGTGCGCCCCGGTGCCGGCCTGTTTGACTGGGCGGCGCTGCTGTCGCTGGGCTCGGCGGCGCTCTACGGCTTCTCGCAGCTGATGGCGCGCAAGATCGGCGATACCGAATCGTCCACCGTCATGGCCTTCTACCAGAACGGCGCCTATCTCATCGGCGCGGCGGTGGTTGCCGGCACATTCCACCTGGCCGGCATAACCCACGCCGTCCACCCCAGTGTCGAGTTCCTGGTGCGGCCATGGATATGGCCGACGCTGCCGGATTTCCTCAAGATGGCCGCCTGCGGTTTCGTCGCCTCCGCCGGCATGATCCTTCTGTCGCAGGGCTACAGGCTGGCACCGGCCAATCGGGTCGCCACCTTCGAATACACCGGCATTTTGTGGTCGCCGCTGTGGGGTTTCCTGTTCTTCGCCGAGGTGCCGCGGTCGACGACCGTGATCGGTGCGATCCTCATCATCGGCGCCGGCCTGCTGGCGCTCAACACCGAGCGGCGCAGGAGCGCAGCGCCGGTGCTTGCCGCTGCCGATCCGGTGTGATCAGGCGAAGCAGATCAGCGCCCGTTCGACGCGTGAGCGGATTTCCGCCAGCGTGAACGGCTTTTGCACGACGTCGAGGATGATGCCGTTCAACTCCTCGGCGCGCTCGCGCTGGTCGGCATAGCCGGTCATCAGCATGATCTTCATCGCCGGGAAACGCGCCGCCGCCGCGATCGCCATCTCGATGCCGTCCATCTCGGGCATGCGGATGTCGGAGACGACGAGATCGTAGCCGCCATGGGCGGCGCGGATCAGCGCCAGGCCTTGGGCGCCATGGGCGGCGATATCGATTGCGTGGCCTGCGCGTTCAAGCGCGCGGGCTGCGAGGGTGCGGACGGACTCATCGTCCTCGACGATCAGAAGCTTTGCCATGGCCGGCATATTTGGCGGCGAAAAGTTGACTTTTTCTGAAAGCCCCAAGCGTCCGACCGGCTAATTTTTCCAGCGCCGTTAAGGGCTTTTTCAGAACTTGCCGGTGCGAGGCACTCGCCTCACGCATCGCCTTTCACAACACCCACGAACGGCAATTCGCGAAAGGCGTGCGCAACGTCCATGCCGTAGCCGACGACGAAATAATCGGGGCAGTCGAAGCCGACATAGTCGGCGACGAGCGCGGTCTGGCGGCGCATACGCTTGTCGAGCAGCACGGCGATGGAACAGCTTTTCGCACCGCGTGACAGCATCAGGTCGCGGGTGAAGGTCAGCGTCTTGCCGGATTCGAGAATGTCGTCGATCAGCAGCACGTCGCGGCCGGCAACCTCATTGTCGATGTCGCGCAGCACCCTCACCTCGCCGCTGGTGGTGCCGGCGCCATAGCTGGAAATGAAGATGAACTCGACCTCTGGCGACAGGCCAACATCGTGCATGGCGCGGATCAGGTCGGCGGCGAAGATGAACGAGCCCTTCAGCACGGAAATCACCAGCAGATCGTGATAGTCGTGCTCGGCGATCTCCTTGGCCAGCTCGAGATTGCGGCGCGCGATCGCCGACGCCGAAAACAGGACTTCGATGTCCTTGTCGCGTACGATGGGCATTTGGTGGTCTTCCCCGGTGATCGCCTAGTCAGCGAAAGTAACCAAAACGGTCCTTACGCCGTTCTTAGGCACGTCGAGCCGGCTGGCAAAGCCGAATCTTTCGCCCGACGCCAGCGAATGGCCGGATGTCCCCAACGTATAGCGGGTCAAACGTCCGTCATTGCCCGTCACCCGGATTTCGAGCGGCGGCATTGTTGCCGGCCCCGTCCCGTCATTGGCGGCCTCGCCATCGACGAACAACACCGGATTGGCTCCGGAGGCGTCGACGCGTGAGGTGACGCCCGAGATGGTCAGCGCCGACGCTTGCGCGCTGGACAGGAACGGCACCTGGCGCACCAGCGCATGCCCGCCGGAGACCCAGAAGGCGGCGAGCGCAGCACCGATGCCGGCGATCCAGAAGATCGGCCCACCGCGCGCGGCCGGCGGCCGTTCCGCCGGTGGTTCCGGCTTGCGCAACATGTCCATGCCCTCGATGGACGGGGTGATAATCGCACGCGGCAGCGGTGAAACGCTTTCCACGGCAGGGGCAAAGCGCGGCACTACTTCATAGTCGGCATCGATGATATCGGCCGCCGGAGCACGCACGATCCTGTCCGCCGCGGCAATTGCCGGGGTATCGGTCATGATTTCGCCGGAAACCGGGCGCGCGGTTCGTTCGTCAGCCATCATGGCCCCGTTATTGCGCGTGTTCGCTTTTCGTTTCTTTTGCGTAAACATAAATGGTTAACGCTTCCCCACCGGAGCCGTCGTGACAAGCCGAAACAGCACAGGAATTAACCGCCGGTTAACCATGCCGGCCGATGGTCTTTTCCCAGAACAGGCAGGCTCTGCGCCGGCTCTAAAAGAGACCGAGCATGATGTCGTCCGAAAACCGCTTCACACTTTTCGGCATCATGCTCTAGGAATTTCAGGTCGTCGAAATTGATTCGCTTCGAAAATGTTGGCCTCCGCTATGGCATGGGTCCGGAAATCCTCCGCGACATCTCCCTGCATATACCGGAGCGCTCCTTCCAGTTCCTGAGCGGCCCTTCGGGCGCCGGCAAGACGACGTTGCTGCGCCTTTTGTTCATGTCGCTGAAGCCAACGCGCGGGCTGATCACCATTTTCGGCAAGGACCGCTCACGCATCTCGCGCACCGAACTGCCGCACTTGCGCCGCCGCATCGGCGTGGTGTTCCAGGATTTTCGCCTGCTCGACCACATGACCACCTATGAGAATGTCGCGCTGCCGCTGCGCGTGCGCGGGCGCGAGGAAGCAAGTTACCGCACCGATGTCACCGAGCTGTTGAAATGGGTGGGGCTGGGCGAGCGCATGCATGTGCTGCCGCCGGTCCTGTCGGGCGGCGAGAAGCAGCGCGCCGCGATCGCGCGCGCCCTGATCGAGCAGCCGGAAATCCTGCTGGCCGACGAGCCGACCGGCAATGTCGATCCGCCGCTGGCGCGGCGCCTGCTCAGGCTGTTCATCGAGCTCAATCGGTTGGGCACCGCCGTGGTCATCGCGACCCATGACCTTGGCCTGATGGAACAGGTCGACGCGCGCCGCATGATCCTGGCCGGCGGAAGGCTGGACATCTATGACTGACCTGTCCGCCGAACATCTCGAAGAGCATGAGCAGGAAGCCGAGGCGGCCGAAGCAAGGCCGCGCGCCCAGCGCCGGATGGCGCCGATCGTACCGGCGCAGAACATCGCCGGCCGCGCCCTGGTCCTGGTCATCGCCATCATGACCTTCCTATCCTGCCTGACCTTCGGCGCGGTGACGCTGGTGCGCGATACCGCCTCGGTCTGGGAGAACCAGATTTCGCGCGAGGCGACGATCCAGGTGAAGCCGGCCGACGGCCTCGACATGGAGGCAGCGCTTGCCCAGGCGTCGCAGATCGCCAGCGAATTTCCCGGCGTGAAGTCGACAAGGATCATCGACCGCGAGGCGACCGCCAGGCTGCTGGAGCCGTGGCTGGGCTCCGGCCTCAACATCGACGAACTGCCGGTGCCGCGCCTGATCATCGTCACCATCGACGAGAACAGCCCGCCCGACTTCGCCGCCATGCGCGCCGCCATCACGCCGAAGCTGCCGAGCGCGTCGCTCGACGACCATCGCACCTGGGTCGACCGGCTGGTGGCGATGGCGCGCACCACGGTGACCATCGGCATCGCCGTACTGGCGCTGATGCTGTCGGCAACCGTGCTGACCGTGGTGTTCGCGACCCGCGGCGCCATGGCCGGCAACGGTCACATTATCGAGGTACTGCATTTCGTCGGCGCCGAGGCGGCCTTCATCGCGCGCGAATTCCGCCGGCATTTCCTGGTCACCGGCATGAAGGGCGCGGCCGCCGGCGGGGCAGCGGCTGTGCTGGTCTTCATCGTCTTTTCCTGGTGGTCGTCGCGCAACGTGGCGACGCCGCAGGCCGATCAGGCAACCGCTTTGTTCGGCAATTTCGCCATCGGCTCGGCGGGCTATCTCGGCGTCGTCCTCATGGTGCTGGTGATCGGCGCGCTGACAGCGGCAACCTCGCATGCCACCGTTGTCGCCTATCTCAGCGACATCGACGTTCGCCAGCCAGACGCATGAAAGGGAGCATGCTCTGGCGGGGATGGAAGCAGCGTGATCACGGATGGAGAAGCGGCGTAACGCAAAGTGCGTCTTTTACCTACCAAAGGCCGCATTTCAGGATTAACCATATGGCTATGGACGTGCGGGATTCGACCGGGACGGCTGGGCAGATGCCAGTGGTGGTTGCTCGTTTGCGCGACCACGGCGGGATTAGCCGTTTAAAGACCGCACTGCGGATATCCGCGCTCTCCCTCCTCGTCCTCGCAACCTTGTTTGCCGGCGGCTTCGGCTGGTTCGCCAACAAAGTCGCCCATCTGACCACGCCCGCCAATCCGGCCAAGGCCGATGCCATCATCGTGCTGACCGGCGGTCAGTCGCGCCTCGACGCCGCGATGGATCTGCTGGCGTCCGGCAAGGGCGAGCGGCTGTTGATCAGCGGCGTGCATCCTTCCGCCAGCCGTCGCCAGCTTCAGGTCGCGACCGGCGGCGACAAGAAATTGTTTTCCTGCTGCGTCGACATCGACCGGGCCGCGCTCGACACGATCGGCAATGCCGAGGAAAGTGCCAAATGGGTCGAAAGCCATGCCTATGGCACCGTGATCCTCGTCACCAACAACTACCACATGCCGCGCAGTCTGCTGGAAATGGGCCGCCTGCTGCATGGCGCCAAGCTGGAACCCTATCCGGTGGTCAATTCCAACCTCGACAATGGCGGCTGGCTGACCAAGCCGCGGGCGCTGCGCGTGCTGTTCACCGAATACACCAAATATCTGCTGGCGCTGGCACGCGGCATCGTGCCGGTGAAGCCGACCCCCGACGGCATCGCACTGGCCGAAACCGCAGCTGGCGGCTGATTCAGGTATCAGTCCTTGGCGGCAGCGCCTGACATTCCCTTGAGACGCGCGACCTCCTGTTCAAGGTGCTGGATGCGCTTGTCCCGTTCACCAAGCGCCGCCGCCACATCAGCCGCCTCGAAGCGCTGCGGAATGTGTTGCGGGCAGTTGGCATCCCAGGCCGAGACCGTGAACAGGATGACCTGCTCGGGCCGCGCCTTGTAATCCTGCGGCATCAGCTTCGCGATCAGCTCGGCATCGCCTTCGACGACGCGCGCCGTGCCCCAGATCTTGATGCGTTGGCGCAGCATGTAGTCGATCAGGAACAGGAAAGCGCGTGAATTGTCGGCCAGATTGCCCTGTGTGATGAACTGCCTGTTGCCGGAAAAATCCGCAAAGCCGATCGTCCTTTCGTCCAACACCTTGAGAAAGCCGGCCGGCCCGCCGCGATGCTGGATGTAGGGCTGGCCATCGCCATTGGCCGTCGACAGGAAGACGCTGGTCTGCATCTCGATGAAGGCGGCAAGGTCCGGCGTGATGACAGCTTGCCAGCCACCACGCTCCTCGACGCGGGCGTAAGACTGCCGCGAACCCTTGCGCGCCTGGATCGCCTTGACGGTCGGCGTGAAGGCGACATCGCTGGTGAAAGCATGCGCGTTCATCGAAACCTCCTTGCCCGGAACAGGTTTAAAGCCCGAGCTCCGACAATGTTGGGTGGTCATCCGGGCGGCGCCCAAGCGGCCAATGGTACTTGCGGTCGACCTCGCTGATCGGCAGGTCGTTGATGCTGGCGATGCGCAGGCGCATCAGCCCGTGCTCGTCGAACTCCCAGTTCTCATTGCCGTAGCTGCGGAACCAGGAGCCGCTGTCGTCGTGCCATTCATAGGCGAAGCGTACGGCAATGCGGTTGCCGTGGAAGGCCCAGACCTCCTTGATCAGCCGGTAGTCGAGCTCGCGGCTCCATTTGCGCGTCAGGAAAGCCTGGATGGCATCGCGGCCTTGCAGGAATTCGGCGCGGTTGCGCCAGCGGCTGTCCGTCGTGTAGGCGAGCGCGACCCGTGCCGGATCACGCGAGTTCCAGGCATCCTCGGCCATGCGCGCCTTTTGCGCCGCGGTCTCGGCGGTGAAGGGCGGAAGCGGCGGGCGGCTTTCAGACATAGAGACTCCTTTGATTGGCCATGCTGCAGACAAAGCCACGCCCCAGATATAAAGCCTTCCATTCTTGAAATGCAGATGACATATTTGCAACCAGTCCTTCCATTTTCTGAAAGAAGCTATGGATCGTCTCGAGGCCATGTCGCTCTTTGTCGCCGCGGTGGAGGCCGGCAGCCTTTCCGCCGCGGCCCGCCGTTTCGGCATTCCGCTGGCGACCGTCAGCCGCAAGGTTTCCGATCTGGAACGCCATCTCAACACCCGGCTCCTGAACCGTTCGACGCGCCGGCTGACGCCGACCGATGCCGGCGAGGCCTATCTTGCTGCCTGCCGCCGCATCCTCGACGAGGTTGGCGAGGCTGAACGCGCCGCGGCGGGCGAATACAGCGCTCCGACCGGTGAACTGGCCATCACCGCGCCGGTCGTGTTCGGCCGCCTTCATGTGCTGCCGGTGGTCACCGGCTTTCTCTCGGCCTATCCCGACGTGGACATCCGCCTGACCCTGGCGGACCGCATTACCCAGCTGGTCGAGGACCATTTCGACCTCGCGCTGCGCATCGGCCAGTTACCTGATTCGAGCCTTGTCGCCATTGGCGTCGGCTCGATTCGCCGCGTCGTCTGCGCCAGCCCTGCCTATCTCGCCGAACACGGCACGCCTACGATCCCGGAAGACCTGAACACGCACAATTGCATCACCTTCGAGGGACTTTCCTCCGCCGCCCCATGGGGCTTCACCAGAGGCAAGACGGAAGTCACGGTTCAGGTCCGCTCGCGGCTTCAGGTCAACACCGCCGAGGCGGCGATCGATGCAGCGATTGCCGGCGTCGGGTTGACAAAAGTGCTCTCCTATCAGGTCGATGCCGCGGTGCGGTCGGGCATGCTGCGCATTCTGCTGCAAGAATTCGAGCCGGAACCGTGGCCGGTAAGCCTGGTGCATGCTGGCCATGGCCTGCTGCCGGTCAAGCTGCGCGCCTTCCTCGATTTTGCGGCACCGCGTCTGAAGGAGCGGCTGGCGCGATTGGGGTAGCGTGCCTGGGCTCGGCACCTGGCGCGAACCGTGCTTCGACATTGATCGGAACACGCTTGCGCCATTTCCTTTTTCCCCGCGCTTGGTGTAACCAACGCACACTTCCTCACCGGACCTCCCCCATGCTCTATGTCAGATCGCTGGCGTTCAATTTCGTCTTCTACGTCAATCTGATCGTCCAGATGATCCTCTGGACCCCCTATTATTTCCTGTCGCCCCGTCACCGCGCCTGGTTCGTGCCGAAATTCTGGTCGCGCAGCTGTATGTGGCTCTATGACAAGATCGCCGGAACGAAGAACGACATCACCGGGCAGGAAAACCTGCCCGAGGGCTCCTTCATCCTGGCGCCCAAGCACCAGTCGTTCTGGGACGCGATCGCTTTCTTCCCCTATCTTCAGGACCCGCTCTACATCCTCAAGCGTGAGTTGACCTGGATCCCGTTCTTCGGCTGGTACATCATGAAGATGCGCATGATACCGGTCGACCGCGGCAGCCGCTCCAAGGCCTTGAAGGCGGTGGTCGCGGCGACCAAGGAAGAGATGGCGCGCAATCCACGCCAGCTGATCATCTATCCCGAAGGCACGCGCCGGGCGCCGGGCGACGAGCCGGCCTACAAATACGGCATCGTCGAAATCTACGCGCAGCTTGGCGTTCCGGTGGTGCCGGTCGCCCATGTGGCCGGCCTCTATTGGCCGCGCCGCAAGTTCCTGCGCTATCCCGGCACCATCAAGGCGCGTTTCCTGCCGCCGATTCCGCCGGGCCTGGGCAAGGACGAATTCATGGCGCGGCTGATCGGCGAGACGGAAGCCGCCTGCGACCAGATGCTCGTCGAAGCGTCCCGCGCACCCAACCCGCCGGCCTTCCCGCCGACCGCGGTGAAGCGGTTGCGGGAGCTCGGCGCGAAGGCCTGAAGGCCCTCCGGCCAGGCAATCAGCGGTAGACAGCCAGCACGGTGGTCAGCACCAGCGTCGCGGCAAAGACCAGATTGATCATGCGCGAGGCGACCGGCCTGCGCAGGAAGCGCGCGAACGCTGCGCCGGCAAGAAGCCAGACGGCGTGGATAACAACGATCATCACGGCCAGAACCGTCAGCTTCGGCCATAAGCCAAGTTCAGCACTGCCCTGGTTCGACGAAGCGCCGGCAAAAACGGCGGCGATCGCCACATAGGCTTTGGGGTTGGCGACAGCCAGCAGAAAACCGGCCAGCCAGGTCGGGCGCGTAGCCTCGGCCGTGCGTGTCGCCAGCGGCGGCGCCGTAGCGATCTTGAAGGCGAGATAGAGGATGTAGGCGGCAGACGCGACAACCAGCAACGGCGCCAGCCTAGGCATCGACCCGAGCACCGCCATGATCCCGGTCGCCACCACCAGCAGGACAGCGACCGTGCCAAGAACGATCCCGCAGGTATAGCGCAGCGAATCGCGCAGGCCGAAGGCGGCGCCGACAGCGGTGACGCTTATCGTTGCCGGACCTGGACTGCCCATGACCACCGTTGCGGCAAGTACCAACGCGAGCAGCGGCCAAAGCTCCGGCTGCGAAAGAAGCGGCTCAGTCATTCCACCCTCTGTCTTGCCTCGAGCGCAGGACGCTATGGCAAGACGGGAGGGTGGTCTTGGACGTTCGTGCGGATAGAACACTTCCAGGAAAAGTGTGAAGCGGTTTTCCCGGGAAAAGCGCGCAGCGCTTTCCCTTGGGAATTGTGGCAAGACGAAGAGGTAGAGCGGTTCGCCGTTTCCGTGAAACGGCGAGCTGCTCTAGCGGTGGCGGGAGGCCTCAGCCGCTCGCCTTGTCGAGCTCGGCCATGTCGTCGGCGGTCAGCTTCAGCGACGCCGCCTTGATCAAACTGTCCATCTGGTCCGGCTTGGTGGCGCTGGCGATCGGTGCCGTGACGCCGGGCCGCGCGATAACCCAGGCAAGCGCGACTTCCGCCTGTTTGGCCGAATGTCTCGCCGACACCGCGTCTAGTGCTGCCAGAATGCGCGTGCCGCGCGCGTTGAGATAGTCCTTCACCCCGCCGCCGCGCGGGCTTTGGCCAAGATCGGCCTCGCTGCGGTATTTGCCGCTTAGGAAACCCTTGGCCAGGCTAAAATAGGTGATGACGCCGATATCCTCGGCCACACACAGATCGTGCAGCGGCCCATCGAAGGCGGAGCGGTCATAGAGATTGTATTCCGGCTGCAGCACCTCGTAGCGCGGCAGGCTGCGCAGGCTCGCGACATCGAGTGCCGCTCGCAACTGGCCGGCGTCGAGGTTCGAGCAGCCGACATGGCGGACCTTGCCCTTGGCGAGCAGCTTTTCATAGGCGCCGAGTGTTTCCTCATAGGGCGTGGTTGGATCCGGCCAATGCGACAGATAGAGGTCGATGGCGTCGATCTGCAGCCGCTTCAGCGACGCGTCAACAGCCTTTTCGATATAGGCGGCGGACAGGTCCTTGTGGCCCTGTCCCATATCCGAGCCGACCTTGGTGATCACCACGACCTTGTCACGGTTGCCACGGTTCTTCATCCAGCTGCCGATGATGGTTTCGGATTCGCCGCCCTTGTGGCCGGGGACCCAGCGCGAATAGGCGTCGGCCGTGTCGACCGCGTTGAGTCCGCCCCCGACGAAGCGATCAAGCAGGTCGAAAGATGTCTTCTCGTCGGCGGTCCAGCCGAAGACGTTGCCGCCCAGAACCAGCGGCGCGATGGAAAGGTCGGTGCGACCGAGACGGCGTTTCTGCAAGACGGATCTCCGTGAGGATTGGGACCGGGCGGATGCCGCCCGCTGGCTGGGTTCGGAGCCTAACCTAGGTCTCGCCGCACCAAGGTCAAAGGCCTGGCTGCCTTTTCCGCAGAGCCAGCGCTTCACAAAGGCGCTATCCCCCGTGCCACGTCCTCCAGCCAATGGTCGCGGATGCCAAGCGCTTCCAGATGCTTCAACGTGCTGAGCACATAATCCTCATTGTTGCCGGATTGGCCAACCGCACCGCGCACCACCGCCGCCGCATGCGCAGCATCCAGCGCGCCGGCATATTGCTCATGCTTGCGGTCGACGATGTAGGCCACGGCTTCGACCGTGCCGCCACCATCGAGGCGAATCTTGATCGTGCGCTCGAGATAGACTGATGTGACGAGCTCGCGCTCGCGCAGATAGGCGATGACCTCGTCGCGCAATTCCCCAGGCACACGGAAAGCCAGGCCGACGCAGGAGCCGCCATGGTCGAGGCCGAGCACCAGTCCGGGCCGCTGGCGCGTGCCGCGGTGCACGAAGGAATAGACACAGAGCGAGCGGCGGTAGCCATGCAGCCGGGCGCGCCGTGTCTCGACATGAGCGAAACCGGGCCGCCAGATCAGCGAACCGTAGCCAAACACCCAAAAATCGCCCATATCGCCGTGCCTGATTGTAAAGAATGGCAACACCGCACCGGAAACCGGTGTTTTTTCCGTCCGTCCCCGGCTACCTATTTCGTCACTGTCTACCTGGTGTTGTCGGAATCGAAAGCCCGTCCACCAACACCCATGCGTTAATGAGAGCCAAAGCATGACGTCAAGTGACGAACGCCAACCAAAGTCCCGCCGCGGCCTGTTCTGGCTCGTGGCGTTCATCGTTGTGCTGTTTGCCATCTACAGCGCTGGTTGGTTCTATCTGGCTGACCGAGTCAGGAGCGAGGCCGACAAGGCGGTTGCCACGCTCAACAAGAACGGCATCCAGGCTGGCTGCGCCAATCTCGAGGTCAGCGGCTACCCCTTGAGCTTCACCGTCTCTTGCGACAACCTCGCCTACGAGGACGATGCCAAAAACATTGCCGCGTCGGCCGGCTCCTTCAATGCCGTCGCCCAGATCATCCAACCTTTGTCGCCGGTCGCTGATCTGCGCGGCCCGCTCAGGACCTCCGTCCCTGGCATGGTGCCGCTGTGGATCGACTGGGACAATCTGCAGGCCAAGGTCAAGCTGTCATGGCCGCTGCCGCAGCGCATTGCGCTGCAGGCGGAGGGCCTGTCCGGCCAGACAGATCCGGCCGACGACACCGATCCGGTGGAACTGTTCAGCGCCGGCAGGGCTGCCGGTCAGCTGCAGCCGAACGGTCAGGATGTCGACTACATCGGCAGCTTCAACGATCTGGAGATCGACCCGAATGCGATCGGTGGGCGCGTGCTGCCGGCGCTCGATGCCAGCGGCGACGCCACGCTGAAGAATGGTGTCGCGCTGATCGGAACGCAGGTGAAGAGCCTGCGCGGCCAGAAGGTCGAGATTCGCAACCTCGATTTGTCCTCCGGCACGGCGCGGGTCACCGTTTCCGGGCCGCTGTCGGTGGACGCTGAGGGTCTGGTCGACGCCGATCTGATGATCCGGATCAAGGACCCCAAGGCCGTGGCATCCATCCTGGCCGGCGCGATACCCGAGCAGAAGAATGCGATCGAACAGGGCTTTGCCGCGCTTGCTATGCTCGGCAGCGAACCGTCGATGCCGCTGAAAGTGGTCAAGGGCAAGGCCTCGCTCGGCTTCATCCCGCTCGGCAAGATCAAGCCGGTACAATAGCGCGCCATGGCAAAACCTGTGAGGCTCCTCAGTGCCGGCGCGCTGACGCTGGACACCATCCTGCGTATCGAGACGCTGCCCACGCATCAGGGAAAATTCATTGCCACCGACGGTGTCCAGATCGCCTCTGGCATGGCCACGAGCGCTGCCTGCGCCGCGCATCGCCTGGGCGCCGAGGTGTCACTGTGGGCGAGCGCCGGTGACGATCCCATCGGCGATCAGCTGATTGCCGGTGTCGAGGCCGAGGGCGTCGATTGCACCTATGTCCGCCGTGTCCCTGGCGCGCGCTCGGCACTGGCCTCGATCCTGGTCGATGCGCATGGCGAGCGCATCATCGTGCCTTTCTATGACAGCCTGGCCCAGACCAATCCCGAGGCCTTGCCTTTCGCAGACATCGCTACGTTCGATACCGTGCTGGTGGACGTGCGCTGGCCGGGTGCCGCGACCCTTGCCCTGAAGGCGGCGCGCGCCGCCGGCCGGCCGGCGATTCTCGATGCCGATACCGCGCCGCTGGCAGTGCTGGAGCAGCTGTTGCCGCTGGCCTCGCACATCGTCGCCTCCGAGCCGGCGGTCCGCACCATATGCGGCCAGGCGCTGGATCTGGAAACCGCTTGCACCGACATGGCCTCCCGCACCGACGCCTTCGTCGCAGTCACCGGCGGCGCGGCAGGCACCTGGTGGTTCGATCGGGCGGTGGGGTCATCCCGTCACGTCGCGGCACCAAAAATCAAGGCGGTCGACACGCTGGCGGCGGGTGATGTCTTTCACGGCGCCTTTGCCGTCGGGCTGGCGGAAGCCATGCCGGTCGAGCTGGCCTTGCGCTTCGCCAGTGCCGCCGCCGCGCTCAAATGCCAGCGCTTCGGCGGCAGGCTGGGCGCGCCGGATCGGGCCGAGACGCTGGCGATGGTCGCGGCGACCTGGCCCGCCTGACAGGTTTAAGTCTTCGCCGGGTGTTCTACGGCCTGACGGCCGAAATCGGGCGCGTCGATATCCTGGCCGGCCTCGATGATCGAGCGGCGCACCGCCCGGGTGCGGGTGAACAGGTCGAACAGCTTGTCGCCGTCGCCCCAGCGGATCGCCCGCTGCAGGAACGCCAGATCTTCCGAAAACCGCGCCAGCATTTCGAGGATGGCGTCCTTGTTGTGCAGGCAGACGTCGCGCCACATGGTCGGATCCGAGGCGGCCAGACGCGTGAAGTCTCGAAAGCCGGAGGCGGAATATTTGATCACTTCCGTCTTGGTCACCGATTCCAGATCGTCGGCGGTGCCGACGATGTTGTAGGCGATGATGTGCGGCAGATGCGAGACGATGGCGAGGGTCATGTCGTGATGCTGAGGGTCCATCGTATCGATGTTGGCGCCGCAGCGGCGCCAGAATTCCGACAACCGCTCCAAAGCATCCGGATCGGTGTCCGGCAGCGGCGTGAAGATGCACCAGCGATTGTCGAACAGATCGGCGAAACCGGCATCCGGTCCGGATTTTTCGGTGCCCGCCAGCGGATGGCCGGGAATGAAATGGACGCCCTCCGGCACATGCGGCTGCATCTGCGCGATGACGGAGGCCTTGGTTGAGCCGACATCGGTAAGGATCGCACCCTTCTTCAGCGCCGGCGCGATTTCCTCAGCCACCGCGCCGGACGAGCCGACGGGCACCGAGACGATGACCAGATCGGCGTCGCGGACCGCTTCTTTGGCATCCGTGGTGTAGGAATCGCCCAGTCCAAGCTCCTCCGCCCGCTTCAGCGTTGCGGCACTACGGGTTGAGATGGCAACGTGACCGGCCAGGCCTTCGCGTCGGATGACGCGGGCCAGCGACGAGCCGATCAGGCCGATGCCGACCAGCGCGATCTTTTCAAACATCGGTGATGTCATGGCGTTGTAGCTTTCGGGCGTTCCAGCTTTTGGGCGTTCTAGCTTTTCAAGAATGTCGTGAGCGCGGCGACAACGCCGCGATTGGCTTCTTCGGTACCGACGGTCATGCGCAACGCGTTGGGAAAGCCGTAGCCGGAAACGCGCCGCAAGATATAGCCGCGCGCGGTCAGATACTCGTCCGCCGCGGCCGCCGAATGCTTCCGGTCATCGGGAAAATGAATGAGCAGGAAATTGCCGACGCTGGGCGTCACCCGCAGACCGAGCCCGGTCATCTCTTCGCTCAGCCAGGTGAGCCAGGTCTCGTTGTGCGCCACGCTGCGCTCGACATGGGCGCGGTCGCGGATCGCCGCGATGCCAGCCTCGATCGCCGTCGCATTGACGTTGAAGGGACCGCGCACGCGGTTGATCGCGTCGACGATGTGCATGGGCGCATACATCCAGCCGATCCGCGCCCCGCCAAGGCCGATCTTGGAGAAGGTGCGCGTCATCACCACATTCTCGGCGCTACCGACCAGCTCGATACCAGCCTCATAGTCGTTGCGGCGGACATATTCGGCATAGGCCGCGTCGAGCACCAAAAGCACATTGCGGGGCAGGCCGGCATGCAGGCGGCGCACCTCCTGGAACGGTACATAGGTGCCGGTCGGGTTGTTGGGGTTGGCAAGGAACACGATTTTCGTGCGCGGTGTGACGGCGGCCAGCATCGCATCGATGTCGGCGCGCTCATCGGCCTCCTTGACCGCGATCGGCGCAGCACCGGCCGACTGGATGTAGATCTTGTAGACCATGAAGGCGTGTTCGGTGAATATGGCCTCGTCGCCGGGCGAGAGATAGGTCTGCGCCAACAGGCCGAGGATCTCGTCGGAGCCGTTGGAGCAGATGATGTTCTGCGCGTTGAGGCCATGCACCTCGGCGATCGCCTCGCGCAGCCGCCTGGCGGTGCCATCGGGATAGATGTCGAGTTTGGCGGCAACCTCACGCGCGGCTTCGATCGCCTTCGGCGACGGGCCGAGCGGGTTCTCGTTCGACGACAGCTTGTAGACCTTGGCGACACCGGCGGGTGCGGCGCTCTTGCCGGGCACATAGGCGTCGATGTCCATGATGCCCGCGCGCGGGGTTGGACGTGCCTGATCCGGTGTCTTGTTCATTTCTGCAAAATCCGACGAAATGCCTCCACCCGGAGGCCGCAGCGGAAATACAAGCCATGGCCTGCAATGTCGAGAGGCGGCAGTGGTCCCAGCAGTCGGCCCAGATGCCGGCATTGACGGCAGAGCGGGCGAGTTCTAGAAGGGCAGTGACAGTTCCGTGGTGATTTGGCCGGTCGGCTTGCAGCCACGTTAAACAATTCGCTAAAGGGCCGTTTGCGTGACGTAACCGGCTTTGCGAACGGCAATGCCGGTTTTTTATTGTCCGCGGCCGGCCGGACGGACGCATCGGCGGCGATTTTTCGTCTGATATGATGCAGCAAGTGAGACGAGAATGGCCGCTCTGCGCGCAGGAAAGACCAACAATGAGGCCGACCAGCCGTCGAGTCCGGTGTTGCGCTTTGGCCCCGACAAGCCGCTCAAGCTCGATGCCGGCACGCTGCTGTCGCCGTTCCAGATCGCTTACCAGACCTATGGCACGCTGAACGATGCGCGCTCCAATGCCATCCTTGTCTGCCATGCGCTGACCGGCGACCAGCATGTCGCCAACACCAATCCGGTGACCGGCAAGCCGGGCTGGTGGGAAGTGCTGATCGGCCCCGGCAAGATCATCGACACCAACCGTTTCTTCGTCATCTGCTCCAACGTCATCGGCGGTTGCCTCGGCTCAACCGGACCGGCTTCGACCAACCCCGCCACCGGCAAGCCCTATGGGCTCGACCTGCCCGTCATCACCATCCGCGACATGGTGCGCGCGCAGCAGATGCTGATCGATCATTTCGACATCGAAAAGCTGTTCTGCGTGCTCGGCGGCTCGATGGGCGGCATGCAGGTGCTGGAATGGGCGTCGTGCTATCCCGAGCGCGTCTTTTCGGCGCTGCCGATCGCCACCGGCGCCCGCCATTCCTCGCAGAACATCGCCTTCCACGAGGTTGGCCGGCAAGCCGTCATGGCCGATCCGGACTGGCATGGCGGCAAATATTTCGAGCATGGCAAGCGCCCTGAAAAGGGCCTGGCGGTGGCGCGCATGGCCGCTCACATCACCTACCTTTCGGAAGCCGCCCTGCACCGCAAATTCGGCCGCAATTTGCAGGACCGCGACCACCTGACTTTCGGCTTCGATGCCGACTTCCAGATCGAAAGCTATCTGCGCCACCAGGGCATGACCTTCGTCGACCGCTTCGACGCCAATTCCTATCTCTACATGACGCGGTCCATGGACTATTTCGACCTCGCCGCCGACCATGGCGGCCGGCTGGCGGACGCCTTTGCCGGTACCAAGACCCGCTTCTGCCTCGTGTCGTTCACATCGGATTGGCTGTTTCCGACCGAAGAGAGCCGTTCCATCGTGCACGCGCTCAATGCCGCCGGCGCCTCGGTATCCTTCGTCGAGATCGAGACCGATCGCGGCCACGACGCCTTCCTGCTCGACGAGCCGGAGCTGTTCGCCGCCATCAACGGCTTCATCGGCTCGGCGGCGCGCGCCAGGGGGCTCGTATAATGAGTGTGAACGGCAGCCAGCGCGTCGACCTCGAGGTCGTCGCCAACCTCATCCCGCCGCAGTCCCGCGTGCTCGACGTCGGTTCGGGCGACGGCTCATTGCTCGAATTGCTGCAGGAAACCAAGCAGGTCGACGGCCGTGGACTTGAACTGTCGCAGCGCGGCGTCAACGAATGCGTGGCGCGCGGCCTCTCCGTCATCCAGGGCGATGCCGACAAGGATCTCGAATTCTATCCCGACAAGGGTTTTGACTTCGTCGTCCTTTCGCAGACCTTGCAGGCGACCCGCAACCCGAAGCTGGTGCTCGACGAATTGCTCCGGATCGGCGACCGGGCGATCGTCTCGTTCCCCAATTTCGGCCATTGGCGGGTGCGCCTGTCGCTGTTCGTCAAAGGCCGCATGCCGGTGACCCAGGACCTGCCCTATTCCTGGTACGACACGCCTAACATCCATTTCTGCACCATCCGCGACTTCGTCAATCTGTGCGAAGAACTCGGCGCTACGGTGGAGAAGGCGACCGCGCTCGACGCCGCCGGCCAGAAGATCGGCCTGTCGATGCCCTGGTGGTTCTGGAATTTCTTTGGCCAGCAGGCGGTGTTTCTGCTGAAGCGGAGCTGACGTTACGGGGCGTATTCGACCAGCCTGTGGTTCTCGCCCGCCAGCTCCTCATCGATGATTGAAGCAATCGTTGCCCAGTCGCCTCCCGCCAGGCCCGCGCCAATCCTGGGATAGCCGATACGCCGGCCGGCGAACCCAGCCTTCACCGCCTTCATGACATTGCGGATGGCGTCGTAGTCAGCCTTCACGCCCTGGCCCTGCCAGTGAAACTGGGTGTAGCCATTGATGACGTGGAAACTTCGATCCTCGCGCCGGATCTCGGCAACCGAGATGGTGCCCAGCTTGGCGCGGTCGCCTTTCGCGGTCGCGAGATCCACGGCGTAGGCCTGCGGAAACCGTTGCTTGATGGAAAGGGCAATGCCTTTGCCCATCTGGCATTGGCAATTGCAGCCATGCACGATCGCGTCGAACTCTCCGTCAAGCGCAAGTTGCAACAGATCGCCACGAATCGTCCGCATGAGGCTATCTCCGTCAGCCAAGCACATCCGTAGCCTTGTGCGGATGCTCGACGCCGTCAACGATGATTACGTCGGAGTCCGAATTATCGGTGCGCAGTGGAAGGATCGCCCGGTAGGCTGGCGAATTGTACCAGCTGCGCACCTGATGCCGGTCGGGAAATTCGATGATGATGAGGTTGCCTGGCCATTCGTTCTCGATCACCTCCACATCGCCGCCATGGACCAGGAAACGGCCTCCAAATGGTTCCAGCGTGGCATCGATCTTATGCAGATACTCGACGATCTGCGGGCCCATTGTGACTTGGCGCATATGGGCAACGGCGTAAGCGGTCATGACGTAACTCCCTTGTCGATCGAAGCCGATTTGCCGGCCCCACGAGGGCAATCTGCCGGAGCGGCCATCGCAAAGCGATTACCTCCGAGGTAATGGAATGAACGCGACCAAGTCGCGATGGGCCGATCCCTCCGACGACCCGTCGCAAACGCTCTTGCCCGGCGACGCTGTTGCAATTGGAGCGCTAGGACGGGAATTCGTCCTTTCGCGCGGGTCGCGCACCAGCAGGATGGGTGACACGGCAAGCTGTTTTTTGTAGCGTCACCAACAAATCCGACGATGCGTCGTGGAAAGGGAAGTCCGATCGATTCGATCACCCTGAAGATCGAAAGACCTGGCAGGAAGCGCATTTTTGCGCTGGAAACGGCTGAGGCGGCATGACCGGGAAGACGGAGCGCACGCCCCTTATCACGGTCATCACGCCAACCCACAATCGGCGCGAAACGGTATTGCGTGCCGTCGAAAGCGTGCTTTCCCAGAGCATGCCGAGGCTTGAACATATCGTCGTCGACGATGGCTCCACCGATGGCACGGAAGCGGCGCTGGCCCGCATCAGCGACCCGCGCCTGATCTATGTCGGAGCGAAATGGCGAGGCGCAAACGCCGCCCGGAATGCCGGAATCGAGCGTGCGCGGGCACCGGTGGTGACCTTCCTTGATTCGGACGACGTCTACTTGCCGCACCGGCTCGAGCGCACCCTGGCCCGGTTCGATGACGATCCGTCACTCGAAGTTCTGATCAGCTCATATGTCTCGCTGAAGAGCGGACGTGTCACCAACTGCATCAATCCCGAGGCATTCGTGAGCCCCACGATGCTGGAGCGGACGCTCGTGGCGCAGACGATCTTCATTGCCGGCACGGCGATCACCGCCCGCCGCGAGGCTTTGCTCGCCATTGGCGGTTACGACAGCGACATTACCCGGATGCAGGACCGGGAGTTGCTGCTGCGCCTGGCACGGCGCTTCGGTGCGCAATTGTCCGGGGATATCGACTGGACGAAATACAATTCGCAGAATTCGATTTCGCGCCGCCGCAGCGGCTATGTCGAAGCCTATGCGAACCTGATGGATAAACACCCGCATATCGCCCGCTCCTACCCGCACATTCCGCCCTACATGATCTCACGGCAGATCATCGCCGATGTTCTCAGGGGCCGCCTACCGGAGGCGTTTGAGGGCTACATGGCCAACCGTTCGTCGAAAGCGCTCGGCTATTCGCTGCCGGAGCTGATCAACGGCTATGTCTGTGGCCGGCGTTGGCGCCGCGATCTCTACACTGAGTTCCGCAACAAGTTCGGCGCCCGGCCCGCCTGAACCCTTCGCAAGTTCACCGGTCGAGCTCCGGGAAATAGGGATCCGACAGGAATCGCCTGTCCCGTTCCCCTTGCAGGCAGTCGATCGGCGCATCCCCGTCGACGGGCGTGACCCTGGCCTTGTCCTGAATGCTGCTCACTTCGAGGATCAGCTTGCGCCGGATGGCGGTGGAAAATTCGGCGGCCGAGTAGATAGGCAGCACGAAGGAACCAGGCCCGCCGGTCACGCACTGCGCATAATACCGGTCGAGATGGCTGAAGGTCGGCGACGGGTTGATCAGGATCGGCAGGCCATTGATGACGATGCCTTTGGCGGTTGCCGCATCGCGCGTCGCGGTGACCGGCGGCCCGATATTGTTGGGGCCATCGCCGGATATGTCGATGACGTTGCGCTCGCCGGCGAAATCCGCCCTGTCGAACAGCCCGGCGCCGAAGGCAAGTGCTGTGGAAATCGAGGTGCCGCGAAAACTCCGGAACGGGCGCGCCGCCACCTTGTCGGCAAAGCTGTTGGCGCTTTCGGCGCTGTCGATGATCTGCCAGCTAATGACCGCGTCGTCGCGCACCGTGCCGGCCCATTCGAAATAGGCGAGCGCGATGCGGCCCGTATTGCCGGATCGGACAGCCTGGATGAAGTCGGGATGCCGCAGCGCCTCGACATAGCCGGCGCGCTGCAGGGCGAATTCCTTCTCGTCCATCGACAGGGATATATCGACCGCCAGCACAAGCTTGACATCAACGGCCGGCGCATCCGGCGATGAAGCGACGGGAACTGCCTGGGCGCAGGCAATGCAGGCAAGCAGGCGCAGCGCATCGAGCATGGCCAATGCCAGGGTTGTTTCTCCGGGAAATCTTCCATTGCGATCACGGCGAAATAAGGTTTGCGCGCAACCAGAGAAAGCAGCCTACTTCTTGCGGCGCGCGGCAACCGGCGGCGGATCGATGGCGCCGGCCCTGACACGGGCGGGTTTCAGCGCCGGGGCACCCGAATCCTTCACGATCGTCAGGCCACGCGGGAAGAACTGGTTGTTGTGCTGGCCGCGCCCGATGTTGATGATCGTGGCTCCCTTGAGATGCTTTTCCAGCATCGCCAGCACGCGCCGCAGCGCGGGTCCGTCGAACGCGTCCATCGCTTCGTCGATGATCACCCATTTCGGCTGCCGCAAGGCGAGCCTGGCCACGCCCAGCAGACGCTGTTCGTCATCGCCCAATTCATGGTCCCAGCGCCCGACGCGGTCGAGCGAGGACGACAGCCGTTCAAGACCAACTTCGGCCAGCACCGCCGCAATGTCGGCATCACCCGCGGGCGCATGCCCGTTCGCGTGATTGAGCACCTCGCGCAACGTGCCGGCCGGCAAATACGGCACGCGTGGCACGAAGATGAGGGTTTCTCCGGCCGGCAAGCCGATCTTTCCGCTGCCCCAAGGCCAAAGCCCGGCAATGGCGCGGAAGAACAGCGTCTTGCCGGCGCCCGGCTCGCCCGTGATCATGACGCGTTCGCCGGCGTGGATTTCGACATGCTGGTCGGAGAGTTTCGTGCAGCCCTCCGGCGAGGCCACTTCGAGTTTCTCGAATGTCAGGCTGCCATTGGCGTTTTGATCGAAGGTGATGCGCTTTTCGGTGTCGTGCAGCACATCGGTTTCATCGAGCGCGATGCGGAAGTCGGCGACGCGCATCAGCGTGGCGCGCCAGTCGGCGATGCTGCCGATATTGTTGATGAACCAGCGCAACGAAGAGTGGACCTGGTTGAAGGCGCCGACCGCCATCATCAACCCGCCAAAGCTGATATCGCCCGAGAAATAGACCGGTGAGGCGACCAGGATCGGCGCCACGACGGTGATCCAGCCATAGGTGTCGGTCACCCAGGACAGGTTGATCTGGGCGGTATAGATGCGCCGCATGGCGCCCAGCACCGTGCCAAGATCGAGTTCGAGCCGTCGCCTGGCGTCATCCTCGCCATGGTACAGCGCAATGGCATCGACATTCTCGTTGACGCGCACCATCGAGGAGCGCAGCTCCGCCTCTCGCGTGTAGCGGTCGCTGTTCAGGCTGATCAGTGGCCGTCCAACCAGCCAGCTCAGCCAGGAGGCGATGCCGGCATAGAGGAACGCAGCCCAGACCATGTAGCCCGGTATGGCCAGCGACCAGCCGTTGATGTGGAAGACGAAGCCCGAAGACAATTCCCACAGCACACCGACGAAAGACACCAGCAGGATGAGCGATTGTAAGAGCCCGACGCCAAGGTCGGTCCACAGGTCGGACAGATGCGCGGCATCCTGCTGCATGCGCTGGTCGGGATTGACGCCGATGGCACCCGCATTGGCCAGCCGGAAGGCGCGCGCCGGCCGCATCCACTGGTCGATCAGGTCCAGCGTCAGTGCCTCGCGCAGCTTCAGCCGGATCATCTGGTTGAGCCAGGTCTGGCCGATATTGAGCACCAGCAGCCCGCCGGCGATCATCGCAAAGACGAGGAGCTGGTGCAGGAAGGCCGCCATGTCACGGCGCGCGAGTGCGTCATAGAAGGGCTGGTTCCAGCGGTTGAGCAGGACCTGGCCGATCGACGTCGCGATGATGACGGCCATGATACCGACCGACGTCCACAGCAGCCACTTACGGACCGGCGATCCCACCAGCGCCCGCTTGATCGTCGCCACCTGATCGCGCAGGCTGGTGGTCACGGCGACCGGCTGAACGGTGGCCGGATTGTCCAGTTGATCAGCCATGTCAGAGGTCCTTGCGTTCAGTGCGGAGCTGAAACCGGATGAAGAGAGCCGACAGCCGCCGCCCGTCAACCAGTCCGCGAGACAGATAGGTCGGAAAAATGCCGCGCGAGAAAAGTTTCCGCCTTGATCACGAAGGTTTCACCTGGCGAGACGGCGCTGCCGTGCCTGTCGCTTCGGCCCGACGGCCGAGCCGCGTCGCGCCATGCGGCGACAGCACCGGCACGAAGACGCGGCGAGACGCGCGCTGGACCACCGGCACACCCTGATAGAGCCGTTTCTGCGCCTCGACGACGATGACGCCGGAAAAGATCGGCCACAGCCGCCGGCCGGCGCGCTCCAGCACATTGTGGAAGCGCATCATGAAGCGCCGCCGCGATGGCGGGAAGAACAGCGCATCCGACCAGGAAGCGGGCGTGAAATTGGCCTCGCGCAGCAACTCGGTG
This sequence comes from Mesorhizobium sp. AR02, assembly GCF_024746835.1. Taxonomy (NCBI): domain Bacteria; kingdom Pseudomonadati; phylum Pseudomonadota; class Alphaproteobacteria; order Hyphomicrobiales; family Phyllobacteriaceae; genus Mesorhizobium; species Mesorhizobium sp. AR02. The sequence continues at coordinate 3,619,922 of NZ_CP080531.1, read as the reverse complement.
AGCTGGCCGCGTGAAAAAGGCCGGCCATTGCCGAATGGCGTATGCTCGAAGCGCGCCCAGACACCGCGCCGGTTTGGCACGACGATGACGACGCGTCCCGCCGGCGACAGCACCCGCCAGATCTCATTCAGTGTCTCGCGCGGGTTTTCGACATGTTCGAGCGAATGGACGAGCAGCATGCGGTCGATGCAGGAATCGACCAGCGGCAGCTCCTCGTCGAAGACCAGCGCCGTCGCCGTCGGCCCCGTCGCCGGCCAGACCACGGCGCCCTGCGTCGCCGGCATGAAGGCGAAGACCCGCTCGGCACCGGAGCCGAAACGCTCCAGCCAGGGCAAGGTATAGCCGAGGCCAACCAGCCGTTCATTGGGGACAGTGGCCCAGATCGACGACAGCGCCATGGTGATCGAGCGCTCGGCGAACCGGCCGAGCGTTGTCGAATAGAAGGAGCGAAGGTCGACGATGTCGGAATGCATGTCAGGGATGTAGCCGTGATATCGGCAGGTTTCAACAAAGGGCCCCTGAGGCGGCCGACACATCCCCGGATGACATTCATCATCTCCGGGGATGACATTCGTCACCCGGTAGATGACATCCGCCCTCTGGCGCCCTATGTCTGCGGCGACAAATGGAGAGACGCGATGGCGGTCGAAATCGAACAGTTCATGTGCCGCAGCGATAATTTCGGCGTGCTGGTGCATGACCCCAAAAGCGGACAGACCGCCATCATCGACGCGCCCGAGGAGGCGCCGATCCTGGCCGCGATCAAGCGCACCGGCTGGACGCCGACGATGATCCTGACCACGCATCACCATGCCGACCATGTCGAAGCCAACCTGGCGTTGAAGGAGCGCTTCAAGCTGCGCATCGTCGGCCCGGAGGCGGAAAAGGCCAAGATCCCCGGCATCGACGAAACCGTCGAAGAGGGTTCCGTCCTTCATCTCGGCGATGAACGGATCGAGGTGATCGCCACCCCCGGCCACACCGCCGGCCACGTTTCCTATCATCTGCCGGCATCGAAGGTGGCGTTCACCGCCGACACGCTGTTCGCGCTGGGGTGCGGACGCCTGTTCGAATGCAAGCCGCCGGTGATGTACGAATCGCTGAAGAAACTTGCCGCCCTTCCCGCCGCGACGTCTATCTATTGCGGCCATGAATACACGCTGGCCAACGCCCGTTTCGCGCTGACCGTCGACCCGACCAATTCGGCTTTGAAGGAGCGTGCCGCCAGGATCGAGGCGCTGCGGATCAACAACAAGCCGACACTGCCGACGACGATTGGCGAAGAACTGTCGACCAATCCCTTCCTGCGCTGGCACGACCCGGCGATCCGCAAGCATCTCGGCATGGAAAAGGCTGGGGATGCCGAGGTGTTCGCCGAGATCCGCAAGCGCAAGGATAATTTTTGAGCCCCCGGGGGGATTTCGGAGACCAATGACCAGTTCAGCAGAAATCATCGCTATGCTTGGTCTGAAGCCGCATCCGGAAGGCGGCTGGTACGCGGAAACCTTTCGCGATGAAGCCGGCGGTGCGCGCGGCCATTCGACCGCCATCTATTTCCTGCTGGAACAGCACCAGCTTTCGGCCTGGCATCGGGTCAAGGATGCCGCCGAGGCCTGGCATTTCCATGCCGGCGCGCCGCTGGCGCTGTCGATGTGGGAAGAAGGGTCAACCGTGATCGAGCAGGTGCTCGGTATCGGGCTCGCGGCGGGCGAACGGCCGCAGATCGTCGTGCCGGCAGGCTGGTGGCAATCGGCGCGCAGCCTGGGCGACTGGACGCTGGTCAGCTGCACCGTCGCACCGGGTTTCGACTTCGCCGCCTTCGAACTGGCCGAACCGGGCTGGAGTCCTACCCCAGCAGGAAACCCAGCGTAATCGCCAGCTGGGCGGCGTAGTACAAAACCCACACCGCAAATCGCATCCACGCACGATGCGGCGAGATGGCCGCCACCAGAAACTTCTCCGTGGCGAGCAGCCCGTCCGAGGCCATGAACAGCACCGCGCCGCCGATAACCCAGGCGCTGTTGGTGGTCAGCGCCGCCATGCCCATCGCCAGGATCGCCACGACATAGACGGCGATGGGGATACGCAGGCTGGGGCCGACGCGACGCCAGAGCGCCACCAGCATGACGACGACGAACACCGCCAGCGCCAGCGCGATCGCCCCGCGCCAGGATTCGGCGCCAAGCAGTCCCAACCCGCCACCACTGCGCAGGAACAGCACGATGTAGACGATGTGGGCGACGAGGAAGCTGGCGAGTCCGCCGAGAAAGGCCTTGTCGCCGTCGCGCGACAGGAAGGCGTCGCCCACCGCGCTGAGCGCCAGGGCGGCGACCAGCAGCAGCGGGCCGCCTTGCAACGCCGCAAGCACGGCAAGCATCGCCACCGCGAGGGTCTTTGCCGCCGAACGGGCGAGGCTCGGTGGCATGCCAAGCGTGAAAGCGTAGATCACCGCCGCCACCAGCGAGAAGATCAGCGTCGCATTGGCGTTGGCGTCGATGCCGCCGGCAAACGGCATCGTCATGCCCCGGCTCCGCTTTCGGATGCCCTGGCTCCGCCCTCAGCCGCAGCCGGCTTGCGCAGGAACAGCGATTTTGCCGCCAGGGCCGCGCCACCGGTGATGAGCACGCAGGCGGCGAGAATGCGCAGTGAGGGTTCGGCGACGCCGGCGACGATCAGTACCAGCGTCGACAGCAGCGGCGCCGCATAGCTTGCGGCGCCCAGCACCTGGATATTGCCGCGCTTGACGCCGATGTCCCAGGCATAGAAGGCAGCGCCCACCGGCATCAGGCCAAGGCCAAGCACCGCCAGCCACTGGCCGGCGCCTTCCGGCAGCACTGTCTGCTCCAGCGCCAGATGGCAAACGAGCGACAACACGGCGGTCGCCGCGCAGAACCAGGTGACGATGCTGGTCGGAACTGACGGAAAGCGCCGCGATAGAAGCGAATAGGACGACCACAGCACGGCGCAGACGGCGGCCATGGCGTAGCCGAACGCATAGCGCGCATCGAAGGCCAGCCCGCCGCCCTTGGTGACGATCAGCACCGTGCCGGCAAGGCCGAGCAGCGCGCCGACGACATGGTTCCACGCCAGTTTTTCGCCCGGCATCAGCGCCGAGCCGAGCACGATCAGCAGCGGCCACAGATAGGCAATCAGGCTCGCCTCGACCGCTGGTGCATTGCGCAAAGCGGTGAAATAGAAAAAGTGGTAACCGAACAGGCCGGCAATGCCGATCACCCAGACCTGGGGCGGTATTTTCCGGCTCTTGCCGGCGGCCGGCATGAACAGCCGCGCGACAAGCCCGACGCCAGTGCCGATCGAGAAGGTGATTGCCGACAACAGGAACGGCGGCACCTTGCCGGACGCATCGGTGAGCAGCGCCAAAAGCGCCCACATGGCAACCGCCGAAAAGCCGATCAGTGTTGCGCGCGCCATGTCCTCTCCCGTGGCGCGGCCTGTTCGATTTCCAGGGGCGTGCCTATTGTACCGCTTCGAAACGCCCGGCGCTGATGGTCAAGGTGCCGATCTGCGTTCCCACCGTGGCGTGGATCGGCGCATATACTCCGGTTTGGCCGAGCGGTGCAAACGTCACCATCATGCGGCTTTTGTTCTGGAGATAGTTGAGCGCCTTGCGACCCTTGCGATAGCCCGCCACCGGCTCGAAACCCATGCGGCAGGTGATGGTGTCACCCTTATAGCCCGGCACCGAGATCGTACCTTTCGAAGCGTAGGTCAGCGTCAGGTCGGCGCGCATCTCGCCATCGTAGAACTTGACCTTGCGGCCGCAGACCTGATCGAGGCTGTCGGCATAGATGACGGTCGCGGCCATCGGATCGAGCACCGATGCCAGGTCGCCGGCACCGATCGGCACCCAATTGTTGGGGTCGCGCTTGCCTGGCGCCGGAACGACCTGCGTCGAAGTGACCGCGCCATTGGTGAAGCGGATATCGACCACCGACGCCTTCTTGCCGGAGGTGTAATCGGCACGAAATGCCTGCGGCACCATCTTCTTGCCGGAAATCGTGCCCTTGGATGAGATCGTGCCGCGCGTGTCGTCGAACAGCTTGGCCAGTCCCGCAGCGGTCACGCTGCCTTCGATCGCGTAGGCGCCGTTCTCATAATGGCTGGAGAAGGTCGACCTTGCGATCGAGAGACCAAGGAAGGAGACCGTGTACTCGCCCTTGAAGGACTGCGGCGAGGCCGCCGACGCGGCGGACGGCAAGGCGATGGCAAGCGCGGCAACGAGCGCGTGAGACAAACGAGGCATGGCGGGATCGGATCCTTGATTTCGGCCGGAGGCGGGCGGCTCCGGTCTGGCGTGTCCCTATGAGACCGCTTATAGGATGAAATCCGGCCTTAATATGAAATGCCGGGCGCTTCCGTGGCGAAGCCGGAGCTTGACGCCCCGGCGAAATGCAACTATGGAACGCCAACTTTTTCCATAAGGCCGCCTGACCAGAACCGCGCGCCACCCGGCGTGGGCACAAAGGTTTGGCAGGTCCCGAGAGAATTGAAGGTTAGAATTATGTCCCGCACCTGCGAACTCACTGCCAAGGCAGTCCAGACCGGCAACAATGTGAGCCACGCTAACAACAAGACCAAGCGTCGCTTCCTGCCGAACCTCGTCAATGTGACGCTGATTTCGGAAGCGCTGAACCAGAATGTGCGCCTGCGCATCTCGGCCAACGCGCTGCGTTCGGTCGAACATCGCGGCGGTCTCGATGCTTTCCTGGCCAAGGCCGACGTCAAGGAACTGTCGCAGCGCGCGCGTCTGCTGAAGAAGCAGATCGCCAAGAAGCTGGCCGAACAGGTCGCTGCGTAACATCGGATAAAGGCGGGGACGACCGCCCGGGCCAACCTCTTGTTGGCCTTGGGCATCGGATAGATCCGCAAGGTTCGACATCCGGTGCTCAACTACGAAGCGAGCACCGCCCCGATCGGTATGATGCTCCGCTGGTTCCATTACCCAGGATAAAAAAATGACTTCCTTCTCGCGATATTTGCCCTTCGTGGCCGCCATGGCGCTTGTCGTCGTGGCGTCGAACATCCTCGTGCAGTTCCCGATGCAGGGCCAGGTCGGCGGCCTCTCGCTGGCCGACCTGCTCACCTGGGGCGCTTTCACCTATCCCTTCTCCTTCCTGGTCACCGACCTCGCCAACCGCCGCTACGGGCCTGCAGTGGCGCGCCGGATCGTCTTTGTCGGCTTCATGACGGCGGTGGTGTGCTCGATCCTCGTCCCGCCCTTCCTGTTTCGCCATGGCCTGATCGAATTCGAGACGGCGGCCGACCGGCTGGTGCGCATTGCCGCGGCTTCGGGCGCCGCGTTCCTGTCGGCCCAACTGCTTGATGTCACCGTGTTCAACCGGCTGCGCCGGCAGAGCTGGTGGCGGGCGCCGATCGTCGGCACGCTGGTCGGATCGGTGTTCGACACCATGGTGTTTTTCACCGTCGCTTTCTCGGCCGCTTTTGCCTTCGCCGGCCCGAATGACAGCTTTGCGCTCGAGACTGCGCCGTTGATGGGTGTCTTCCATGTCGACGCCATGCGCTGGGTCTCCTGGGCGCTCGGCGACCTCTCGGTGAAGCTGATCATCGCCGTGGTCGCGCTCATCCCCTACCGGCTGCTCGCCGCTCGCTGGAGCCAGCCGGCAGTCGCGGCCTAGACCATGATCCCCTGGGTCCAGCTCGATTCGGCCAAGACCGGGGATGGCGCGCAGGAACTTCGCCTCAAACGGCGCGGCAGCGAATTCTCGATTATGCTCGGCACCAACGAGCTGATGAACAGCCGCCTCAGCGGCTCCGAGCAAGCGCTGGCGAAACTGTCCTGCCAAAGGATTGCGGACCATCGCCAGCCGAAGATCCTGATCGGCGGCCTTGGCATGGGATTCACGCTGCGCGCCGCCTTGGCCGAACTCGGCAAGGATGCCGAAATCGTTGTCGCGGAGCTGGTGCCGGCCGTCGTCGCCTGGGCACGCGGCCCGATGGCGGACGTGTTTGGCGGTTGCCTCGACGATCCCCGCGTCACCATCCAGGAGACTGATGTCGGCCAATTGATACGGTCCGAGCCCGCAGCCTGGGACGCGATCCTGCTCGATGTCGACAATGGCCCCGAAGGCATCGTCCACAAGGGCAATGACGCCCTCTACAGCCTGTCAGGCCTCGGCGCCGCGCGCAGTGCCCTCAAGCCGGGCGGCGTGCTGGCCGTGTGGTCGCAAGGACCGGACAGCGGCTTCGTCAGGCGGCTGAAGCAGGCGGGCTTCGCGGTCGAGGAGGTCAACACGCGCGCCAACGGCAAGCGTGGCGCGCGTCATGTCATCTGGATTGCCACCAACGGCTCGCGGACCTGACCGGAGCCGTCGACCGGCGGTTCGAGTCTAGTTTGACTTCTGGAGTTCCGCCGCAAGGGACTCTAGCAACCCGCGCGTGCCCTCCTCCCGCCCCTTGGCGGAATCGACACCGTCGAAGAAGGCGCCTTGCTCGGTATAGGTCAGCCTTGTGCCATCGCCGGAGGGCGTCAGCTCCACCGTGGTCAGCGACGCCGACATGGGCTGCGGCCCGATTGCCATCCGGTAGGAAAACACGATGCGCTGGTCCGGAACGATGTCCTGGAACTGGGCGTCGAGCCTGACCTCCGGGCCGCCGCCATAGCTGAAACGTGACACCTCGCCACCGCCGATGCGGAAATCAAAGCTGAATTCAGCGATGGCAAAACCGTCGCCTTCAACCCGCCAGCGCCGCACCGTCGCCTTGTCGGCGAAAGCATGGAAGACACGTTCGGGCGATTGCGGATAGGTCCGCTCGATGGTGAATGTGGAGTGGATGACGGACTGCTCGTTCTTGATGGGGGCGGTCTGGTTCATTGCTGTTCGTCCTTTTCCTGATTCTTCTTGGGGGATTGGCCTTTTGGGGATGGGTCTGACTCGGCCAGGATTTGGCCAAGTCGGTCGAGGTGGCGTTCCGCCGGTATGCGGCGTTCGGCAATCCAGTCGGCGAGCGGGGCGAGCCCGCCCGGTTCGATCCGGCAGGTGCGCACCCGCCCGATCTTTTCGCTGCGGATAAGCCCACAGGCCTCCAGCACCTGCAGATGCTGCAGCACGGCGGCAAACGTCATGCCGAACGGTTCCGCCAGTTGGCTGACGGTGGCCGGTCCGCGGCTCAACCGTTCCAGGATCTGGCGCCGCGTAGGCTCGACAAGAGCGCGGAGGATGCTGTCGATCTCGGAATAGTTAAGCATGGACTTGAGTATTGTGCTGGTGACGCCAATTGTCAAGTCTAGACTAAAGTATTTTGGCGAGCGTAAATGATGAACAGTCGACCCCCACTCCGTCGAGCTTCGCTCGCCACCTCTCCCCCGATCGACGGGGGAGAGGAAGGGTGCGAGCTGGTTGTGTGCGTCAAGTTCTGCAAAAAGGGGCGGCCATAGTGCTGGTCATGCGGCTTGGCGTAGAGCGAGCTTTTTGTGCTCGCGCAGGTCGTCCATGTTGATGTAGCGGTTGGCCTCCATCCAGTTTTCGTTGGTCTCGACAGCCAAGGCCCTGACAAGGCGCAGGCAGCTTTCGGCGTTGGGGAAGATGCGTACGACATAGGTGCGCCGGCGGATTTCCTCGTTGAGGCGCTCGAGCATGTTGGTGGACTTGAGATGCTTGTGGTGCTGTCTCGGCAGCCTGAAGAAGGTCAGAGTTTGTTCGATGGCATCTTCGGCCCAGCCTGTCAGGCGCGGATAGCGAGGTGACCATTTGGCAAGCCATGCGGCGAGATCGGCCCTGGCCTCGGCGAGATCGCGTCGGTCGTAGAGCCAGCGCAGCTCCTGCAGGCAGTCATCGCCGTGCTTGCGCGGCAGATGATCGAGCGCGTTCCTGAGGAAGTGCACGTAGCAGCGTTGCCAGGCGGCTTCCGGGATCACCTCGCCGATCGCCGCCACCAGGCCGGCGTGATCGTCGGACACGACCAATTCGACGCCCTTGAGGCCGCGCGCCTTCAGTGAGACGAGAAAGTCTTTCCAGGCCGAACGGCTCTCGCGATTGGCCATCTCCACAGCCAGGATCTGGCGCCGGCCGTCCCAGTCGATGCCGACCGCGATCAGCACCGCCTGGCTCATGACGACGCCGGCTTCACGCACTTTCTCGTAGCGCGCATCGAGGATGAGGTAAGCAAACGGCTCTTGAAGGGGACGCCTGGCAAAGGCAGCGAGGCTCTCGTCCAGCCGCTTGTTGATGGCCGAGATCGACGAGGCCGAGAAAGCATGGCCGCACAGCTCTTCGGTGATCGCCTTCACCTTGCGGGTCGACACGCCCTGCACATACATCTCGGCCAGCGTCGCCACCAAAGCCCGTTCCGAACGCTGATAGCGCTCAAACAACTCGGTCGAGAAGCGCCCCGAGCGGTCCTGCGGAACCCGCAGCTCAAGCTTGCCGACGCGCGTCACAAGGGTGCGGCCATAGTAACCCGAGCGATAGCCAAGCCGCTCGGGCGTGCGTTCGCCCTTCGAAGCACTCAGCGCCTCATCCATCTCGGCCTCGAGCACCTCCTGCATCACCGCACGGATCACTTCGTGAAGTCCGTCCGGGTTCGAAAGCAGAATGTCTTTGACGGAGGCGCTGGCGGTCTTACTTTCAATCTTGGTCATGGTGGCGTTCCTTCGCGGGAATCGGTGACGTGAACAATCACCAGCCTGCCATGACCGCCCCTCTCTCAGCGAATTTGCAGAACTCTCAGCACACTACCTGCGAGCTTATGCCGGGGGGCCCCCTTCCTCTCCCTCCGGAGGGGGGAGAGGTGGCGCCGCGAAGCGGCGACGGAGTGGGGGAAGGCGTCCGTCAAACGCGCAGTCGCCGCAAATTGGGCACGACGCAGCGAGCGCCTAATCTGCGGCAAACGAGCAATCAGGCGGATCTGATGAAAGGTCGACCCCCACTCCGTCGAGCTATGCTTGTCCAGCCGATAGATGGGTAACACTTTGAACCGGATACATGGGTAACACTTCTCCCCTATGTGTCCTCTGCCGCGCCAAGCGGTTTGGTTGGCGCGGCGCTGCGAAGCAGCGACGGAGTGAGGGAAGGCATCCGACCAAATCGAACCCGCCCCAAACCGAACCCGCCGTTGAAAACCCTCAACTTCAGCTTCGCGGTTGGAGCGCCGCTCAATCCTGGTGCAGGATGAATTCCAGATAGAGGTTGCGCTGCAGGATCGAGTGGTTGTCATCTGATATCAGCGACACCATCAGCGCGCCGTCGTCGCGGGTCCAGACGTCAAGACCTTCCATATTGTCGATCTGGTAGCCCATGTCGGCGTCCAGCAGCACCGGCCCGTCAGCGACAGCGCCCTTCTCGACACTCTCGCCATAAATGCGCCGCAGCCGCATCTTGAGGCCATCAGCCATGGTGAAACTGCGCTCCAGCAGCAAAAGGTCGCCATCCGGCAGGAAGGCGCCATCGGTGATGTCGAAATCGCCATTGCGCTTGACGGTGAAGACACCCTTGTGCGGCCCTTCGATGATGGCGGCATAGATGTTGCCGGCCTTGTCGAGGCTCTTTTCCGAGACCACGACCAGACCGCCCTGATGCTGGCCATTGGCATGGGCATGGGTGACGGTCTCGAAGCCGCGATTTTGGCGCAGCTCCCGCGCCGGCACCAGGAAATCCAGCTGGCGGTATGGCGCCTTCATGTCATTGGGGTCGATCCTGAACTGGGCGACGCGGTGGTTGCGCTCGAAACCGACCGTGGCGATGCCATCCTTGACCGCGAGGCCTTCGGCATCGACTTCCCACTTCTCGTCGATCGGCTGACCGCTCTGGTCGACCATCTGCTGCATGCGGAAGTTCTGGATGCCGATAGGCCGCTTGTCTGCATCGCGGGCCAGCGTGCCGAAGAACCAGTAGCCGGTGTCGGCCACGCCGATGAAATCGCTGCCCGCTTTCAGAAACCGAAAGGCCGACAGCGCACCGAAATCGCGTGAAGGCGAGGTCATTTCCAGCCCGCCGGCGAATTCGAGCGGGCCGAACTGCTTGTCGGTGCGGCCAATATGGAATTCGGTGATCGGGCGGGCCGAGACTTCAACGGGTTCAACCGCGGCCGAGCCAGCCGAACTGGCTGGCGCGGACGCCACGCCGGCGAACAGGGCGATGGCGGCGAAGAGCGTTTGCCGAAACCCGCCGCGCGAAAAGATCATCCGGCGCGCCGCATGCCGCCACGCCGCGTGTCGCGTGCGCTCTCCTCGGCAAACAGCGAAGCCAATTGCTCGGTCATGGCGCCGGCCAGTTCCTCGGCATCGACGATGGTGACGGCGCGCCTGTAATAGCGCGTGACGTCATGGCCGATGCCGATGGCCAGCAGTTCCACCGGCGAGCGCGTCTCGATCAGTTCGATGACGGCGCGCAAATGGCGTTCCAGATAATTGCCCGGATTGACTGAAAGCGTTGAATCGTCGACCGGCGCGCCATCCGAGATCATCATCAGGATCTTGCGCTGTTCCGGCCGGGCGATCAGCCGGTTGTGCGCCCACAGCAGCGCTTCGCCGTCGATGTTTTCCTTGAGCAGGCCTTCGCGCATCATCAGGCCGAGATTGCGCCGTGCCCGCCGCCACGGATGGTCGGCGGATTTGTAGATGATATGGCGCAGATCGTTGAGCCGGCCGGGGTTCGGCGGCTTGCCGTCCTTCAGCCACTTCTCGCGCGCCTGGCCGCCCTTCCACGCTCGCGTGGTGAAGCCGAGGATCTCGACCGAGACGCCGCAGCGTTCCAGCGTGCGCGCCAGGATGTCGGCGCAGGTGGCGGCTACCGTGATCGGCCGGCCGCGCATCGAGCCGGAATTGTCGAGCACCAGTGTCACCACCGTGTCGCGGAATTTGGTGTCGCGCTCCTGCTTGAAGGACAGCGGCTGCATCGGGTCGATGACGACACGCACCAGCCGCGCCGGATCGAGATAGCCCTCTTCCAGGTCGAAATCCCAGGAGCGGTTCTGCTGCGCCATCAGACGGCGCTGCAGCCGGTTGGCCAACCGCCCGACGACGCCGGACAGATTGGCTAGCTGCTTGTCGAGGAAGGCGCGCAGCCGGTCGAGCTCTTCTTCTTCGCAAAGCTCCTCGGCCCCGACCGTCTCGTCGAAAGCGGTGGTGAAGACCTTGTAGTCGATTTCCTTCGGCAAATTGGTGAAGGGATTGTCGTTGCGCCGCGCTTCGCCGGGCGTCTCGGCGTCGGCATCGTCATCGTCGGACAAATCGTCGGCGGTGGCGTCGGACGCCTCCGTCTCGGACGACTGCTCGTCATCGGCCGAAGCCTCGGCATCCTCCGACTGCGACTGCTCGGAGCCGGAATCCTCTTCACCGCCCTCCTCGCTCTGCTCCTCGCCTTGCGGCTGGTTGTCGTCATTGTCCTCGGAATCTTCCGTCTCCTGGTCGTCGCCGAGTTCCTCGGCCATTTCCATGGAGGCGAGCATTTCGCGCACGACGCGGGCGAAGGCCTGCTGGTCGTCGAGCTTGGCCGACAGGCCGTCGAGGTCGGCCTTGGCCTTCTCCTCGACCCACGGACGCCAGAGTTCGACCAGCCGCTCGCCGCTCTTCGGGACCGGCCGGCCGGTCAGCTTCTCGCGCACCATCAGCGCCAGCGCTTCCTCGATCGGCGCGTCGGCCTTGTCCTTGACGTCGACCAGATTGGCCTTGGCGTATTTGTCCTCCAGCATCGAGCCGATATTGTCGGCGACGCCTTGCATGGCGCGGCTGCCGATCGCCTCGACGCGAGCCTGCTCGACCGCGTCATAGATGGCGCGCGCCGCCTTGCCTTCCGGCGCCAGCTTGGTGTGGATGCGCGCATCGTGGCAGGCACGCTTGAGCGCCATGGAATCGCCGAGCCCGCGGGTGATCGCAATATCGGTCTTCGACGCCTTCTTTGGCAATTCGGGCAAACGCGCGCGGCTGCCGGCGAGTGCCGGCCGGTCCTTGGCGAAGCCGACTTCCATGTCCTTGTCGCCGGCAATGGCGCGCATGCAGACAGTGACGGCACGCTTGAAGCTGTCGGCTTCAGACCCCGTCTTCGACTTGTTACGCGTGTTGTCGCCCGGACCCGCCATCGAGGCTATGCTTAGCCCAGCACCACGTTGGCGGCGCTCTCGGGCAGATCCTCGCCGAAGGCGCGCTGGTAGAATTCGGCCACCACCGAGCGCTCCAGCTCGTCGCACTTGTTGAGGAAGGTCAGCCGGAACGCCATGCCGATATTGCCGAAGATCTCGGCGTTCTCGGCCCAGGTGATGACGGTACGCGGGCTCATCACGGTCGACAGATCGCCATTGATGAAGGCCGAACGCGTCATGTCGGCGACGCGCACCATCTTGTTGACGATGTCCTTGCCCTTAGTGTCGCGATAGTGCTTGGCCTTGGCCAGCACGATGTTCACTTCATTGTCGTGCGGCAGATAATTCAGCGTAGTGACGATCGACCAGCGGTCCATCTGCGCCTGGTTGATCTGCTGCGTGCCGTGATAAAGACCGGTGGTGTCGCCAAGGCCGACCGTGTTGGCGGTCGAGAACAGACGGAATGCCGGATGCGGACGGATGACCCGGCTCTGGTCGAGCAGCGTCAGCCGGCCCGACGATTCCAGCACGCGCTGGATGACGAACATCACGTCCGGGCGGCCGGCATCATACTCGTCGAAGCAGAGCGCGACATTGTGCTGGTAGGCCCAGGGCAGGATGCCATCGCGGAATTCGGTGATCTGCAAGCCGTCCTTGACGACGATCGCGTCCTTGCCGACGAGATCGATACGGCTGACATGGCTGTCGAGATTGACGCGCACGCAGGGCCAGTTGAGGCGGGCGGCGACCTGTTCGATATGGGTCGACTTGCCGGTGCCGTGATAGCCCGACACCATGACGCGGCGGTTGTAGGCAAAGCCGGCAAGGATCGCCAGCGTCGTCGCCTTGTCGAACAGATAGTCCGGATCGACGTCAGGCACATGCTCTGATGTCACCGAATAGGCCGGCACCACCATCTTGGACTCGAAGCCGAATTTTTCCTTCACCGACACCGTCGTGTCGGGCAGGTTGGCGATGTCGCGATCGACCTTGTTCATATCTCTCAACGTCTCCACGGGCGAAACGTCCCGTTTCGCCGGCAATCGATTTTGTTCGGGGGCGGTCTTAAAGCCTTTTCCAACCTTATGAAAGTTGGAAAACGACACAAACCATAGGGTCGCTCAGCACAGGCCCGCCTGTTTGAGCACGCGATAGGCCTGCAGCACATCGCGGAACCGGTCTTCCGAACCTCTATCGCCACCATTCGCATCCGGATGGTGACGTTTCACCAGTTCCTTATAGCGCGCCTTGATATCCTTGCCAGTCGCCTTTGTATCAAGGCCAAGCGTTTCCAGCGCCTTGGCCTCAAGCGGCTTGGCCTTGCGCTCGCGCGCCTCGCGCGGATCCTTCGGTCCCTTGAACAGGTCGAACGGGTCGCGCATGCGGTTGTAATAGCCGGCGCGGCCGGAGCGCATCTGCGCCATATCGGGCGATGAGCGCGTCGAGGCGCCATTGACGCCCATCTTCCAGGTCGGCCGATGGCCGGTCATGGCTTCCTTCTGGAAGCGCGCGACCTCGGTGTCCGGGACGCCGGAGAAATAGTTGAAGCCCTTGTTGTACTCGCGCACATGGTCGAAGCAGAAGCGGAAATACTCGCCCTCCTTCATCCGCCCGACCGGCGCGCGATGGGTGCCCGCCTCCTTGCAGCCATCCCACTGGCAGATCGGCGAGTGCGACTTCAGCTCCGCATCCTTCTCCGGGCGGATGCGAATCTTCTCGAAATATTTGGGGTACGGCTTCATCTCACCCATTTATGGGGCGTTCGCAGATGCGAAACAAGAATTGACATTTTCGCGATCATCGCCCTAACCGCTGAATCGCGGCCTAAAGCAGGCGAATGACGGATTTAGTTGCGATACAGCGGCCCCCGGGGCTGGTGCGCCAGCCATATGTGGTGAAGGGAGACGGTAATGTCCATACAGGCGACCATGGAAGACAAGCTCAACAAGGCATTTTCGCCCGAGCGGCTGGTCATCATCAACGAAAGCCATCTCCACGCCGGCCACCATCACCACGGCTCGGATCATCACGGCGCCTATGACGGCACCGGCGAGACGCATTTTCGCGTCCGTGTCGTTGCATCGGCCTTTGCCGGCATGAGCCGCATCGACCGCCACCGCGCCGTCAATGACCTGCTTGCCGACGAACTCAAGGCCGGCGTGCACGCACTGGCGATCGAACCGGCAGCGCCCGGCGAAAAGACCCGCTGGTAGGTCGGGTCCGCTCGGCTTCGGACCTTCAGATCACCGCTTCGAGCGGAAGTCGGCAGCGATCAGCCGACCGTCGATTTCAGGAATGCCAGCGCGGCACCGGTCAGCGCGTCGCCATCCCCACCGAAATCGCGGTTGATCGACATGTGCGTATACGCGCTGCCGTCGAACAGCGTCACCTTCGTGCCCGTGGCTCGTAGGCGCTCGGCAAGGGCTTTCGAATCCTCGCCACGGCCGGACGCCCCGGAATAGGCGATGAAAGTCGGCGGATGCTTGCGGCCGTCGACATAGTTGGCCGGGGACAGTGCCGCCCATTGCGAGGGATCGGAAAAGACCCTGGCATAGGCCCGCACCATGCCGCCATTTTTCTCAAGCGCCACTAGGTCATAGGCCCTGGTGTCGTCGAGCAGCAGCCCAGCGACGCCAGGCAGCCCGCCGCGCATGCCGGTCAACGCAATCAGGTGGCAACCGGCCGAATGGCCCATGCCGACAATGCGCTTGGGGTCGCCGCCGTGCCCGGCAATATTGGCCCTGACATAGGCATAGGCCTTTTCCACGTCATTGGCCTGGGTCGCGACATCAGCCTCGGGCAGCATGCGGTAATCGATCGAGACGAAGCAGAAGCCGTTGGCAAGCAGGAAGGTCGGCTTGGCGCCCACCTGGCTGCGTTTGCCGAACTCCCAGGCGCCGCCATGAACGAAAAAGACGACAGGCAGGTTTTTCGCGCCGTCGGGCGCGTAGACATCGAGCTTGGCCGGACCGTAGTCGAAGGTTTTTTGCGCGGGTTGGCGCGGGCGCCACGCGGCCGATGCTCCCAATGGCAGCACCACCGCCACGGAGGCCAGAACGAGGCTTCGTCGATCGATCATCGTGGTCTCCCGACCGTGTAGCCAACAGTGCCCGCAGGCACCGCGAGCGTCCAGTTAAGGATTGGTAATGCTTAGCGGTCTGGCTCGGCGATCGACCATCGATGCGGACCTCAAGCTTTGGGGACTCATCCGCTATGGAGGAGGCTGGATCGACCGGGCTTTGTTGAACTCGCATCGGGTCGCAACGCCGCTTCAGGCCGCATCAATGCACTGCCCTTGTCGTTCAGTTCACGAAATCAATATCTACCCCTTGACGGTCTCATCTGGCCATCACCACTTAAGTATTTGGACAGGAATTTCAGTGACATGGGTAGTGCCCCAGGTCTCAACGACAGATGCGCGCGCTCTCCTTCATGTGAAGGAACCACAATGCGTTGCAGCAGTTGAATATATGATGAGCCAGCCGGCAGCCAGACCGGCGCTGAGGGCAAAGTATCATGCGTGAGAATCAGTCCGACGTCTTCGATCTGTTTTCGGAGATTTATGCGAACGCGGCCCAGGAAGAAATCAGCCTCCAGCAGTATCTCCTTGCGTGCCGAGAGGACAAATCAATGTATGCCTCGGCGCCTGAACGGATGGTCGAGGCAATCGGCGAGCCGAACCTGGTCGACACCAGCAAGGATGAACGGCTCGGCCGCATTTTCTCGAACCGCACCGTTAAGATCTATCCCTCCTTCTCCGACTTCTACGGAATGGAGGAAACGATCGAGCGCATCGCCGGGTATTTCCGCTATGCGTCCCAGGGACTCGAGGAGCGCAAGCAGATCCTCTACCTCCTTGGCCCTGTCGGCGGCGGTAAATCCTCTCTGGCCGAACGGTTGAAGAAATTGATGGAGCTGCGCCCGATCTACACGCTGAAGGTCGGTAACCAGATCAGCCCGGTTTTCGAATCGCCACTTGGCCTTTTCCATCCCGATCGCATGGGCGACCTGCTGGAGGATAAATACGGCATAGCCCGACGCCGGCTGAACGGGCTCATCTCACCATGGGCGGCCAAGCGCCTCGACGAACTGTCCGGCGACATTTCCAAATTCAGCGTGGTCAAGTTGATGCCTTCGCGGCTGCGCCAGATCGGCATTGCCAAGACAGAGCCCGGCGACGAGAACAATCAGGATGTCTCGGCCCTGGTTGGCAAGGTCGACATCAGACAACTGGAAAATTTCAGCCAGTCCGATCCGGACGCCTATTCCTACAGCGGCGGACTGAACCGGACCACGCAAGGCCTGCTCGAATTCGTCGAGATGTTCAAGGCGCCTATCAAGGTCCTGCACCCGTTGCTGACGGCGACCCAGGAAGGCAGCTACAACGGTACCGAGAATTTCGGCGCCTTTCCCTATCAGGGCATCATCATTGCCCATTCCAACGAATCGGAATGGCAACAGTTCAAGAACAACAAGAACAACGAGGCCTTTCTCGACCGCATCCTCGTGGTCAAGGTGCCGTATTGCCTGCGGATCACCGAAGAGAGGCAGATCTATGAAAAGCTGCTGCGCGAGAGCGACTTGGCCACCAGCCCCTGCGCACCTGAAGTGCTGGACATTCTCAGCCGATTCACGGTCTCGACCCGCCTTGCCGAGCACGACAATTCGCCGCTCTACACCAAGATGCGCGCCTATGACGGCGAGAACCTCAAGGAGGTCGATCCCAAGGCGAAGTCGGTCCAGGAATATCGCGATACCGCCGGCGTCGACGAAGGCATGACCGGCGTCAGCACACGCTTCGCCTTCAAGATCCTGTCGCAGACATTCAACTACGACACGAAGGAGGTGGCTGCCGATCCCGTGCATCTGATCTACATCCTGGAGGAGGCGATCAAGCGCGAGCAGTTTCCAAAGGAAACGGAAGCTGCCTATCTCGACTTCATCAAGTCGGAACTGGCAGCGCGCTATGCCGAGTTCATCGGCCACGAAATCCAGAAGGCCTATCTGGAATCATACAGCGAGTATGGCCAGAACCTCTTCGACCGTTACATCGCCTATGCCGATGCCTGGATTGAGGATCAGGACTACAAGGATCCCGATACGGGCCAGATTCTCAATCGCGAGGTATTGGACAAGGAATTGTCGCAGGTCGAGAAACCGGCCGGCATCGCCAATCCCAAGGACTTCCGCAATGAAGTGGTCAAATTCACGCTGCGTACCCGGGCGCGAAACCACGGCCGCAACCCATCGTGGACAGGTTATGAGAAACTTCGCGAGGTCATCGAGAAGCGCATGTTCGGCCAGGTCGAAGACCTCTTGCCGGTGATCAGTTTCGGCTCCAAGCAGGACAGCGTCACGGAAAAGCGGCACAATGAATTCGTGCAGCGCATGGTGGAACGCGGCTACACCGAGCGGCAGGTGCGCCGGCTTGTCGACTGGTACATGCGCGTGAACAAGGCGGGTTGAGAAAGCCCGAATGGTTCCATGCCTATCTTTATCGACCGTCGCCTGAATCCGAAGGACAAAAGCCTGGGCAATCGCCAGCGCTTCCTTAGGCGCGCGCGCGAAGAGCTCAAGCGGAGCATTCGCGATCAGATCCGCATCGGCAGGATCGCAGACGTGGATGCCGAGCACGCCGTGCCCATGCCCGAAAGAGGCACGGGCGAGCCGACCTTCAACAACGCCAGGAACGGCGGCATGCGCCAGCACATCCTGCCGGGCAATAGGCATTTCTCCCCTGGAGACCTGATCCCCAAGCCCGGCAAGGGCGTCGGCGCTGGGGCGTCATCCCCGGGAAACACGGCGTCTGAAGACGACTTTCGTTTCGTGCTGTCACGCGAAGAGGTGCTCGATCTTTTTTTCGAGGATCTCGAACTCCCGGATATGGTCAAGCTCAACCTCAAGGAAATCCTTGCCTTCAAGCCGCGCCGGGCTGGCTTCGCCGCCACCGGTTCACCGACCAACATCAATGTTGGGCGCACGATGCGTAACAGCCACGGCCGGCGCATCGCGCTGAGGCGCCCTAAGCAGGAGGAGTTGGACGCGATCCTCGAGGAAATTGCCATGCTTGAGGTGGTGCCATCCAGCGCAGCGGCGCGCCAGCGCATTGCGGCATTGCGGCAGGAGCTTGACCGGTTGGAGCGGCGGCGCAGGCGAATTGCCTTTGTCGATCCTGTCGACATCCGATTCAACCGCTTCGATCCCCAGCCTGTGCCGAACGCCAATGCCGTCATGTTCTGTCTGATGGATGTGTCCGGGTCCATGGGCGAGCGCGAAAAGGATCTGGCCAAGCGCTTCTTCGTGCTGCTGCACCTGTTCTTGAAACGGCGCTATGACCGCATCGAGATCGTCTTCATCCGCCATACCCACGAGGCGCAGGAGGTTGACGAGGAGACGTTCTTCAATTGCACGCAAAGCGGCGGTACCATCGTTTCCACCGCGCTCGAGGAAATGCATCGCATCATCAGGCAGCGATATCCGCCCAGCGAGTGGAACATCTATGCCGCCCAGGCCTCTGACGGAGACAATTCCGTCACCGATTCCGAGCGCTGCATAGCCCTGCTCGACGGCAAGCTCATGCGGCTGTGCCAGTATTTTGCCTACGTCGAGATCATCGACAAGCGCGAAGCCCACATCTTCGGCACGACCGAAAACGGGACATCTTTATGGCGTGCCTATAGCGCGATCGACCTGAAATGGTCGAACTTCCAGATGAGCCGCATCGCCACGCCCGCCGATATCTACCCGGTCTTTCGCCAGCTCTTCGGCAGACAGCCTGCTGTCCTTAAGAGAGCGTGAGAGGGGCCGATGGCCAGACAAGCCGGTAAATCCGATCTGCTTTTTTCCGGATCCGACTGGGATTTTACGAAATTGTCGCGGACCTATGACGCGATCGAGGCAATCGCGGTCGAAGAGCTTCATCTCGATACCTATCCCGTGCAGATGGAGATCATCTCCTCCCAACAGATGCTCGACGCTTACTCGTCAGTCGGTATGCCACTGATGTACCATCACTGGTCTTTCGGCAAACACTTCCTCTACCAGGACCTGCTCTATCGCAAAGGCGGGCGCGGGCTTGCCTATGAACTGGTCATCAATTCCAATCCCTGCATCGTCTATCTGATGGAGGAAAACACCATGGCCCTGCAGGCCTTGGTGACGGCCCATGCTGCGCTCGGGCATAACCATTTCTTCAAGAACAATCATTTGTTCAAGCAGTGGACGGACGCTGGGGCGATCCTCGGCTACCTGGACTTCGCCAAGAGCTACATTGCTCGTTGCGAGGAGCGGCACGGCCGCGCTGCCGTCGAGGCTGTTCTCGATTCCACCCACGCGCTGATGGAACAGGGCGTGTTCCGCTATCGCCGGCCACCGAAGCTGTCGTCGGAACGCCAGCGCGAAGGGCTTCGCGAGCGTCTCGAATACGAAGAGCGCTCCTACAACGATTTGTGGCGCACGCTGCCGCCTTCACAGCAAAGGGTCAACGACAAGGCCCAAGACCCGGAGTGGAAGAAATCGCTCAACCTGCCCGAGGAAAACCTGCTCTATTTCCTGGAAAAGAACAGCCCGATCCTGGAGCCCTGGCAGCGTGAAATCATCAGGATCGTTCGTGTCATAGCACAATATTTTTATCCGCAACGGCAAACACAGGTGATGAACGAGGGCTGCGCCACCTTCGTGCACTATACGTTGATGAACATGCTGTTCGACCGCGGCCGGATCAGCGAGGGCGCCATGCTCGAAATCCTGCGCAATCATTCCAACGTGATCTTCCAGCCGGCGTTCGACGATCCGCGCTTTTCCGGCATCAACCCCTACGCTCTCGGCCTCGTACATGATGCAGGACATCCAGCGCATCTCGACCGAGCCGACGGCCGAGGATCGGGACTGGTTTCCCAACATAGCCGGCCGCGGAAACTGGCGCGAGGTCCTGCTCGACGCATGGGCAGAGCACCGCGACGAGTCCTTCATCCGCCAATACCTCAGCCCGGCCTTGATCCGGAAGTGGCGGTTTTTTGTGCTCGGCGACGTTGCCGACCAACCGCATTTTCAGGTTGCCTCGATCCACAATGAGCGCGGCTATGAAAAGATCCGCGCCGCGCTCGCTCACAGCTACGACGTCGGCGCGAACCGACCGGACATTCAGGTGGTGGATGTCGATCTGCTCGGCGACCGGCATTTGCGACTGCAGCACAAGGTGAATCACGGCATCCTTCTCGAGGATGCCAGCCGTGACGCCACGCTTCGTCACATCCGGAGGCTTTGGGGTTATGAGGTCAGTTTGGCGGCTGTCGACGCTGAGACGGGCCTGACGATCCACGAACGCTCGACGAGCCAGATCGCAGAATGAGGCGCTGGTCCTCACGGCTCTCGGCCTGACGCATGTCGCCCAAAAAGTGCGCAGCGGCGGGACAAACGACAGGCATAAAAACAAGGGCTTTAGAACAATTCCAGGAAAAGTGTGAAACGGTTTTCCCGGGAAAAGCGCATAGCGCTTTCCCTTGGGAATTGCGTCAAAACAAAGAGTTAGAGCGGTTCGCCGTTTCCGTGAAACGGTGAACTGCTCTAAGCGTCGCCGGCCGGCCTGATCCTCAACCGGGCAATGCGGTTCTTGTCGCGCTTCATAACGATGAAGCGCTTGCCGTGGAAGGTGAAGGCCTGCTTCTCATCGGGGATCGACTGCGCCTCGTGGATGACGAGGCCGGCGATGGTGGTCGCTTCCTCGTCCGGCAGGTTCCAGTCGAGCGCCCGGTTCAGGTCGCGGATCGGCACATTGCCGTCGACGACGACGGAGCCGTCGGCTTCCTGCTTGACGCCCTGGATGTCGACGTCGTGCTCGTCGGCGATTTCGCCGACGATCTCCTCGATAATGTCCTCCAGTGTCACCAGCCCTTCGACCTCGCCATACTCGTCGACGACGACCGCGAAATGCGCCTTGCGGCGCAGGAAGGCGTTGAGCTGTTCCTGCAAGGTCGTGGTATCGGGCACGAACCAGGGTTTCGAGGCGATCTTCATCACGTCGATCTTGGAAAAGTCGTTGCCGACTTCGTTCAGCGCACGCAGCAGATCCTTGGCGTGCAGCACGCCGACGATGTTGTCGAGCGAGCCCTTCCACAGCGGCATGCGGGTGTGTGGGCTCTGCAGGATCTCGCGCACCACCGCTTCCGGCGCATTGTCGGCATTGACCGAGCGCATATTGGTGCGGTGGACCATGATATCGGAGACTTCGAGCTCTTCGAGGTCGAACAGGCCGCCAATGCGGTCGCGGTCCTCGCGCACCACCTGGCCGTCACGGCGGAAATCGTCGACCGCGCCGCGCAATTCGTCCTGGCTCGAGCGCTGCGGTTCGATGCGCGACAGCTCGTAGCCGAACATGGCAAGCAGGCGCGTGCGCACGGCAACGACCAGCAGGATGAGGATGGCAAGGACGGCGACGATGACCCAGCCCGTCTCGTTGTCCATCTCAGCCGGCTTTCCGGCTGGCTGGATGGTTTTCCCTCAGGAACGACAGCACTTCCGAAGCCGGCACGTCCTTGGCGATAAAAGCCTGGCCGATGCCGCGCGTCAGGATGAAGGTCAGCGCACCGCGTGACACCTTCTTGTCCTGGGTGATGAATGAAAGCAGCGCCTCGGCATCGGGCAGATCGCCTGGAATGTCGGCCATCCGCCACGGCAGGCCGACGGCGCGCAGATGCGTCTCGACGCGCGCCGCATCGTCAGGACTGGCGAGGTTGAGTCGCGAGGAGAACCGATGCGCCAGCGCCATGCCGATGGCCACCCCCTCGCCATGGACGAGCCGGGTTCCGTCATATTGCGTGGCGGCTTCGAGCGCGTGGCCGAATGTGTGGCCAAGGTTGAGCAGCGCGCGGTCACCGGTCTCGAACTCGTCGCGCGCGACCACATCGGCCTTGGCGCGGCAGGCTTCGGCAATGGCCTCTCCCCGCTCCGGCCCGCCGGCGAACACTTTTTCCCAGTTCGCTTCCAGCCAGGCGAAAAATTCCGGCCGGTCGATCAGCCCGTATTTGGCGAGTTCGGCATAGCCGGCGCGGAATTCGCGGATCGGCAGCGTGTCGAGCACTTCGGTGTCGGCCAGCACCAGCTTGGGCTGCAGGAAGACGCCGACAAGGTTCTTGCCGCGCGGGCTGTTGATGCCGGTCTTGCCGCCGACGGAGGAATCGACTTGCGCCAGCAGCGAAGTCGGGATCTGCACGAAATTCATGCCGCGCCGCACGATGCCGGCGGCAAAACCGGTGAGATCGCCGATGACGCCGCCGCCCAGCGCGATGACGACGTCGCCGCGCTCCAGCCTGGCTGCCAGAACGCCATCGACCACCTCTTCGAGATGGGCGAAGCTCTTGGTCTTCTCGCCCGGCGGCAGTGTGATGACGGTGGGCTGGATGCCACCCTTCTCAAGCCCGGCCTTCAGCGTATCGAGATGCGCGGCGGCGACATTCTGGTCGGTGACGACAGCAGCGCGCGTGCCCGGCAGGCGGCGCGAAATCTCGGTGCCGGCGCGCGACAAAAGGCCGGAGCCGATCAATATGTCGTAGGCACGGTCGCCAAGCCCGACTTCGACGGTGACTGGCTGATCCGCGCTCACGATTCGATCTCTCCCGTCACTGCGATTTCATCGATGCCGAAATGCCGGCACAGTGCTCCCAGCACCTCGGCGGCGATGACTTCCTTGCGGTCGTCGCGGGTCGGCACGGTGACATCTGATGTCGCGTAGACCGGATAGCGCTCACCCATCAGCCGCTCCAGCACGGCACGGGGATCGGCACTCTTCAACAGCGGCCGGTTCTGCTTCTTGGAAACGCGTTCCATCAGCAGGTCGAGTTCGGCCTTCAGCCACACCGACACGCCATGCGCGGCGATGGCCTCGCGCGTCTGAGCGTTCATGAAGGCGCCGCCACCGGTCGACAGAACTTGTGGGCCGTTCTCCAGCACGCGAAGGATGACGCGCTGCTCCAGCGCCCTGAACTCCGTCTCGCCATAGCGCTCGAACAGCTCCGGAACGGTCATGCGCGAGACGCTCTCGATCTCCTGGTCGCTGTCGATGAAAGGCAGCGAAAGCATGGCCGCCACCTTGCGGCCGATCGCCGTCTTGCCGGCGCCCATCAGGCCGACAAAGACGACGGACCGGCTGCCCAGCCGGCCAAGTAGCGCGGCGTGGGTCTCGCCCGGAGGATTTTGGTGCGCGGTCATCAGCTGTTTCTTGGGCCCTCTTTGCCGGCGTATCGACATGAAAAGCCGGTTTGCGTCAAGCGTGCCGAGCACGGGCAAGCCTATATCGGCCAAGGGATGACTGCATCAGAAGTTGCTAACAGGCCTCCGCTTCTTCCTTGAATTGGCCGGATTGGCGTCCCATAAGGGCACAGGGTTTGGAAACGCAGAACAAGAAGACGGGCGAAAATTGATGCCGACACTGTTTCGCTTTGTCGTGACCCTCGCGATTCTGGCCGGCATTGCCTATGGTACGATGTTCGCGCTGGTGATGTTCGTCGAGCCGAAAAAAGCAGAGATGAGCGTGCGTATCCCGCCGGAAAAGCTGAATCCCAAGAAGAACTAAATCCCGAAGAAAAACTGACCAGCAGGAAATGAACAGCGCCGCCCGCATCGAGGCCTTTCTGGAAATGATGAGCGCCGAACGCGGCGCTGCCGAAAACACGCTGTCCTCCTACCGCCGCGACCTCGAAGACGCTTCGAGCGAGATCGATGGCGGGCTTGCCGGTGCCGCCGCCGCCGATATCCGCGCCTATCTCGATGACATCGCCGCGCGCGGCTTCGCGCCGACTTCGCAGGCGCGCAAACTGTCGGCGATCCGCCAGTTCTTCAAGTTCCTTTACGCAGAGGGCCTGCGCGCGGACGACCCGACAGGCACGCTGGACAGCCCGAAAAAGGGCCGTCCATTGCCCAAGACGATGAGCGAGGCCGACACCGGCCGGCTGATCGACCGCGCCGCACAGGAAGCCGGCGACGCCGGGCTCGGCTACAGCGACAGGCTGGCCGCCCTTCGCCTGCATGCTCTGGTCGAGGTGCTCTACGCCACCGGCCTGCGCGTGTCCGAACTGGTCGGCCTGCCGGTGACGGTGGCGCAGCGTGACGACCGTTTCTTCATGGTGCGCGGCAAGGGCGACAAGGAGCGCATGGTGCCGCTGTCGGTCAAGGCGCGCACGGCAATGCGCGCCTGGCTTGCCGCCCGGGCCGGGGTGCCCACCTTCGCCGAAAGCCCGTTCCTGTTTCCCGCAGCATCCGACAGCGGCTATCTCTCGCGCCAGGTCTTTGCCCGCGACCTGAAAGGGCTGGCGGCGCGGGCCGGCATCGCCTCGGCGAAGATATCGCCGCATGTGCTGCGCCATGCTTTCGCCAGCCATCTCCTGCAGAACGGCGCCGATCTCAGGGCCGTGCAACAGCTGCTTGGCCATGCCGACATATCGACGACACAGATTTACACCCATGTGCTGGAGGAGCGGCTGGTGCGGCTGGTCAACGATCATCATCCGCTTGCCGACTAGGCCTCATATCGCTATGTGAGGACGACATTTCACCGCCCGGAGCCTTGGTTTCAACGGTTCCGCAGTCCTTGCCTTCCGACGTATCGGTCCGCTCAAGCATGTACAACTACCTCGATTTCGAAAAGCCGGTGCAGGATCTTGAGCTCAAGATCCTCGAGCTCAAGAAGCTTGCCGAGAACGGCGAGGCGGTTGATGTCGCCGATGAGATCACCAGGCTAGAGAAGCGTTCCCGCGACGCGCTGCGCGAACTCTACAAGGCGCTGACGCCCTGGCAGAAGGTGCAGGTGGCCCGCCACTCCGACAGGCCGCACTGCGTCGACTACATCAAGGGCCTGTTCAGCGATTTCACGCCGTTGGCCGGCGATCGCAATTTCGGCGAAGACCAGGCGATCGTCGGTGGTTTCGCCCGCTTCCGTGGCGAGCCTATCGCGATCATCGGTCAGGAAAAGGGCTCGGACACGACCAGCCGCCTGAAGCACAATTTCGGTTCCGTGCGCCCCGAGGGCTACCGCAAGGCGGTGCGGCTGATGGAGCTGGCCGACCGCTTCAAGATTCCACTGTTGACGCTGGTCGACACGGCGGGCGCCTATCCCGGCGTCGGCGCCGAGGAGCGCGGCCAGGCCGAAGCCATTGCCCGCTCGACCTCGGCCTGCCTTGGCCTGAAAGTGCCGTCGATTTCGGTGGTCATCGGCGAAGGCGGTTCGGGCGGCGCCATCGCGATCGCCACCGCCAACCGCGTCTACATGCTCGAACACGCCATCTATTCGGTGATTTCGCCTGAGGGTGCCGCCTCGATCCTGTGGCGCGACACGACGCGCTCCAAGGACGCGGCGACCAACATGAAGATCACCGCGCAGGACCTTCTGGAACTGAAGATCATCGACGCCATCATCCCCGAGCCGATGGGCGGCGCCCAGCGCGCGCCCGAAACGGTGATTGCCGCGACCGGCGACCTCATTGCCAAGACGATGAAGGAATTTTACGGCGCCAACACCGACTTCCGCGAACAGCGCCGCGAGAAATATCTGGCGATGGGCCGCAGCCTCTGACGCCTTTCGGACGGCGGAACTAGGCCATCGGGAGCCCTGCGCCCAAGGCAATGTGGCGGCAATGAGCAATTTCGCCACAAAAATGCCGCCGCATTCGGGTCAATGAAATTGCCGTGAGGGGTTGGTCGAAGCTTGCGGTAAGGAATTTTCAAGGTTAACGGGCTTACGGTCCGTCGGTGTTCAGCATATGGGCTCGGCCGTTTCGAAGCCATTGGCCCGAGGGAAAAGACATAGCCGTATCCATGTTTGCCAAGCTTGCCCGCACCGGAGTCCTCGTCACCTCGATAGCCATTGTCGGCTGCAATGATTCGTCGATGAAGGACTTTGCCCCGGAGGCCAACAAGCCGCTGCCGGACAAGATCCTTGCCGACATGAAGGCCAAGGGCATGGTGCGCACCTCCTCGGTGATGGCGCGCATCTTCAAGGAAGAGGGCAAGCTCGAGATCTGGAAGGCCAAGACCAATGGCCGCTACGACATGGTGGCGAGCTACGACATCTGCAAATGGTCGGGCAAGCTAGGCCCCAAATACACCGAAGGCGACCGCCAGGCGCCCGAAGGCTTCTACACTGTGCGTCCGGCGCAGATGAATCCGCGCTCGAACTACCATCTGTCCTTCAACATCGGCTTCCCCAACGCCTATGACCGCGCCAATGGCCGCACCGGCCAGAATCTGATGGTGCACGGCGCCTGTTCGTCGTCGGGCTGCTATTCGATGACCGACGCGCAGATCGAACAGATCTATGCCTTCGGCCGCGATGCCTTCCAGGGCGGGCAGACCGAGTTCCAGGTCGAGGCCTTTCCGTTCCGCATGACCGCCGCCAACATGGCGCGTTATCGCAACGATCCGAATTATGAATTCTGGAAGATGCTGAAGGTCGGCTACGACAATTTCGAGGTCACCAAGGTGCCGCCGAAGGTCGATGTCTGCGAAAAGCGCTATGTCTTCAACCAGGTCGCCGCCGACGGCCAGACATTCGATCCGACCGGACCGTGCCCGGCGACCACGCAACCGGATTCGCTGAAGAGCGCCTACAACACTTACCAGAGCACCTACGACGCGGCGTTTAACGGCGCGCTCAAGGCCAGCGTGCCGCCGCCCAAGCCGACCATCGCCGGCATCAAGGAAGCCAGCATCGTCTCCGACTGGTCGAAGCGCCGGGCGCGCGGCGAGCGCGTGCCGATCGATCCGCCGTCGCTCAACAACGACGGCACAGTGACCGAGACGGCGCGCATGGGCCGCATCGATTCGCCGGCCGGCCGCAAGATGGCTGCACTCGACGCCGAGAAGGCCGCCAAGCAGAAGGCCGAGGAGCAGAGGCTGGCCGCCATAGAGGCCGCAAAGCAGGCCAAGGAAGCCGCCAAGGCGCAGGCGCTCGCCGAAAAGGAAGCGGCCAAGGCTGCCAAGGAAGCCCCAGTCGCCACCGCCACCATCGCAGCCCCCACCGAGGCCGCGCCGGCAGCCGAGACGCAAGCCGCCGACGCCGGCGAAGGCACGGTGGCAAAGCTGAAGAACAAGCTGCTCGGCATGTTCGGCGGCTGAGCCTGGTCTTGGCCGCGGATGCCACTATCTATGACCTCAAGGGCCTGAACTGCCCGCTTCCCGTGCTCAAGGCGAAAAAGCGCCTGGCCGGAATGGAGCCGGGCAGCCGGCTGTGGCTCGAAACCACCGACCCGCTCGCCGTCATCGATATTCCCGCCTTTTGCTCGGACGCCGGCCATCAGCTGATTGAAACAGCGGCGATCTCAGGCGGCCATCGCTTTCTGGTCGAGCGCGGCGAGCAGCGATCGTAGGTGCTACCGCCCGGCAATCGCCAGCGGGTTGTTTTCCAGCGCCGCGCGGTCGGGCGTGTCGATCGACGGCCGGTTGGTGAAGGCGGCGAACAGCCGGCGCACATAGTCTTCCGGCATGTCGAGCGTGATCAGCACCAGCCGCGTGCCGCGCTGGCCGTCCGGCCAGGCCGGCAGCCTTGCCGGCGGATGCAGGATCTTCTGCACACCGTGGATGACCAGCGGCCGTGACGGATCTTCCCTGAGTTCGATCACGCCCTTCATGCGCAGCAGCTTCTCGCCATGCGTCGAACGCAGCAGGTCGAGGAACATTTCTATCGCTGAAAACGGCACCGGGCCGTCATGGACCAGCGAATAGGAGCGCACGCGCTGATCGTGGCGATGGCCATGATCATGACTGTGATCGTGGTCATGGCTATGCCCGTGGTCATGACCGTCATGATGATGGTCGTGATCATGCGCCGCCTCCTCGCCGAGCCAGCGCCGCACATCGGCGGATTTGGTGGCGGGATTGTAGAGGCCGCAATCAAACAGCGCCGCTACGCCCGTCTCTGAGTCACCGGCATCGAGCAGTTCGGCGCCGGGATTGATCTGCCGCAGGCGCGTCCGCAGCGTGTCGAGATCGCCGGGATCGGTCACCAGATCGGCCTTGCTCAGCACGATGCGGTCGGCGACGGCGACCTGCTTGACCGCTTCGACATGGGCATCGAGCGTGGCATTGCCATTGACCGCGTCGACCAGCGTGATGACACCGTCGAGCCGAAAAGCCTGGACAAGTGCTGGATGCGCCATGATCGACTGCAGCACTGGCGCCGGGTCGGCAAGCCCCGTGGTCTCGACGATGACGCGGGCAAGCCGGGCGATACGGCCGGTCTGCAGCCGGTCGACCAGGTCGGCCAGCGTGTCGACCAGTTCACCGCGCACGGTGCAGCACAGGCAGCCATCCGAAAGCTGGATGATGCCGTCGGAAGCCTGCTCGACCAGCAGATGGTCGATCGCCACCTCGCCGAACTCGTTGATAATCACCGCCGTGTCGGCCAGCGCCGGGTCCTTCAGGAGCCGGTTGAGCAATGTCGTCTTGCCGGCGCCGAGGAAGCCGGTCAGCACCGAGACGGGGATAGGAAAGCCGCTCATCGGTTGTCTCTTTGTTTGAGCATGATCTCTGGACGAATGGAACCGTTCGTCCGAGAAAACCGGACTCCAAGTTTCGCTGACGCGGACCTTCGGTTCGGGATCATGCTCTAGTTCGCGACCTTGGCCGGCTGGTCGCCTTGCGCGGCCGTACCTACCACTTTCGGACCCGTGCCGGCCGGTACCGGCTTGTCGGGTCGCCAGCTCGGGATCGGTACGTCGGCATATTCCTGGCCGCCCTGGTCGAGCATCGCCTTCGGCGCCGGACCGGTAGCGCCGCCGAGGCCGACGGCAACCAGCGTCGGCACATGGTCGAGCTTCTCCTGATAGGGCGATTTCGGCACGTCCTTGGCCGCAGTGGCCGGCGGCGCCTCGGACTGCTCCTCCGGCGTCTTCTTCTTGCAGACCTCGTCATGCATGTCGTTGGGCGAGACCGTGTCGCCGTACGGAGCCAGCGTCGTGACGGTGGCCGAGCCGGCGGCGGGCGTATCAAACCCCTGGTCGAGCAGTTTTGCCGCGGCCTCGGCACGGCTGACCGCCGACTTCTCGCCAAGCACGACCGCCACCAGCGTGCGGCCATTGCGCGTCGCCGAGCCGATCATGTTGAAGCCGGAAGGGCAGACGAAGCCCGTCTTCATGCCATCGGCGCCGGGATAGCGGCCGATCAGGAGATTGTAATTCGGGATGGCCTTCTTGCCGACCGCAAGACCTTCGATCGAGAACCACGGCGCATATTGCGGGAACTCGCGGCGGATCGCCATCACCAGGACCGAAAGGTCGCGCGCCGTCGTGTACTGGTCGGGCGAGTAGAGGCCGTTCGGGTTGACGAAATGGGTGCCGTTCATGCCGAGCCGGGCCGCCTCGGCGTTCATCCTTTCGGCGAAGGCGGCTTGCGAGCCGCCGACATTCTCGCCGACCGCCATGGCGATGTCATTGGCCGATTTGACCAGCATCATCTTCAGCGCATTGTCGAGCCGCATCACCGAGCCGGGCTTGAAACCCATCTTGCTCGGCGGCTCGCCGGCGGAGTGTTTGGTCACCTTGATCGGCGAATCGAGCTGGACTTCGCCGGCCGCGATCGCCCGGAAGGTCACATAGGCGGTCATCAGCTTGCTGAGCGACGCCGGATACCAGCGCTTGAAGGCATCCTGATGCTGCAGGATCTGGCCGTTCTTCAGGTCGAAGACAACCACCGGATTGGCCAGCGCCGGCCCGGCCAGGACCGACAGCATGATTGCGCCAGCCGAGAATAGTTTGAGGAAATGCCTGTGCCGCATGATCGAATCCGAAATCGCCTCTTGCCCTGATTGCCCCTGGCTCCGTAAGATTTCGTTACGTGACCGCCAGCATAATGAGTCCGACCCTCAAAAACGGACCGCATCGGTGCGGTGCTATTTACCCTATGTGACGCCAACATGGCAAAGTGCCTGACAATCACAATTGCAAAACCCCGGGCACAATTGCAAAACCCAGGGCACAATTGCAAAACCCAAGGCACAATTGCACAACACCAGGCTGAAGCCGGCTGCTCCAACGACGAAATGGAACCATCATGCCAATCCTGAACCGCGCCGCTGAAATGCAGGACGAAGTCGCCGGCTGGCGCCGGCATCTGCACCAGACACCGGAACTGAACTTCGACGTCTTCAAGACGGCGGCTTTCGTCACCGAAAAGCTGAAAGAGTTCGGTTGTGACGATGTGGTCACCGGTCTCGGCAAGACCGGCGTCGTCGGCATCATCCGCGGCCGCCAGGGCGAAGGCGCCACCATCGGCCTGCGCGCCGACATGGACGCGCTGCCGCTCAACGAGATATCAGGCAAGCCCTATGCGTCGACCGTTCCCGGCAAGATGCACGCCTGCGGCCATGATGGCCACACGGCGATGCTTTTGGGTGCTGCGAAATACCTCGCTGAAACGCGCAACTTCGCCGGCTCCGTGGCGGTGATCTTCCAGCCGGCCGAGGAAGGCGGCGGCGGCGGCAACGAGATGGTCAAGGACGGCATGATGGAGCGCTTCGACATCGCAAAAGTGTTCGGCATGCACAACATGCCGGGCCTGCCTGTCGGCCAGTTCGCCATCCGTCCGGGCCCGATCATGGCGGCGACGGCCGAATTCACCATCACCGTGAAAGGCCGGGGCGGCCATGCCGCGATGCCGCACGGCACGATCGATCCGATCGTCATCACCAGCCAGCTGGTCGGCGCGCTGCAGACGATCGCCTCGCGCAGCACCGATCCGGTCGAGGCCGTGGTTGTCTCGGTGACCAAATTCCATGCCGGTGATGCCTATAACATCATTCCCGAATCGGCCGAGATCGCCGGCACCGTGCGCACCTTGCGCAAGGAGATCGCCAAGAAATCCGAAGAGCGCATCCGCACCATCTGCGACGGCCTGGCGACCGCTTTCGGCGCCAAGATCGAGGTCGACTACCAGGCAAATTACCCCGTGACCTTCAATCACGCCGAAGAGACGGTGTTTGCCAGCGACGTCGCGGCCAATGTCGCCGGCGACGCCCAAGTCCACCGCGGCATCCAGCCGGTGATGGGCGGCGAGGATTTCTCCTACATGCTGGAAGCGCGCCCCGGCGCCTTCATCTTCATCGGCAATGGCGACACTGCCGGTCTTCACAACCCGGCCTACGATTTCAACGACGAGGCCATCCCGCACGGCATGAGCTACTGGGTGAAGCTGGCGGAAACCGCGCTGGCCGCCTGACGAGCGCCGCACAAAAGGCTGGCCGATTGCATGCGGCCGGCCTCTTGGCGAAACGATCCGAAGCGGCTATGTGTCAGGCCGCGTGGTCCCGTAGCTCAGTAGGATAGAGCGGCAGATTCCTAATCTGTAGGTCACAGGTTCGATTCCTGTCGGGATCACCAACGTTTTCAAGTGCTTAGCGAATCGACGCCGTACTTTTTTTGCGAAATATTTGCGAAATAAGTACGGCGAATTTCGTGGACCTTCAGACTCCGGACACGCCTGCCCGTTTGTTTGACGCACGGAACTAAGGGCGGCGGCCGGCTACCGCCCCTCAGCCTCGACGTCTGCTGGCCACCGCAGATTCAAATCATGGAGGCGCAGCCACCGACACACCGAGATTCACTAATGATGGGCATCTGAATGGAGAATTCGTCTCGAACCAAAACAGCACGATAATCCTGGTCCACAACCATCCCACCCGTCCTATTTCTATCACGTAGGATCACGCTGTTACACATTGAATCATCGACTTTTTTTACTTGTCGAGCTCCCGGATATTGTGGCAGTCTGGGACCCGTTTTAAGGGGGATTGCAGCCCCCTGTGACCCCAAGTCGCCGACCCCTGCTTACCCGTCTGGCGACCCCACTTGAGAGCCGACAGGAGAGCCCTGTGCCTAGCCTGATGGAGAAATTCGCCGGGCATTGAAGCAGGTGGAGCAAACCGGAAACAGCTAAGCCTCGTCGATGGCGAAGGACACGGCACCGGCCGTCTTGTCTTGGTCCTAAGGCCCATGCCAACGCGGGTCACTCTGATTTTGCCCATCTTTGCTTGCCATTAGCGCCCCAGCTTTCCCTGGTGGTCGGCTCGAAGAGGACTAGAATATCCTGGACGCGATGTTGCATCCGATCCAACCTTTTTACAGAACACGCGCGACAGCCCGCAGGTCAATTCCTTTTTCTTCCTTCCCTGACAACTAACATGCCGTTGCCCGCCGGCGCGCCGAGCCATTTATGCAAGCTCGTCACAAAGATGTCGCAGTCGAGCTTTCGGAAGCTGAGCGGCATCTGGGCGAAGGTCTGCGCTCCGTCGACCACGGTGATGATGTCATGTTCGCGTGCCAGGGCGCACAGATCCTCGACCGGCAGAAGCCGGCCGTTCCAATGGTACATATTGCCGACGACATCGCGCCCAATCTTCCACATCGTCATCAGCTCGTCCTGCGCGAATGGCGGGAGAACTAGGCGAATAAATGCCACGGTGAATGCGGCCAACCACTCATACCCGCGGATACTGCTGCCCGCGCGCGTGAGGGAACCCTCAACGTGTATGCACCGTTAAGACGATTGCCAGGGAGAATCGCCATGAATAGCGCGGACCCGACTCACCGAATTCAGCCTGAAGTGCGCGCCGCAATTAGCGCCTTCCTCAACGAGGTCCAAAGAGACCCGAAATCATTTGCTCTCTCGGAAGCCCTAGCAGCAATAAGACAGATCTTTCCTGAACTGGAAATCTCCGACGCCGATCTTGCCGACGCCATCGCGAGCGAAGCTCTATCGGCTGGCGTCGGCATTGAGTTCGACGTGCTAAAGACGCGTAAGGCGCTCGAACGGAGGGCGATCGAGCGGTGGGAGAATGAAGGCGGCGCTAGCGGAAGGAAGAAGAACACAGATCGGGCTCAAAGCGACGCGGCGCATCGAGCTAAAACCACTGACACCAATGGCACGAGGCGACGGGCAGACGAATCTAAGGAGCGACATCGGTTGATCTAGCCAAGTCACTTCCTTAAGCCGCCTCTTTCTTCCGCCGGCGTTCGTTGCGCTTGGTAGCCAAGGGCGGTCGCCGATCAAGAACTCCATCAACGCAATAGCGCCCCGTGTCTGACTCGAACTACCTCACTCTTTAAGACGTCATCGCTCACTACCGCGGACAGCTGAGCGAAGAGACGCTTCGCAACTGGCGTTGTATGTGGATCGTCAGCTCAGCGTCGTAACACTGGGCGAGCGCGCCACATGGCGTCTTCGTACTGGGCTCATATGCTCAATAGAAAGGCCGGACTGTTAAGCCCGGCCAATTATGCCACTACAGTCTCGATTTCCGCCAGCCAGCTTTGCGGGCGGCCGCTTCAGAGCAAAACCACCGCTCCCCCTTCCAAAGGCTTATACGTGTCTGCCAGTAGTATTCCTGTCCGGGGAACATGGTAGGAACGCTCGCCTGTGTTGTAGCTGATATTGCCCTTGATGTTGCAGCTTACGAGAGTTGGGCCGATTTCAAGGGTCAGCAAGCCGGGCAGGAATGCGCCGCCCGCAAAGATGGGCCCCACCACGACGGGTTGCCAGAACGACGACGGCGTTTGCCGGCGGTACCCTTGCGCCACTGTCCAGAGCGGTTGTCGTAGGGGTGCTTGTCCACGCCCCTCTTCCCCCAGGGCAGAATGCGACCTCTTGCCGTTTGGAGTCCAGATGCGGCTAGTTCACCGGCCCTGTGGAGCGCCAATGCTTGAATGTGGCACCGTGCTTTCATCCCCTACCGCCCTGAATTCCTGTATGCTTGGCGCAAAGGAACGACCAAAAATGGCCTTCACTGTCATCTGGTACGGAAGACAGGGCATCGTCGACAAGGAGACGTTCGACGCCGAGAAGACTGCGAAAGACCATGCAATCTCGATGTTCCAGACCCGAAAAGGTGACGATGGAATCGTCGCCGTTGAAGTTCGTAACGACAACGGCGCTGTGGTCTTTAGCCATGCGGAGAGCTAGCGATGGCCATCCGGTCTCGCGCAGTCGCTACCCAACCGTAGGGGCGGCTTCACCGGTCCTGTAAAGCCTACAAGATCCAAGGGGCGGTCTGGGGACTTCCTTCACGGTTTGCAGAAGCGCCTGATTCAGAGCCACCAGTGCAGGGTGGCGATCTGAACTGGACGAAATTCTCGGCTACTCTGTTAGCTTGATTTGCCTGCCGGCTGAATGTCGACTTTGACCCAAGCGGACATCGGCACTCATGCCACGACCACCCTACGCGGTAGCGACGCACCACCTCCACGATGCGGCATTGGGGCGGAGAGCCAGCGGTCGGCCTCAATATGTGCTTAGGCTCGGCGGTCACGACTCACCGATGTCGACGACGGTCGCTAGGTCGCAGATCATCTGAGAGTGGAACATCACGGGCCGGCCGTCCTGCGGATCAATTCCGAAGGAATGCGTCATGACGGGCTCGAAGGCGCCGAGCGCATCCTGCTCCGCGTTGAGCTTGTCCCAGTCCTCGTAGCGGTGCTCCGCGCTTGCCTTGTCCATCTGCTCCCCCCATCCGCCGGCTATCGCAAAATGACAGCAGGGGCGGCAACGACCCGGCTACCACAGGCGGATACGCGCCCGGGAGCGGTCGACCCGAACTATGCGCAAGACAGGCATATCTTTCGCAGCTAATGTTCCAGCGCTGCAGGGAGACAACGGCCGATGAAGAGCCAAGAAATTCTGGCCAGCACCACCCGTCTCGGCCCGGTTCATCTGCGCGTCGTCGACATTCCAGCCGCCTTACCGGTCTGGCGTGACGTGGTCGGCCTCTCGACCCTGACCAGGGACGGCGGGATCGCCGAACTCGGCGTCGACGGCAAGATCCTCATTGTGCTGCACGCCGGGGCGACAACCATCCTGCCGTCAAAGTCCCGCGATCTTTTTCATGTCGCCATCCATGTCACGACACGCAAGGAATTGGCCCGAGTCGTCGCCCGGCTGCGGGCCTCCGGCCTGAGGCACAGCGCCCAGGATCACCTGATCTCGGAATCCCTTTACGTTTCCGACCCTTCCGGCAACGGGATCGAGATCTGCTTCGACACACCCGGGCGCTTCGCGTCCAGGGAAGAGATGGCTGACGGCGGTGTTTCGCTTGTCGCCAAGGACGGCACAAGGCATTCCGGGCTTGAACCTCCGGATATCGATCGATTGCTGCAGGAGCTCGACCCGGCGGACCGTGTCAAAGTTCCGCTGGCGGCGGATACCTTCATCGGTCACATTCATATGCGCGCACGGTCGCCCGAAACGCTGATGGCGTTCTACCTCGGTGTGCTTGGCTTCAGGCCACATATCCAGTCAGCAACGTTTGGCCTGTTCGACTGCGGCACCGAGGAACGCACACACATGGTGGCGTTCAACATCTGGGCTCGCGACGAGCTGAAGGAGCCACCGCTCGGCGCGGCAGGTCTGGAGCATTTTACCGTCGTGCTTCCCACCCGGGAAGACCTCGCGGCCGCCGCGCGACGTCTCGGCGATGCGCAGGTGCCCTCGCTGCAAACGGACGGGGCGCTGGACCTCTCCGACCCTGAGGGAAACCGCCTGCGGATGGTGCTCGCAAGCGACTGATCTGGCTGTAGGCCTGAACGGGGGGACAATGGCGATAAGGGTAATCGGAACGGGCTTTGGCCGGACAGGAACGGATTCGATGCGCGAGGCGCTGACGATCCTTGGCTTCGGCCCCTGTCACCACATGTCCGAAGTCATGGCCAATGAAGACCAGAAGCGGCTTTGGCGTGCGCTGGCGCAGGGCGCGGCACCAGACTGGAACCAGCTGTTTGCGGGCTACGCGTCCTGCATCGATTGGCCCTCGGCGCACTATTGGCGTGACCTGATTGAGTTCTATCCAGACGCCCGGGTCATCCTGACATACCGATCGCCGGAAAGCTGGTGGAAAAGCTTCGAGAAAACGATCCTGGCAGGCATCAGCCAGAGCACGGATCAGGAGTCACTGGGTCTTGCGTTGATCTCCAGGCAGGTCTTCGGCGGCCGGCCGCACGATCGCGCCAATGCCATAGCCGTCTACGAGGCCAATGTAAGGGCGGTCATTGCGACAGTGCCGCCGGGTCGGCTGCTGGTCCACAATCTGGGAGATGGGTGGAAGCCGCTCTGCCTGCATCTCGGTGTGCCGGTGCCGGACCAGTCCTATCCCAATCGCAACAACACCAAGGACTTTCAGTCGGCTCTTGCACAGAACTAGTCTGACCGTCTGCAAGGGCTGGAAAGCAGACCTTCGGATCAAAGGACCGGTGACCGTGATGCTGAAGGGTTTCGGGTGCCGAGAGGCGTACGAAAGCCTCTCATGCAGGAACCCGCGGGCCACAGTTGATGGCTATGGGGATTTTAGTTTGCGGCTGATGTCGGCGACGGCGTGACCGCCCCCGTTAGGCGACGCGGTGGACACGGACGGACCGCTCAGTGAAGCCTCCGCACAGCCTTGTAGCCTCTGCGCGCAGGCGGACGGGGCCCTGCGGGCCTCGCTGAGCACCATGGGCGCGCGTGGGTCCGTCGCCGCAGGTTGAGCGGGTAGTGTGCTGAGAGTTCTGCAAATTCGCTGAGAGAGGGGCGGTCATGGCAGGCTGGTGATTGTTCACGTCACCGATTCCCGCGAAGGAACGCCACCATGACCAAGATTGAAAGTAAGACCGCCAGCGCCTCCGTCAAAGACATTCTGCTTTCGAACCCGGACGGACTTCACGAAGTGATCCGTGCGGTGATGCAGGAGGTGCTCGAGGCCGAGATGGATGAGGCGCTGAGTGCTTCGAAGGGCGAACGCACGCCCGAGCGGCTTGGCTATCGCTCGGGTTACTATGGCCGCACCCTTGTGACGCGCGTCGGCAAGCTTGAGCTGCGGGTTCCGCAGGACCGCTCGGGGCGCTTCTCGACCGAGTTGTTTGAGCGCTATCAGCGTTCGGAACGGGCTTTGGTGGCGACGCTGGCCGAGATGTATGTGCAGGGCGTGTCGACCCGCAAGGTGAAGGCGATCACCGAAGAGCTGTGCGGCCATGCTTTCTCGGCCTCGTCGATCTCGGCCATCAACAAGCGGCTGGACGAGAGCCTCGCTGCCTTTGCCAGGCGTCCCCTTCAAGAGCCGTTTGCTTACCTCATCCTCGATGCGCGCTACGAGAAAGTGCGTGAAGCCGGCGTCGTCATGAGCCAGGCGGTGCTGATCGCGGTCGGCATCGACTGGGACGGCCGGCGCCAGATCCTGGCTGTGGAGATGGCCAATCGCGAGAGCCGTTCGGCCTGGAAAGACTTTCTCGTCTCACTGAAGGCGCGCGGCCTCAAGGGCGTCGAATTGGTCGTGTCCGACGATCACGCCGGCCTGGTGGCGGCGATCGGCGAGGTGATCCCGGAAGCCGCCCCTGGCAACGCTGCTACGTGCACTTCCTCAGGAACGCGCTCGATCATCTGCCGCGCAAGCACGGCGATGACTGCCTGCAGGAGCTGCGCTGGCTCTACGACCGACGCGATCTCGCCGAGGCCAGGGCCGATCTCGCCGCATGGCTTGCCAAATGGTCACCTCGCTATCCGCGCCTGACAGGCTGGGCCGAAGATGCCATCGAACAAACTCTGACCTTCTTCAGGCTGCCGAGACAGCACCACAAGCATCTCAAGTCCACCAACATGCTCGAGCGCCTCAACGAGGAAATCCGCCGGCGCACCTATGTCGTACGCATCTTCCCCAACGCCGAAAGCTGCCTGCGCCTTGTCAGGGCCTTGGCTGTCGAGACCAACGAAAACTGGATGGAGGCCAACCGCTACATCAACATGGACGACCTGCGCGAGC
Organism: Mesorhizobium sp. AR02; assembly: GCF_024746835.1. NCBI lineage: Bacteria > Pseudomonadati > Pseudomonadota > Alphaproteobacteria > Hyphomicrobiales > Phyllobacteriaceae > Mesorhizobium > Mesorhizobium sp. AR02. The sequence continues at coordinate 3,582,106 of NZ_CP080531.1, read as the reverse complement.
ACAAAAAGCTCGCTCTACGCCAAGCCGCATGACCAGCACTATGGCCGCCCCTTTTTGCAGAACTTGACGCACACAACCGTTGAGCGCCTGTGGCTGGAGGCTGAATCAGACCATGCCGGGTCATGGAGCGGTCTCCCGGATCGGTGCCGATGCGTTCGGAGGTCCGCGCGGCTGCCTCCTCCACCGTTCGAACACCTCGATGACGATCATGCGTCCGCCACAGCAGGAGCATGGCGGCCGGAAGTCCTCTGGTTCGGGTGTGTGGTCATCGGACGGGGCAGCGACGCCCAGCAGTTCGCGGGCGCGTGCGAGGCTGGCCTTGTGGGCGGAGCCGGCGAGCAGGCCATAATGTCGGATGCGATGGAAGCCGCGCGGCAGGACGTGGAGCAGGAAGCGGCGGATGAACTCATCTGTGGCGAGCGTCATGACCTGCTGCCGGTCGGTGCCGTCGCGGCGATAATCCTTGTAGCGGAAGGTGACCCCAGCCTCTTCGAAGGCGATCAGGCGGCGGTTCGAGATCGCAACCCGGTGGGTATAGCGCGACAGATAGGCGAGCACCGCCCCGGGACCGGCGAAGGGCGGCTTGGCGTAGACCACCCAGCGCTTCTTCTTGACGGGAGCCAGGTGGCGTAGGAAGGCCCGACGATCGGCGAGGTGCGCCGCCGATCCGAAGAAGGCGAGCCGACCGGCGTCGTGCAGCGCGACCAGTCGGGTCAGGAACAGACGGCGGAACAGCTTGCCCAGCACTCTGACTGGGAGAAGGAAGGCCGGCCGCGACGATATCCAGCGTGACGCGTCCGGCGTGATGCCGCCGCCCGGCACGATCATGTGGACATGAGGATGGTGCGTCATTGCCGAGCCCCATGTGTGGAGCACGGCGGTGATGCCGATGCGCGCGCCGAGGTGCTTGGGATCCGCCGCGATCGCCAGCATCGTCTCCGATGCCGCCTTGAACAGCAGGTCATAGACCAGCGCCTTGTTGTGGAACGCGATGACGGCGACCTCGGCGGGCAGCGTGAACACGACGTGGAAGTAGCCGACTGGCAGCAGGTCGGCTTCGCGCTCGGCGAGCCATGTACGCGCGGCCGCGCCCTGGCACCTGGGACAGTGCCGGTTGCGGCAGCTGTTATAGGCGATCCGCCATTGGCCGCAGTCCTCGCAGGCCTCGACGTGACCGCCGAGCGCCGCGGTGCGGCAATGCTCGATCGCCGACATCACCTTGAGCTGGATGAGGCTCAGGTGACCTGCATGGGCGGCCCGATAGGCGGGGCCGGCAGCACGGAAGATGTCGGCGACCTCGACAGAGGTGCGCACGGCTCAGCCGGGCGGCGTCTTGTGTTCCATCAGCGCCATCAGCCGGTCGAGCGGCCCTGCGACCGCATGGATCGTCCGCGTCGAGACCTTGGTGTAGAGCGCGGTGGTATCGAGCTTGCTGTGGCCAAGCAGCACCTGGATGACGCGGATGTCGACATCCTGTTCGAGCAGATGAGTGGCGAAGCTGTGGCGCAGCGTGTGCGGGCTGACGCGCTTGCGGATGCCGGCGACTTCGGCTGCTTCCTGGACCGCGCGATGCAGTTGCCGCGACGAGATCGGCGCCGTGCAGCTGCGCCCTGGGAACAGCCAGCCATGCGGGAGCATCACCCCGCGCCGCCTGCCTTCGCGCCACCACAGCCGCAGCAGTTCCAGAAGTTGCGGCGAGAGCATGGCGTTGCGGTCCCTGCGTCCCTTGCCCTGTTCAACGCGGATCAGCATGCGTGTGCTATCGATGTCGTCGACCTTGAGGTGCGCGACCTCGGACACGCGCAGACCAGCGCCATAGGCGACACCGAGCGCGGCCTTGTACTTGATGCCCGGCGCCGCTTCGAGCAGCCGCGCCGCTTCCTCCACGCTCAGCACGTCGGGCAGCTTGCGCTGATACCTCATAATCACCAGCGCGCGCGCCAGATCCCGCCGCTTCAGCGTCACGAGGAACAGGAACCGCAATGCCGAGACCGCGCCATTGATCGTCGCAGGGCCGACGCCGCTCTCATGCTGATGCAGCTGGAATCGGCGGATGTCCTCAGCCGTCGCAGTGTCCGGCGAGCGGCCAAGGAACACAGCGAAGCGCCGGACGTGACGAACGTAGTCCTGCTGGGTATGGGAGCCCAGGCCACGCATGAGCATGTCGTGCTGCATGCGCTGGCGAAGCGGAGAGATTGGTGCATCGGTCGACAGGGTAGCCATGGCGAGTTCCTCGTTGCAGGGAACTCCATGGTCAGATCGACGCCTCTACCCGCTCAAGTCAAATGCCTGTCGCGCCATCTCAGGTCGAGGCGACCCTCCCGCGAAGCGGGTTCGTGCATGCGCCCACAAGGAGACGTTCGCTGCTGTCCGATTGTGCAAGCATCGTAAATTGCACCGTTACTAGGGCAGCCCGGCGGCGCGGAGGGCCTCGCCGAGAGAGACCGCGAGCGCCGGCGCGCAATTCACGCCTGAAAATTGCCTCGCTCTCGGCCCGCCCGTGTCGATGAATTTGCGACCTCAATCTGAGTGACCTATGCTCAAGCAATGCAACATCTCAGTTCGTTGACCGCCAGGCCCCCGCATGGATATTCCGACAAAGAACTCGATGCCTTTGTCAAGTTGGTTGTTTCGGAGGGCGAAGTTTCCCACCATGGGCTGCTTGAACGCATCAAGGGTGCGCGGGGCCTAGTCATGCTCTATGACGGTAAGAAGCTGGTCGGAACTGCGGCGATTAAAAATCCAGAGCCGGACTATCGAACCGCCGTCTTTGCCAAGTCGAAATCAAATGCGGACGCCGCCGCCTACCCAGTCGAACTAGGGTATGTGGTCGTCGCAGAAAGCCATCGCCGTCATAAATTGGGCTGGCGTCTCGTCGACGCGGCGCTGTCATTCGCAAGCGGATCAGCCGTGTTCGCTACAACACACAGCAATAATGCCGCCATGCGGCGAATCTTGCCGGCTCGCGGTTTCACGGCCAATGGGTCTCCCTACCCGGCCACCGAACATCCCGGTCAGGAAGTTCATCTGTTCCTTCGTGGGTAAGTGCCCTGAGGACCGAACCTGGCCCTATAGCCCGAGCACGCGGTCTTGTTCGACTTGCGGCAGAAAGCTTAGGATCCCTCGAGGAACGACTGCAGCGCCAACCGCGCCGATCGGTCGGTAACGTGCAGAGCCTACGAGGCGTAGCATGGCTAACCCCTCGCCCCTCATGCAACTGTCGTGGTTGACTGATAGGCTGAGCAAATGGTCAAATTTCAGCCCGATGGCTGGCGCAGCGTCACGCCGAGAATCGTCACCGACGACGTCAGGGGCTTGGTCGAATTTCTCAAAACCGTATTCGACGCGACCGGCGAGTACCGGACTGAGGCGCCGGCAGAGATGAAGATTGGCGACTCTATCGTGATGGTCAGCGGCGATGGCGAACGCGAAGCAATGCCGGCTTTCCTCTATGTGTGTGTAGAAGACACTGACGAAACGTACCGGCGTGCAATCGGTGCGGGCGGAGAGTCGATTGAGGAACCTAAGGACACGCCTTATGGCGACCGACGAGCGATGATGCAGGATGCGTGGGGGAATAGATGGCAGATCGCGACACATCGGGAAGACTTGTCAGTCAACGAAATTTGAGAATGCATGCGCGGAAGCTGACTTGTTCGGGTTGGGATGAGTCCTGTCCAACCGCTCCGCCCTAGCGTGTTAACGCTAATCAGAGGCACGGACACATCAATCTTCTTTAGCGGACTTTGTCGAACCGGCCAGCATCATCGTCCAATTCTTCTTGAGTTCGGCCTTGGTCTTTTCGTCAACCTTGGCAGCAGGACCCATGTTGATCTGCCCCCCACGTCACCCTTGTCTTCTTCCCGTCCGAGTCGAGCGCAGCGGAAATCGATCTAGCTCGGATCACTCCTGGCCTTGAAGCGTGCTGCCTCCTCCGAACCTCTGGTGGCGTCTCCCGCGCTGTAGGAATGTGCACCGGCGCCGGCGAGCTTGCCGCCATCGACGATCAGATATTCCTCACGGATCGGCCGGCCTTCGAACCAGCATTCCAGAATTTCGCGCGTGCCCGCGGCGTAGCGCGCCTGGGCGGAGAGCGACGATCCTGAAATGTGCGGCGTCATGCCGTGATGCGGCATCGATCGCCACGGATGATCCTTGGGAGCCGGCTGCGGGAACCAGACGTCGCCGGCATAGCCAGCGAGTTGGCCACTCTCCAGCGCGCGGGCGATGGCGTCACGATTGCAGATCTTGCCGCGCGCTGTGTTCACCAGATAGGCGCCGCGTTTCATCCTGGCGATCATCGTCTCGTCAAAGAGATTTTCCGTCTCCGGATGCAGAGGTGCATTGATCGTGACCACGTCGCAGACGCCGACCATGGATGCGGGGTCCTGGTGGAAGGTAACGCCAAGTTCTTGCTCGACCGCCTCAGGCAGGCGGTGGCGATCGGTGTAGTGCAACTTGACGTCGAACGGCTTCAGCCGGCGCAACACCGCGCTGCCGATCCGGCCGGCACCGACGCTTCCGATCTGCATTCCCTCGATATCGTAGGAGCGTGCGACGCAGTCGGCGATATTCCAGCCGCCTTTCACGACCCACTGGTAGGACGGGATGTAGTTGCGCACGAGCCCCAGGATCATCATGACCACATGCTCGGACACGCTGATCGAATTGCAGTAAGTCACCTCGGCGACCGTGATGCCGCGGTCCATGGCGGCCTGAAGATCGACATGGTCGGATCCAATGCCGGCAGTGATCGCAAGCTTCAGTCTGCTTGCCTTGGCCATTCGTTCTTCAGTCAGATATGCCGGCCAGAACGGCTGCGAGATCACGATTTCGGCGTCAACGAGCTCGCGTTCAAAAATGCTGTCGGGACCGTCCTTGTCCGATGTCACTACCAGGCTGTGGCCCGTGCTTTCGAGAAATTTCCTCAGGCCGAGTTCGCCCGACACGCTACCGAGCAAGACCCCCGGTTCAAAGTCGATGGCTTTCGGCGTGGGAAGTGTCTGGCCGCCGGGATAGCGGTCGAGCTTTGGCAGGCCGTCCCGCGCATATTTTGTCGGATAACCGTCGACCGGATCGTCATAGAGGACGCAAACGACCTTTGCCATTGTGTATCTCCCTTCGTCTGACAACGAAGAGGAAAACGCTCTGTTGTTAACGCTGCCGGCCAACGATGGTCGGCACGGCGATGCTCTGTTGAATTGCTGGTGGGGAGCAGACTCATCTGCCGGCGCTTCCTCATTCGGAAAGTTGTGCGCTATTGCGTATTACATGGAAGACCCGGGCATGGTTTCAAGTGCTGCGGGTGGCACTGGCGCAGCGTTCGAGTTCCTTTATTTCAGACCGCGCGCACGGTCTGCTGGCAACAAATGCTTGACGCGGACACTTCAGAATTGCCGAGGTTGGGCACCGTGCATCATGATCACTGACAGGCTCCGACTTCCCAGGCCTCAAGGGCTTCTGCATCCCCTCAAAGATTGCAAACAACCTGTTAGTCAGCGCTTATCAAGGAATCTCGCATCGCTTGCCGCTCAGACGGTATTGCTAAGCCAGTTCGCAACGCTCACCGATGTCACCTGGAAATGGCGAAAGTGACGAGACAGACAGGCAGCTTATGCAAGTCCTGATCAAGTTCGAGTTGCGGACGCACTAGCCAGCGCTACAACGCTAGCCTTCCACAATGCGGGCCGTTTGTTGCCTTTTTACAGAAGATACGAAAACGCCGCTCGACCGGAAGGGAGCGGCGTTTACCAAGTGTGGTGTCCTACCCTAGACGAAACCCCGATTTGGTCGGGGCCGTCGGACTTGAACCGACGTTTCCAGCTTGTTCGCTATCAGTCTATAGATGGTGTTTTCCTGTCGTCCTTGCAAGCGCCATCGGCGCAGCTTTGCAGGGTGTGCAAGGATAGTCGGAGTCGATACAATTCCATCCGAATTCCGCAATTGAACGACCGCTGCTTTCCGGCTTCCGTGACGCGCACACTCGCTGGTTCTGCCGTCAGCAATGTCATCAATCGACCGGTCGCGTTCGACGCGGCTCGGAACGCCGATGATGCAACGATATCCTGACTCGCCGTAACGGCAGACGCTGGCCCTATCGCCTAACTGCTCCGTCACTGTTTTCAGTGGAGCGCAAGCCCGCGCCGAAAATACTAGAAGCCCCGCTCCTGCGGGGTTTTTCGTTGGGGGAAGCGTTGCGGCGACATCGACGGGTGATCCGCAGGAGAGGGAGCAGCGCCAGAGATCAGCGATGCGGCTTGGTCGGCACAAGACGACGGCAAGCCAACCTCACCAAGCCACTCGTCGTAGTGATGGTTTAGGGCCAACAACAACTCGTCTGGCTGATCCATGCCGTTTTGGAACAACTCGATGATTTGACGGCCAAGACGTTCCCTGGCCGGATCGCCCACTGCTATCCCGGCCTGACGGCAATAAACATCGACCACTGTGGCCAGTATTGAAAGCTGCTTTGAGTCCGCTGAGTCATTGAACGTCATTATCGCTTCTCCCTTTGTTGGGCGAAAGCGTGGTGGTCTCTTCCACTCGCCGGCTTGCCGGGAAGGTGCAGGCGACCATCGACATATAGTGTGCCGGTTTGGTACATACGACTCAATTTGAACTCGTTGGGAGCCTTCACGACGATGAAGGCCGGACTGTTGATCAGGTCGTGCGCCCTGAGCAGACGATAGACCGAAGCCTCATCGACGCTCGCCGCCGCCGGTATCGGCGTCATGAAGTTCGAGCGGGAATACTTCACCATGCCCTCGACCTTGCCCTTGTTGTTCCCTCGGCGGGAGCGCACTAGCCGAAGAAGCTCTTTAATCAGTGATCCCACAATATCTCCTGGAGCATTTCCTCGACCGAGCACGGCGAAATTCCAAGTTCTCCAAATCCCGGCATCTTCGGCGATGACACGTTGTCGACCCGCATCAGTTCCACTTGATTCCTGGTGACGGGCGGGCTCGGGAGCATTTCGGCGAACCAAGCCAGCGCGTGCCAAGCGGCAAATGGGATTGGAATCAGTTTGGGCTTAAGACCGGCTTCGTGCGCAACGACTCTGAGAAATTCCTCGTAAGAGTAGACGCGAGGGCCGCCGCACTCATACGTGATCGCATGCGTTTCCGTCCCCTGCAGCACTCTTGCGGTCGCCTCTGCCACATCGGCCACATAGGCCGGCTGCAATCTCGTCAGGCCGCGACCGAACATCGGATAGATTGGAAACCGGCGGAGAAATTTGAGGATAATGGTGAGAAACGCGTCATCCGGTCCGAACATCACCGCCGGGCGGATGAGAGTGGCGTCAGCAAACGCGGCACGCACCACTAGTTCGCCTTCGCCACGCTTGCGGATGTAGAGCGACTGCGAGGCAACATCGGAGCCGATTCCTGAAATGTGAGCGAGCCGTTCGACGCCAGCTCGGTGTGCTTGTGCTGCGACCCGCCGGGCCGACTCGACATGCACGGAATGAAAGGTCTCCTGTCCCCGTTCGACATAGAGACTGACCGCATTTACAACACCGAAAGCACCGGCAAGTGCATCGGCGATCGCCCGCTCATCATGGATATCGGCTTCGACCGATTGAAGTTGCGGATCATCAGAACCAAACAACTTCTCGGCCCGTTCCGGATGTCTTGATGCAATCCGAACGAAAAAACCGCCATTGCGGAGATGCCGAACAACGCGGCGGCCGAGAAACCCGGTTCCACCGAATACGGTGACGACGCGATGGTTCATGGCAGCCATGGCTTAGACTTTGTCAGCTCATGTCGGCCGTCTCGACCCGGCGGTTCAGGTCATGTGGGCGGCACGCCTACTGACCACTATCTATCACCTGGGCTACCTCGTACCGATTGGGATCGATCTCGTCCGTCAACTGATCGAAATGACCCCACTCCTTGCGGAATTCCGGCGACTGATGAGCCAATCGCAGCAGGTTGCGATTCTGCCATTGGACGTAGTTGACGATGCGCCGCCCGTCGAGGCTGCGATGCAGGCTGATTGAGATGAACCCAGGCTGGCGCGCCATAAAGCGCGCCCGCTCGGTCATGACGGACAATGCCTCGGCCTGCTTGTCCGGTTCAGAATCGACGATGGTGATTTGGGTGACGGGTTGGTTGTCGGTTCGGATCTGTGTCATGGAAACCTCGCTAGATTGGCGATGGATTTGCCGTGTCACTGCTGGCGGTCGACGGGCCGGCCCGAGCGATCGAGCACCCGATCGATCTTGCTTGCCATGATGAAATCGTTTTCGTGCAGTCCTTTGATCTTCTTGGTGCTCAGGGAAACCGTCACATAACCCCAGCCGAAGCTGATGTCGGGGTGATGGCCTTCGGTTTCGGCGAGCTCACCGATCTCCTGAACAAGGGTGAGCGCGTCCCGGAAATTGCGGCATCGAAAGCTCCGTTGGATGCGGTGGGCATCGTCACCCAGCTCCCAATCTGGAGCCTGTGCCTGGAAACGTTGGGCTTCATCACGCGTGAGCGGCGGGACGCCGCCGCGACAAGGCGTACATGTTTTCTCGGCAAGAGTGTCGGTCATGTTCTTGTCTCCAAGACGATTTTTAGCAGCAAAAACGACAGCGACGAGCGCCTATCGATCGATCTCCCCGAACATGATGTCGAGCGAACCGATGATCGCCGAGATATCGGCTCGCATGTGCCCGCGTCGCTGGCCTTCCGTCGTTCTGGCTATAGTTTCAGGCGCCGCTCAGTAGTCCATTCCGCCCATTCCGCCCATACCTCCTGCGCCACCCATAGCGGGCGCATCCTTCTGCGGAATGTCCGCGATCATTGCTTCAGCGGTGATCAGGAGCGCGGCGATCGAGCCGGCATCCTGCAGGGCCGTCCGAACGACCTTGGCGGGGTCGACGATACCGGCCTTGATCATGTCGACGTAGAGTTCGGTCTGAGCATCGAAACCTTGATTGTGATCCTTGCTGTCCATGAGTTTCCCAACGACGATCGAGCCTTCGACACCGGAATTCTCTGCGATCTGGCGGATCGGCGCCTCGAGCGCCCTCAGCACGATCGAAATGCCGGCCGTCACATCGGCATTGGCTCCCGTCAGCCCGTTAAGCGCCGACCTGGCGCGCAGCAGTGCGACGCCGCCGCCGGGCACGATGCCTTCTTCCACCGCCGCACGCGTGGCGTTCAGCGCGTCGTCGATGCGGTCCTTCTTTTCTTTGACTTCCGTCTCGGTCGCGCCGCCGACGCGAATGACGGCAACGCCGCCAGCCAGCTTCGCCAGCCGCTCCTGGAGTTTCTCCTTGTCGTAATCCGAGGTCGTTTCCTCGATCTGCAACTTGATCTGCTGGATGCGCGCTGAAATGCCGGTCTTTTCACCAGCGCCGTCGATGATCGTGGTCGTGTCCTTTTCGATCAGCACGCGCTTGGCGCGGCCGAGCATGTCGATGGTGACGTTCTCCAGCTTGATGCCGAGATCCTCGGAAATCATCTGGCCGGCGGTGAGCACCGCAATGTCTTCCAGCATGGCCTTGCGACGGTCGCCGAAGCCCGGCGCCTTGACGGCCGCGACCTTCAGGCCGCCGCGCAGCTTGTTGACCACAAGGGTCGCCAGCGCTTCGCCTTCGACGTCCTCGGAGATGATTAGCAGCGGCTTGCCGCTTTGCACCACGGCTTCAAGGATCGGCAGCATCGCCTGCAGATTTCCGAGTTTCTTCTCGTGAATGAGGATGTAGGGATCCTCCAGCTCCGCGCGCATCTTGTCGGCATTGGTGACGAAATAGGGAGAAAGATAGCCACGGTCGAATTGCATGCCTTCGACGACATCGAGCTCGGTGTCGGCGGTCTTGGCTTCCTCGACGGTGATGACGCCGTCATTGCCGACCTTGTTCATCGCCTTGGCGATCATTGCGCCGACCGACGCATCGCCATTGGCGGCGATCGTGCCAACCTGGGCGATCTCGTCCGAAGATTTGACTTTCCTGGCCCGGGCTTGAACGTCCTTCACCACGGCAGCCACAGCAAGATCGATGCCGCGCTTGAGGTCCATCGGGTTCATGCCTGCGGCAACGAATTTGGTGCCCTCGCGCAGGATGGAAGCGGCCAGCACCGTGGCGGTGGTGGTGCCGTCACCGGCAAGGTCGTTGGTCTTCGAGGCCACTTCGCGCACCATTTGCGCGCCCATGTTCTCGAACTTGTCGGCAAGCTCGATTTCCTTAGCGACGGCGACCCCGTCCTTGGTGATGCGCGGCGCGCCATAGGCCTTGTCAATGATGACATTGCGGCCTTTGGGGCCGAGCGTCACCTTCACGGCATTGTTGAGGATCTCGACACCGCGCAGCATCCGGTCGCGGGCATCGGTAGCGAATTTGATTTCCTTGGCAGACATGATTTTACGTCCAGTTCAGTCTAGAAATTAGGAGAGCGCAAATCGCCCGGTCAGGCGGCTTTCTTGGCCGCTTTGGTCTTCTCGACGATGCCCATAATGTCGCTCTCCTTCATGATCAGGAGATCCTCGCCGTCGATCTTGACCTCCGTGCCGGACCATTTGCCGAACAGGATGAGATCGCCGGCCTTGACGTCGAGCGGGATCAGCTTGCCGCTCTCATCACGCGAGCCCGGGCCGACGGCGATCACTTCGCCTTCCTGAGGCTTTTCCTTGGCGGTGTCGGGAATGATGATTCCGCCCTTGGATTTGTTGTCGCCTTCAGCGCGCCGAATGACGACGCGGTCGTGGAGTGGTCGGAATTTCATTGGGGTTCTTTCTGCCGCCGCACATAGAGCGACTGCACCACTTAACATAGCCCCTTTGGCACTCGAATGATAGGAGTGCCAAATTTTCCAGGCTTGCCTGGCGACGCGTCGGCGCGTTCATTCACCGGCCGGCAATCGCCCTGCAGAGTTCGGCGCAACAGATGGTGCAACTCAGCCCAGCAGACCTCGACGCCGCTCTCGAAAAGGACCTTGGATAGTCATGACCGCACCATCCCTAATGGAACGCAGCCTTCCCGCGTGGGGAGCGCTTGCCTGCGCTCGGCTGCGGCTTTCCATGCGAGCCGCTTCAAAAATGATGCTGCGAAACGGCGCCGGCTTTATCCGACGAACGCCTCACGCATCCGAGCGAACATGCCGGGCTGTTTCCCGGCAATCGCCGCACGGATGTGACGGGCGGCCGTTGCGGCGCTCACCGTCGCGCCGAAATGACAATAGCAGATGATCTCATGCAATTGCCTGTCGGTCAGTTCGAAGAACCGCTTCGCTTCGCCGTAGTTGTCGTTTTCCAACCCGGCGGCGCGCAGGACAGGATCCTCGAAAGCGACTGAGATCGGCGAGCCGTCGCCGCGCATGGCCACGCGTGCTCTAACCGGCTGATACTCGGTCTGAGGCAGCGTCGAGAGGCGCCGGTCAGGGTTCCGTTCAAGGAGCTCCGCCCAGCGTTCAAGACGTTCGCTGCGCGACATGGCCTGGCGCAGGTAGTCCTGATCGATCTCGGCGACCATCTGCAGTTGCTCGATCGTTTGGTGCTTCATGTTGGCCTCCTATTCGGACGATAGTTGGTCCACCCATATCCTTCTTATGCCTGCAGCCAGCGTGACTCCAACGGATCGTGAAGTCCAATCACGATGATGCCTGGAGGGCTTCGTTCACGCAGATGTGGAGGCTTCGCAAAGATCGCCCGGTCCTCGGTCTGCTGCTCTGCTGGCCCGTAGATAGGCTGAGGTCGCCGCTCTCATCGCGATCAGAGGCGGTGACGACTATCCGCTTAGGGGCCTTCTGCTGGGGAAGAATGTGATCCGCCAAGAGCAGAGTGAACGAGGTGATCGTTCTCAGGATCTCGGCGGAAATTGGCCTCGACGCATCGCGCCTGAAGACCGACAAGCAGCCGGATATCCTGGCGGCAACAGAGCAGAACGTGAAACTGGCTCAGGCACTGAAAATCAACGGAACGCGGGCTTAGCTAGCCAGCAGGCTCGGAAGAAATCATCTCTCGCTGGTATTCGACCGCGAGGCAGTACCGTGCCTGGACTGGGCTCAGATTTTGGTGCTGACCTGAGGAGCCCGTGTTCCATGTTTTATATGCGGTCGCCGTCTTGCGGCGGTTTCGGCGGAAAGCTTGCCAGTAAGGTAAGTTGGAACTAAGATGTATAATCTTGACGGAGGATATTGGGAGCTTCCCAATGGACACTGCCAAAGTCAAAACCACAAGGCAGTTGGGGCAGGAGCCCCTTGCATCTAGCAGTCGCGAGCTTGAATATAAGGTTATTCACGACCAGCGCCTTGCTACTATCCGCTCTTATAATGTGTGGTACGCTTTCGGTCATGTAGTAGCGCACGGATATTTTTGGTTGATGCTGCTTCTTAGCCTCGATTTGGCGAGCAGACCCTTGCTGATTGCCGCCGCCCTTGTCGCTTCGATGATCGTGTGGTTCGCATACCGGGTAGTATTAACCATCGACCGCGGTGTCGTGTTTCTGTATCCGCGCATCATCTTTCTTGAATTAAGCCTGGGTTACGATTTCTATCGCGACTACTTGCGCAGCCGGCCACGTGGCAACACCGAGCGTTCTTTTATCGAAAAATGCGAGCATCTCCATGCTGAATCGGCGACTGACCTGTGGGAGCAGATCCATAGCCAATTCAAGGATCAGGATTTTCCCGCCGACCGGAGGATCACCGGCCATTTCAAGAGTGCAGCCTATTATTCCGTAATCTTGTTCTGGATCGTCGTCGCCGCGATCCTCTTGCCCGTTTACTTTCCGTGGCAATGAGAATGACCGGGGAAGGGGAACGCTACTCATGCAGTTCCGCAGCATCGCCATGGCAATCGGGATGACGGCGCTAATCGGCGCGACACTTCTTGCGCCAGTTACTGCCGCGGAAGATGTGCCGCCTGCTCCGCTACCCAGCCAATCTTTGGCGCCGCTCGTCGAAAAGACCGCTCCGTCGGTCGTCAATATTTTTGCCCAAAAAGTCATTCGCAACCGTTCAGCGACCCGTTATCTCGATGGCTCCGCATTCTGGCGCCTGTTCAGGGATACTCTGCTGTTTGGTTATGGGCAGGACCGTTTTGAAAGCTCGCTTGGCTCTGGCGTCATCGTCGCTGCCAACGGTGTCGTCGTCACCAACTATCACGTGATCGAAGCGGCCAGCGGAATACTTGTCGCGTTGCCAGGCGGTCAGGTTTACTCGGCGAGGGTGTTGGTTTCCGACCAGCGCACCGATTTGGCTGTCTTGCAGATCGAGGCTGGCGGCGCGGCGTTGCCATCTATCGCGTTCGGCGACTCTGATCGTCTCAAGGCCGGCGATCGGGTGATAGCGATCGGCAATCCGTTTGGACTTGGCCAAACCGTGACGAGCGGAATCGTCTCAGCTACGGCGCGCACTTCATTCGGTGTCGGCGATTTTCGTTTCTTCATCCAGACCGACGCTGCTATCAATCCCGGCAATTCCGGCGGTGCCCTGATCGCCATGGACGGAACACTTGTGGGCATCAACACCGCTATCTTCTCAACCTCTGGGGGGTCGCAGGGGTTGGGTTTCGCAATCCCCAGCAACATGGCGCGCGTAATGGTCGACGGTGCCGTGAAAGGCCAAACTCTCGTCCGGCCGTGGATCGGCCTCTCGAGCCGCACCGTTGTGCCGCAGATAGCTGAGTTGTTGGGCTTATCCTCGCTGCATGGTGTCCTGGTGACAGATGTCTTCAAGGGCGGCCCCGCCGATAGCGCGGGTCTCCAACCCGGTGACGTAATCCTCGCCATCGACGAATTTCCGGTGGATGATCCGCAGGCGCTGCGTTATCGAATTGCCACTCGGGCGGCCGGCAGCACGGTACAATTGACGTTGGAGCGCGACGGAGAGTTCCACAAGATTGCCGTCTCTTTGCAATTGCCCCCCAATGAACCGGCCCGCAACGAAAGCTGGATGCCGAACCTCAGTCCGCTGCGTGGCGCGAGGGTCGCGAGCCTGTCGCCCGCATTCGCCGACGAGATTGGTGCTGACAGCGGCATTTCAGGTGTCGTCGTCCTAGAGGTGCGGATAGGGGCTGGGGCATACCGTCTCGGGCTTCGAGAGGGTGACATCATCCGAGACATCGACGGTCGGCCAGTGCGTACTGTCGACGACCTACTCACGTTCCGTACTACGCCATTCAAGTCCTCTCGCATAACGCTAGAACGTGCAGGCAGCGTCTTGACGGCAACGAGGAATTAGCGATTACCGGGACTATCGACCGACCTGGCGGGACGGAGACGCTTCGCCTCCGGCCCGCCGTCGGCAATCACCATCGCTACGAGCGCGATGCAGCTCCCACCGAGCCTCTCGAGTTCGAAGCGACGTTGGTCTTGCGGTGAACAGGCCGCAGGAACTGCTGTTTAGATGGTTGGGCCGGAAGGCCACCACCACTAAGTGGCCGCCTTTCAATCGCCTGTCTATTCAGAGCCTCTATCTCTCAGATTCGGCAGCGCTTTCGTCTTGCCTGACAACTCCGATCGTCAGCTGCCGGGGAACCAGCCGACGAAAAGCCTTCATCGCCGCATTGGATGGGGAGAGGATGGCAATGCGCTCCAACAGTGCGGCGGCGCATATGCGGGTTGCGAATTTGACCTGAGACCCTTGTTCCCGCCAGTTCAATGGAGAGTCCAGAGTTTCATTGCTCCGATACCATTCTCTGGACCGCCGGAAGGTAGAGTTTCCCGGCTTTCTCACGATGGCGGGCTGGCGGCGCCATCGTGATTGAGCAACGAGATCGGGCCTTGTGGCCTATCACGGGGCCGAGGGCACGGGCACCGGCGATCGGCCAGACCGAAGGGCACAGCGGTCGGTCATAGTACGCGGCTGGCGCGAACCGAGCAGCGACACCGGCCAGTCGCGCGCCGGCAACTGGTCGGGTGTGGCGAAGAGAAGGGCCTCGGCCATTGCACCGTGCTCGCCCAGCGCGGCCGCGCGATAGGCAAGACCGCGCCGGGTCGCGATAGACGCCAGCGCGCGGAAGGCGTTTGTAGCAACGCCGCTGGAGACTCACTCCGTCCTATCTCGCAGCAATAAGCGGTATGAGCGCTCGTGCTGCGGCAGCCCGGATCGCCGACGAGTCCGGCGGTGCCGATCTCATAGAACCGCTGCGCGTATGGCGGCAGGTCCATGACGCGAATGCCGACGACACAGGCGATAAGGACGAGGATGCGTCCGGCCATTCACGCCGGGCACGTGAGTCCGCAGTGCAGCTATTCAGCTGCCTTCGCAAAGGCAGTAGGGATGTAGTTGAGGATCGGCCCGAGCCAGCGCTCCACTTCGGCCGCATCCATGCCCTTGCGTGCGGCATAGTCCTCAACCTGGTCGCGCTCGACCTTGGCGACGCCGAAATAATAGCTTTCCGGATGCGATAGATAGATTCCCGAGACGGATGAGCCCGGCCACATCGCCATGCTCTCGGTCAGGCTGACACCGGCGTTCCGTTCGGCATCGAGCAGCCGGAACAGCGTAACCTTTTCGGTGTGATCGGGCTGCGCGGGATACCCTGGCGCTGGGCGGATACCCTGATATGGTTCGCCAATCAGATCGTCCGGGGACAGGTTCTCGCCAGGCGCATAACCCCAGAACTCCTTGCGCACTTTCTCGTGCAGGCACTCCGCAAAGGCTTCGGCGAAGCGGTCCGCAAGCGCCTTGACCAGGATGGAATTGTAGTCGTCGTCAGCTCGCTCGAAGCGTTCCGCGATCGCCACTTGCTCTGTGCCCGCCGTCACGACGAATCCGCCGAGATAATCTGCCTTGCCGCTCTCGACCGGCGCGACGAAGTCCGAGAGCGCGACATTCGGCTTACCGTCACGCTTGGAGAGCTGCTGGCGCAGCGTGAAAAACGTCGCGAGTTCTTGCACGCGACCATCGTCGGTGAAGAGCCTGATGTCGTCGCCGATCGCATTGGCCGGCCAGAAGCCGATCGCGGCTCTTGGCGCAAACCATTTCTCGTCGATGATCTTCTTCAGCATCGCTTGGGCGTCTTCGAAGAGCTGCCTGGCCGCAGGCCCCTGTTTCTCGTCCTCGAGGATCTTCGGATAGCGGCCTTTCAGTTCCCAGGTCTGGAAGAACGGCGTCCAGTCGATGTATCGGGCAAGCTCCGTCAAGTCCCAGGTCTCGAAGACCTTCGCGCCCAGGAATGACGGCGCCGGGGGCTTGTAGTCCACCCAATCGATCTTGTGGGCATTGGCGCGGGCCTTGGCCAAAGGCAGCCGCAGCTTGTCGGCTTCCGAACGGTGATGCGCTTCCGCCACCTTCTTGTACTCGGCGCGCACGGTCTCGACATAACCATCCTTCGCGTCCTTCGACAGTAAGGCCGACACCACGCCGACCGCACGGCTGGCGTCGTTGACATGGACGGTCTGGCCTCTGGCGTAGCTCGGGTGGATCTTGACCGCCGTATGAACGCGGCTGGTGGTCGCCCCGCCGATCAGCAGCGGGATTTCGAATCCTTCGCGTTCCATTTCCGATGCCATATGCACCATCTCGTCAAGCGAGGGCGTGATGAGGCCCGACAGTCCGATGATGTCGACCTTCTCGTCTTTCGCCGTCTGCAGGATCTTCGTCGCCGGAACCATAACGCCGAGATCGATGATCTCGTAGTTGTTGCAGGCGAGAACGACACCGACAATGTTCTTGCCGATGTCGTGGACATCGCCCTTGACCGTCGCCATCAGGATCTTGCCGGCGGTCTTGCGCTCGCCATTGTCGATGCCGTTGGCGGCGTTGGCCAGCTTCTCCGCCTCCATGTACGGCAGCAGGCCTGCCACAGCCTGTTTCATGACGCGCGCGGATTTCACCACCTGCGGCAGGAACATTTTTCCGGCGCCGAACAGGTCGCCCACGACATTCATGCCCGCCATCAACGGGCCTTCAATGACATGCAGCGGACGTTCCGCCTTCAAGCGCGCCTCGTCGGTGTCGGCGTCGATGAACTCGGTGATGCCATTGACCAGCGCATGGCTAATGCGCTGCTCGACCGGACGGTGCCGCCAGGCGAGGTCGCGCTCCTTGGCTTCCTTGCCGGCCGTTCCCTTGAAGCGCTCGGCGATCTCCCAGCATGCGCTCTGTCGCTGTGCCGCCGGCCTTCGGTTTGCGGTTGAGGACGACGTCCTCGCACGCCTCACGCAGCTCCGACTCGATCGTGTCGTAGACAGCGAGCTGGCCGGCATTGACGATGCCCAGATCCATGCCGCGCTGGATGGCATGGTAGAGAAACACCGCATGCATGGCCTCGCGCACCGGCTCGTTGCCGCGGAACGAGAAGGAGAGGTTGGATACGCCGCCAGAAATATGCACATGCTGCAGCGTCGAGGTGATCTCGCCGGTCGCCTCGATGAAGTCGACGCCGTAGTTGTCATGCTCATCGATGCCGGTGGCCACCGCAAAGACATTCGGATCGAAGATGATGTCCTCGGGCGCGAAGCCTGCCTGCTCCGTAAGCAGCTTGTGGGCACGCCTGCAGATCTCGACCTTGCGTGCCTTGATGTCCGCCTGGCCTTGCTCGTCGAATGCCATCACGACAACCGCCGCGCCATACATGCGGCAGAGTTTGGCGTGGTGCAGGAAAGCCTCCTCGCCTTCTTTCATGGAAATCGAATTGACGATCGGCTTGCCCTGCACACATTTGAGCCCTGCCTCGATCACCTCCCATTTGGAACTGTCGATCATGACGGGCACACGGGCGATGTCCGGCTCGGCGGCAATGAGGTTCAGATACTCGACCATCGCCTTCTTCGAGTCGATCAGGCCCTCGTCCATGTTGACATCGATGACCTGCGCGCCATTCGCCACCTGGTCGCGCGCAACGTCTAGGGCGGCGGCGTAGTCGCCGGCGGTGATCAGCTTCCTGAACTTCGCCGAGCCCGTGACATTGGTGCGCTCGCCGACATTCACGAAGGGAATATCCTTGGTCAGCGTGAACGGCTCCAAGCCGGAAAGCTGCATCAACGGCTTGCGATCAGGCAGTGCGCGCGGGCCATGCTTGCCCACCGCATCGGCGATGGCGCGGATGTGCTCCGGTGTTGAGCCGCAGCAGCCGCCGGCGACATTGACGAGGCCTTCGCGCGCAAATTCCTCGACCTGCGCAGCCATGAAATCCGGGCTCTCGTCATACCGGCCGAAGGCGTTCGGCAGGCCTGCATTCGGATAGGCGCAGATGAAGGTGTCGGCAACGCCCGAAAGCTCGGCCAGATGCGGACGCATCGCAGCGGCGCCGAGCGCGCAGTTCAGCCCGATCGTGAATGGCTTGGCATGGCGCACCGAATGCCAGAAGGCGGTTGGCGTCTGGCCGGACAGCGTGCGGCCGGAAAGATCCGTGATTGTGGCGGAGACCATCACCGGGAGCCAGATGCCCTTTTCGGCGAAGATCTCCTCCGCAGCAAAGATCGCCGCCTTGGCATTGAGCGTGTCGAAGATCGTCTCGATCAGGATGATGTCGGCGCCCCCGTCGACCAGCCCACGCAACTGCTCGCCATAGGCAAGGCGCAGGCCATCGAAGGTGACAGCGCGAAAGCCGGGATTGTTCACATCCGGCGAGATCGAGGCGGTCCGGTTGGTCGGGCCGAGAGCACCGGCGACGAAACGGCGCTTACCATCCTCCTGCTGTGCGCGGATCGCCGCACGGCGCACCAGCCGCGCACCGTCGCGATTGAGCTCGTAGACCATCTCTTCCATGCCGTAGTCGGATTGCGCGATACGCGTGGAGGAGAAGGTGTTCGTTTCGATGATGTCCGCGCCAGCCTTGGCGTAGGCGTAGTGAATGTCCTCGATGGCCTTTGGCTGAGTCAGTATGAGCAGATCGTTGTTGCCCTGCTGATGGCAAGCGCAGCCGACGAACCGGTCCCCACGGAAATGAACCTCCTGGAAGCCCAGACCTTGGATCTGGGTGCCCATCGCACCGTCAAGTATCAGGATACGCACGCGTGCCGCGGCCTGGAGGGCGGCAAGGATCGCAGAACCGTCCGGCTTGGCTGCTACCGGCCCGAAGAGTTCATCGACCGACGACATAAGCGACGCTCTTCATTCTCTCGATACGACACGATCAGTATTAAGTTACATAAAGACATCTTTATGTCAACATATGTTGTTTGGCGGGCCGAAAAGCTCTCAGGTCATGACTGCAAGCGTCAAACTAACCGCGTAGTGTGAACAGGCGCCATAGCGTGACCCCACCCGCCACTGAGATTGCAATGGCTTATCGTGCCGATCGGCGCGGAGACCCCATGCCGATTGACACGCCTCCGGTAGCAGAAGAACGCTTCTTCGATAGCGGTCTCGCGATGTAGCGGTCTTCCGACTCGAACCACCTAGGCGAGCGAACACGACGCCTAGGTGGATCTCGCTACGATGAACTGCGCAGGAGCATTCGGCTTCGGAGCGAGCGTGTTGATCTTTGGTGCAGCGCAACAAAGATGTTGCATTGCACACAAGTTTCCGTAAGGTAATGCCCTAAATGAACGAGACGGCTTTTTGTCAAAGCCGCCGCCTCTGAAAAGGATGGAAAATGTCCAAGACCACGGAAAAGAGTGCTGAATTTCTCGAGAACGTAAGCCCCACCTTGGACCCCCTCTAAGGCCATGGAGTATGTGAACGCGTTTGCCGAAAAGGGCGTCGAGCAGTCAAAGGAAGCCTATACCAAGCTGAAGACCGGCGCCGAGGAGACCCAGAAGGCTCTGGAGTCGACCTACGAGACCGCCAAGACCGCTTCCACTGATCTGTCGCTTAAGACAATTGCCGTTCTGCGGGCCAATGCTGACGCAGCCTTCTCGCACTTTGAAGCCCTAATTGCCGTTAAGTCACCTTCCGAATTCGTTGAACTGCAGACCGCCTTCGTCCGCAAGCAGGTTGAAATGGCCGTCGAGCAGGCCAAGGAACTCCAAGCCGTCACGACCAAAGCCGTCGAGGACGTATCCAAGCCGATCAAGTCCGCCTTCGAACTCAAAGTCGCCTAACTTTTTCTTGGGGCGGAGCCTTGGCCGCTGGCCGCACATGATTTGCCGTACCTCTACATACCCCGTCTGGGTGCGTTAGCTTTCGGCCTTGTAGTTCTCGGCTTCGTCCTTGATCTTCGCCCAATCGTTGCCGTGCTTACGGAGCAGCGCGCGCGCCTGATTGGGTGACAAGTCGGTAGTTTCGGTCAGGTGTTGCACTTCCAACTCCTGGCCCTTCACCACGCGGCTGGTGTCGCTCGTTTTTTGACAGCCACTTCTTCGTTCTCCTCCTGCATACCAGTCAGATGAACGAGCATTTGATGTGCATGGTTCCAGCCTATGGAACAATCTGCCGTCCGCGTGGGTTTCTCCGTGCAGGAGAACCATTATGCTTAGATTCCTCATCCGCATCGGCGCGCTCTACGTGGCATTCCAGATTGGTCGAGAATATGGCCGCGCCGAAGCGGAAGTTATGCTCTTGCCGCCCGTCGATTATGAGAGACGCCCAACGGCAAGCAACGAAGAGGAATTCGGCGAGATCTAGGCGCACTCGGCCGACGGATCTTGGAGACGCCCATACTGCGTCCTCTAAATCGTCATCATCGTCGTCGGCGTCATTGTCGTAGGCAGTGCCGATCCTCTCCGCCCACCCACCAAACTTTGTGTTTTTCGCAACCTCTGCGAAGCGTGGCAGCGGAGGACGTTCTTTCTTAGGAGGCGGTTTCCAATTGTAATCGATGATAATTGCGGTAGTGTCTGGCAGCACGCGGACGACATCGCCCTTACCACCATGGTGCAGCAGCAACTTGTACCGATGCGACGGAACGGAACCGTCTCTACCGGGCGAGCTTTGGTCTCCGCGCTGCCGGTGAAGCGAGTCAGCATGGCCGGCCTCGTCACGGCGACCGGCTGACCAGATTCGAGCGCTGCCCCTGACTGGCGGCAGCATCGCTCGTGTGGTATTTCCTTCTCTGTTCGCTGACCAGCTCAGGTGCCGGGATGCCGCCACTTCGCCCCCACGCGTTCCCCGCCGCCAACAGGATTTTCGTCGACCGCAAGCTGCCGCAGCAAGTCTTTGAGAAAGCGGCCTTCACCATTCCTGCCGACCGCTCCATCGTCCGGGTATTTTACGGCATCGGAGGCCAAGGCAAAACTGCCCTCTGCCAGGAGCTTTGGCGCAGGAGCGATCCGGCGGTCGAGCCGAGCTACGCCTTTCTACGGCGAGCTGAACTCGACCTTCATGGTCGCCAGAAGGACGATCCCGATCTTCTACTGGTGTGGATCAGAAATGGCTTCGCCGAGGCGGGCGTGAACCTGGCTGCCTTCGATCTCGCCCTGGCCTTAATGTGGGAGGAAACGCGCGGCGAGCAGCCGTTTCCAAAACTCACAAAGCCCTGGCTCAGACGAGTCACAGCAGCCGGAGACGTGTCGCTTGAGGACGTGGCGCTGGAACTGAGGCATTGGCTGGCGGACGTCCCGGTCGCCAGCGCGGTGATCGCCGAGGTGATCCATCATGTCCCTGGCTTGGGACTGTTGCCACGCGTCGGCGGCTGGGTCATCGAGAAGAGCAAACAGGCCTATCTGCAACGCCATCGTCACGAACTGAAGGAACTCTATCGGGGCGGCGAACTGAAAAAGCCTTACGAGTTGTCGGCGCTGCTGCCGTGGATTCTGGCGCAAGGCCTGAATCATCATCTCGCAGCCAATCCGCAAGACCGTTTTGTTCTCTTCGTCGACGAATACGAGCGCGTGTTCGATGAAGCCGGGGCCGGCGCGCGCTGGACTGAGAACCTGTTCGATAGTCACGTCCGTACCCTGATCAGAGACACCAATGGTCTTCTCGCGGTCTTCTTCTCGCGCGAGCGCCTGCCTTGGGAGAATGATCCCGATTGGCGGGATGATCTGAAAGACACCCAGCACCTGCTTGGTGGGTTGGCCACCAGGGACGCAGAGCAATTCCTGAGCGCGATCCCCATCGAGGCCGCGGAGATTCGGCGGGCCATCATCGACGGCGCGCGGGAGGAACCGAGGCCGGACGCGCCAGTCTATCCGCTGATGCTCGATCTTCTGGTCGAGCACTGGCGGACGCTGGTGGCGAAGAAGGAAGCGCTGACACCCGATCGCTTCGCAGTCTCCGCACCAACCTTTGAGGGACGCCGACGAGAGATCGTGGCGCGGGTGCTGCGCGAATATGGTTCGCCATTGCAGACAACCATCGAGCGACTGTCCGTTGCGCGGCGCTTTGACCGAGCGGCGTTCAGACACGTCGTGGAAACTTTTGGGACCGGCCTGCCATTGGATAGTTTCGCTCGTATCGCCGACCTCTCATTTGTAACCCGAGGCGACGACGGCTTCTTCACGATCCACAATGTGGTCGCCCAGACCATTCGCGAAACACTTGATCCTGAGCGCCGAAGCACATCGATTGACGCACTGTTCGCGCACTACTCGGCGCGAATCAAGGTGAACGTCCCCAGCGACGTCACGGATGCAACGGTCGCGGCGCTGACAGAGGCTGCCTTCCTCCGCCGTGCTAAAGGCATTGACGGCTATGTGGCGTGGCTAGACACTGCGTCCGACATCGTATCCGAAGCAGGCCGATATTCCAGCGTGGCCCAACTATGGCGCGAGACCTTGGAGGACGTCGAGTCTTCGCTCGGCCCCGAGCATCCCGATACGGCGACGAGCCTCGACCACCTCGCTGACGCGCTTCACGAACAGGGCGACCTCGCTGGCGCGCGGCCGCTCTTTGAGAAGGCGCTGGCGATCAAGGAGAAAGCGCTCGGCCCTAAGCATCCCCACACAGCGACGAGCCTCAACAACCTTGCAGTCCTGCTTAAGGCCCAGGGCGACCTCGCCGGCGCGCGGCCGCTCCATGAGCGCGCGCTGGCGATCAGGGAGAAGGCGCTCGGCCCCGAACATCCCGATACGGCGTCGAGCCTCAACAACCTGGCTGTCCTGCTTCAGGCCCAGGGCGACCTCGCCGGCGCGCGGCCGCTTTATGAACGCGCGTTGGCGATCAGGGAGAAGGGGCTCGGCCCCGAACATCCCGGTAAGGCGACGAGCCTCGGCAGCTTCGCGCGTCTACTTCAGGCCCAGGGCGATCTCGCCGGCGCGCGGCCGCTCTTTGAGAAGGCGCTGGCGATCAGGGAGAAGGCGCTCGGGCCCGAACATCCCGATACGGCGACGAGCCTCAACAACCTCGCTTCCCTGCTTCAGAACCAGGGCGACCTCGCCGGCGCGCGGCCGCTTTACGAGCGTGCGCTGGCGATCGAGGAAAAGGCGCTCGGCTCCGACCATCCCGATACGGCGACGGACCTCAACAACCTCGCCTCCCTGCTCCAGACCCAGGGGGATCTCGACGGTGCGCGTCCGCTCCAAGAACGCGCGCTAATGATTATGGAGAAGGCGCTTGGTCCTGACCATCCCGACACGGCGGCTAGCCTCAACAACCTTGCTCTCCTGCTTCAGGCCCAGGGTGACCTCGCCGGCGCCCGGCCGCTCCATGAGCGCGCGTTGGCGATCAGGGAGAAGGCGCTCGGCGCTGCGCATCCCGATACAGCGACGGGCCTCAACAACCTCGGGTCCCTGCTTCAGGCCCAGGGCGACCTCGCCGGCGCGCAACCGCTTTACGAGCGTGCGCTGGCGATCAAGGAAAAGGCGCTCGGCCCCGAACATCCCGATACGGCGACGAGCCTCGACAACCTGGCGCAACTGCTTCGGGCCCGGGGGGATTTCGACGGTGCGCGTCCGCTACATGAACGCGCGTTGGCGATCACGGAAAAGGCGCTCGGCCCCGAACATCCCGATATGGCGGCGAGCCTCAACAACCTCGCGCGCCTGCTTCAGGCCCAGGGCGACCTCGCCGGCGCGCGGCCGCTTTACGTGCGCGCGCTGACGATTTTGGAGAAGGCGCTTGGTGCCGAGCACCCCAACATGAATCGCGTGCGTCATAATTTTGCGCGCCTGCTCCTGGCCAGCGGCGAGTCGACCGAAGCGCTTGTGCTTTGCGAGGCTGCTCTTGGGGCCCATGAAAAAACGCTCGGAGAAAATCACCCGTGGACGCGGGACTCCGCTCGCCCGGCTGCGGATGCGCTTGATGCTGTCGATCGCGCCGACCAAGCGGCGGCGCTGCGCGCCCGCTATGGCCTCTCAGATGACAACCGTTGAAGATTGCGGGAGCGGATTTCCATCGCACATCGGGCATTTCGTGCACTGAGGGCTTGGTGGTACCTTCCTTTCAAGTCCAATGAATTTTATGTCATCGGCACTAAAGCAACGGGAGCGAAAAGTGGCTAATTCCATTATACGCGAACCCACTGTCACCACAGGGATCGCTGTTGCGGTCACGCTCTGTGCCGCTCTGTTCGCTACGACAAAGGTTGTTGCCGTCACAAACCCGCTCGCGGCCTGTAAGTTCACTTCAGAAGACGTTGCCGATTACGCGATGAAACAAGCATGGCAGGTATTGAAGGGCAAAACGGTCAGCCCTAACGCCCGAGACCTGACGACCGTTGAAATTTTCGAGATTGCTTCAATAAACAATGTCAATGTCGAGAGCGTGAGCGGCGACAAAATCCGCTGCTCCGGTTCGCTCCATGTCGCCGCCAAACCGCTTCAGCAAATCATTGAGGAAGTCGGGGGCGGGCAGGTTCAGGATGTCGATATGACAACTTATTGGACCCTGACGCCGAACGAAAAAGGTGGCTTCCATATCATTACCGAGTAATCGCCACGCCTTGCCGATCTCGCCGATCTGATCCACATGCCTAAGAACCCGCAGCTTGTGTCCTACCTCGCTGACCCAGTCAGCCCGAAGCTGCGATTTTGGCCAAGTTGAAGAACGAAGGTTTGAGCGCTGGCTTCTACCAGGGTCGTCTTCACAACCCACCTCTTGGATATCGAACCTTGACCGGAAGGACTACCGATGACCGACGACATGATGTATTGAAATGGCCCTATCAAACGCAAGCCCGAAAGAGCTGGCTTCATGATAGACCGACAAACCCGATGGCTGCGCGGTCGGCAGTAGAGGGTCGAAAAAATGATGGCACCGAAGTATGAACGCGCTCGTATACTGCATAATGCGATTGAATGCGCCTGCGATGAATTGAGGGAGCCAATTGACAAGATCGAGGTGATCGGCGCCGACGTGTTATTCTGGGCCGGCAGCCAGCGAGTCCGAGTGACGTATCACTATGCGCAGACATATGACTCGAGCGGGGCTCCAGCGCCCGGGAGCGGGACATGGGCAATGTCGGTCGGAAAGGTAGTTTCTAACGGAGCATCGATGCGCCGCGTAGTATCTGTCCTGCGAGCGCTTCCGAGTTCTGTAAGAAAACTGCTTCGCGCTGGCAATCGGACCCGCGACGAGTGAGCACGGGACTTAGTTTACGGGCTTCGACAATGCAACCGTCGCAAACGGGTTTTGGATGTTTTTCACGAGTTGCGCAACGCGCATACTTGCTCTGGCTATTTCACCAACTGTGCATTTTCACCGGTGATCAACGACTTTAGATGGCATTAAGAGGATCAACGCCTTCCGCATTTTCAAACGGACGAGGACCGTTGACAACAGTAGACAAACCTGCCTCCTTAAAGTGTTATGCGTTCAAAACTGCTGTTGTTGCTAATGACGCTGGCTTCATCGCCAGCGGCGCCCGAAACAATCGATCAGTTCTCCATGGGCAAATGGACCGGTGAGGTGGTGGCATTTGACGGTCGCTTCTCACAGTGCACGCTAACAGGTCCAAAGCCAGATAATCCGTTGACGAGTCAGATCAGCATTTCAGCGGCCCCGGATGGTCAATTTTCGATTTGGTTTACGGGGGGCATATTCGCCCCTCCCACACACGATCCAAACTCGTTTCTCGGGTCTGGATTTTCGCTCGGTAATGGTAGTGCCAATATCGATACAGGCCCTACTAGGATAGTAATCTGGATAGGGAAAACTGATTCTCCAGAAGGCCAACCAAAGGAATACACGGGGGGTATAGTATCAAACCAAATGATCGACGTTGAAGTGCCTCAAAGAGATGATTTTGTGGAACGGATAAAGTCAGAGGGCTACGTTAGGGGTTTTGTTCCGTCGAATGGGATGACGTTTTTTGCAGATTTAGGATCAAGTGCTTTAATCTTCAATCCTTGGGCCGACTCAGACGCTTATTCTGCTATTCAGGAACTGAAAAAATGCGTTGCGACCCATACTGGTAATTAGCAAATAGACTGACCGCCGCCGCCGAGAAGCGCCTCGGCAAGGGGAATATCAGCGTCCAGTAGCTCGGGCGGGGTATCGCGAAGACTGAAGGAGAAAATGCAATGAAAGCCGCCTTCCTCGCCACCACCTGTTTCATCCTGACTCACGCGGCCACCCTTGCCTGGGCGGATGAAAGTGAGGCTGTGGATGCTGTGACGCGCCGCGTCGGGGAGAATACTGCGGAGTATGCGGCGTGGCATTTGGCGAGCAATTTTCTCTGGTACTTCGGGGCGTTGCTCGCGATCGGCCTGATTGGGAAGGTTGTGCTGATGCTGCGCACCCGGTCTCGTAAGCCGCGGCCCGACCGCCCGGTTTGAAGTCGCGCTAGGCCCGCTCCCGATCACCGTTCCCAGTCCTCGTACAATTGAGATCTGGCAGATTCTGTATGGTCGCGCGCTGGACGGTGCTCGGCCTCGCGCCAGGGGCGATCCTAAGGAGACTGCCGATGCTCGACTAGGTCAATGTGGCGTTTGGGCCCGCCTGATCGGTCCAGTGTCATGGCCGCGGGAAAGCTCGGCGATGCTCGACGTCTCCTGGCGCCTGGCTTGACATGTTGCCGTCTGCAGCCGGATCAATATCCGAGTAAATTGACCACCGCGCGGACCACACCGAAGACGCCGAGCCCAATTAAGGCAATGGCGGCAATCCTGGTCGTCACCTGCCCATTGGAGAGCTTGATGCCCGGCCGCCGCATTGCCGCCCTCAGCCCGCGGCAAGGCCGGGCTGGGTTGTGACAGCCGCCGGCTTCGACAGGTCCGCCACCACGGCCTGGGCGATCCGCATCAGCTCGGAAAGGGAAATCACCAGGGTCGCCGTGTTGCGGCCCGTGCCGCAGACAACCTCCTCCAGTTCAAGGACGTTGCGGTCGATGAACACGCGCGCCCCATTGATCGGCAGCGGAACGACGCCGCCGATCTCCATGTCGAGCCTGTCCCGGACGCAGTCCTCCTCGGCCATGCGCAGGTCCGCGCGCCGCTCCCCGATCACGCCCGCGATCTTCTTGTAGTCGGCGCGCTCCGCGGCCCGCAGGGCGACGATCGCAAGGCTGTCGTCCGCACAGCGAAACACCAGGCTCTTGACCATGTTTCGAGGGTCGTGCGGCAGGATCTCCTTGGCATCCTCGAACGAGATCAGCGGCCTGTGCGTCACCACGGAGAACACCGCCGCCCGCTCTTCGAGATAGCGTTTGACCAGCGGGCTCATGCGTCGACCAGTTCCTTGTTCGGTGCCGCCAGGGCCTGTTCTGCCCAGCGGAAACGCGCCGTGAAATGCCGCAGGACCGGAGGTTCATACTCGAAGTCTAGCCCCCCGATGCTTTTCGCGCGCGCCGCAACCGCGATCAGCGCGTCGGCGATATAATCCATATGATCGTTGGTGTAGACGCGGCGCGGGATGGTGAGGCGCAGCAATTCGAGAGGCGACGCTTCCTGCTCGCCGGTTTGCGGGTCGCGCCCCAGCATCAGCGAGCCGATCTCCACCGCGCGCACGCCGGCCTCGAGATAGAGTTCGCAGGCGAGCGCGTGTGCCGGAAACTGCTCTGGCCGGACATGCGGCAGGACGGCGGCGGCATCGACGAACACAGCATGGCCACCGGTCGGATACTGGATCGGCACGCCGGCGTTTCGCAGCCTGTCGCCGAGATAGGCGACCTGGCCGATGCGATAGGCGAGATAGTCGCTTTCGACCGCCTCTTCGAGCCCGATCGCGACCGCCTCCATGTCACGCCCAGCCAAGCCGCCATAGGTGATGAAGCCCTCCATGGGGACGCACCGCGTCTGCACGGCGCGAAACAGATCCTCGTCCTGGCGGAAGGCGCAGAAGCCGCCGATGTTCACCAATCCGTCCTTCTTCGCCGACAGGGTCAGCATGTCGCCATAGCACATCATCTCCCGCACGATGTCGCGGATCGAACGCTCGGCATAGCCGGTTTCCCGCTGCCTGATGAACCAGGCATTTTCGGCAAAGCGCGTGGCATCGATGATCATCGGGATGCCCATTTCCCGCGCATATCCGGAAACGGTGCGCAGGTTGGCCATCGACATTGGCTGGCCGCCGGCGCTGTTGCAGGTGATGGTCGCGATGATGCCGGCGACGTTCTGGCGGCCGTGGATTTCGATCGCATGAAGCAGTTCCGCCAGGTCGAAGTTCCCCTTCCAGTCATCATGCCTGGCCGTGTCGAGGGCGGATTTGGTCAAGACGTTGATCGCTTTCGCGCCGGCGATCTCGACATGCGCCTTCGTCGTGTCGAAATGGTAGTTCGACAGGAAGACCGGCGTGGCCGAGCCGCGCCTTTTGACCATTTCCGGAAACAGTATCTGTTCCGCACCGCGCCCCTGATGGGTCGGAATCGCATAGGGATAACCGAACAGCCATTCGATCGTCTCGGCCAGCCGGTAGTAGTTGCGGCTGCCGGCATAGGCTTCATCGCCAAGCATAAGGCCAGCCCATTGGCGATCGCTCATCGCGCCGGTGCCGCTGTCGGTCAGGAGATCGATATAGACATCCTCGCTTCGCAGCAGGAACGGGTTGAGACCGGCTGCTCGAAGCGCGGTCTCGCGGTACGGCCGTTCGGTCATGCGGATGGGCTCGACCATCTTGATCCTGAATGGCTCCGGCATACGTTTCATTGGGACATGCTCCTTCATTGCGGCGCGTTGCGGCGCCGGTTGGGTGGGTTGCTGAATGGTGGAGAACGAGGGGCGAGCGCCCCGTCGAAAAACCGCTACATGGCGAAAGCAGCCTGATAGGCGCCTGGGGTGACGCCGATGCGTGCCTTGAAGGTGCGGATGAGGTGGGCCTGGTCGGCAAAGCCGGATGCGACCGCGACATCCGCCGGGTCACGGCCGCGTCGCAACATCGCCTTCGCGGCGTCCACGCGCCGGTTGATCAGATAGGCATGTGGCGTGAAGCCGGTGTCCCGGTGGAATGCTTCAATCAGTCGCTGCCGCGGCAGCCTGGCTTCCCTCACCAATTCGGCAAGGGTCAGCTTTTCATCGAACCGCTCGCTCATGACCGCTGCTGCCCGCGCCACTGGTCCCCCTTCGGCACCAGCCGGCTTCAGCGCGACCCGTGCGTGCCTGGACAGGCAGTGGCGGTAGCTGCGCAGCATCAGCTCTTCGGCTTCCAGCGGGCATTGATTGTCTTCCCAGGCGCGATGCGCCTCGAAGAAGAGAGCACAGCCTCGCAGATCCCTGACGACGGGTTCGGGGAAGGACGGCGTGCCGTGGATTCCGCTCCCCGCCATTTCCGATGTGATGTCGACGATGAGATCGGCATCGGGATAACTCACGCGGTAACTGTAACCGTCTATGCTGGGGATGCCGTCATGAACGTCATGCGGATTGTAGAGGGTCAGGTCGCCGGCGGTGGCAAAACGCTGGATGCCGCGAATGAAGACGCTGGCCTTGCCGCTCGACAGCGCCCCGATCACATAGGTCTCGTGTGCGTGGGGGGCGTAGTGATGTTGGCTGAACGAGGCCGTCAGGCATTCGACGCCCGTGGTCGGCGCCGTGAAATACCGGGCGTGCTCTTTTGCGTTTCGAGCGTTCACTGCTTCGCTCCCTGAACAAGATTACTCAGGTCGAATTAGCACAGGTGAAGGCAGCCGGATTGAAGAAAAGTATTGCAGGTCGGCGTATTGCCGACCTGCCTGCTTGGCGGGATCGAGGCCGGGGCGTCAGGCGACCCGGACGACGAAATGCTTCGTCACCGGCTCGATGATCTTCCAGGTTCCCTTGAAATCGGCTTCCACCACGAAAGCGTCGCCGGGGCCGACTTCGACCGGCGTGCCGCCATCGGGGGTAATGATGATGCGGCCGGCGATCATGTGCACGAACTCATAGTCGGTGTAGGTCGCGTGATAGGTGCCGGGCGACGCCCGCCACGTGCCCGACATGACCTTGCCGTCCGCGGTCGTGTGCTGGACGGCGGTTTGCATGGTCGGCTGGCCCTCGACCGCGATCCAGCCAGGCAGGTCGCCGGCTTCCGCGTGTTCGACGGGGCCGAATTTGAGGATCGTCTTGTTCGTCATGCCGGGCTCCTTCAGCTTTCTGTGTCGCAGAGGTCGGATAGCCGATGCATCGGACGGGAGCAATGCATGCACCATCATAACCAGCGGCGTTTACGCACCTTGGCAGCGCAGCTTGCGAAGTCCTGCCGCCCGTGACCGCCCTACGGCTTGTGCCGAGCCGAGACCAGTTCCGCCTTGCGCCGCGCCGTCTCCAGCCCAAGGCCGATGAAGGCGCGGGCGTGCTTGGCGAGCGCCATATTGTCGGTCCACAGATTGCGCCAGATCGCGGTCTTCTTCGACAGGTTCTCGTCGACGATCTCCGAAGAAAAGGATTCGAAGCTGAGATCGTCGGCATAGCCGATCGCGGTCAGCGCATCGAAAATCCCTGCGAAGTCGATATTGCCGGTGCCGAGAAAACCGCGATGGCTCTCGCCGATATGGACATAGCCGATCTTGCCTGCGGCGTGGCGGATGGCCAGCCCGACATCGGCTTCCTCGATGTTCATGTGGAACGTGTCGAGATGCAGGAAGATGTTGTCCGAGCCAGTGTCCTCGATGAAGGCGAGACCTTGCGCGGCGGTGTTGAGCAAATTGCTTTCGAAGCGGTTGACGATCTCGAGATTGAGCGTGACGCCGGCCGCCTTCGCCGTCTCGGCCACCTTGGCCAGCGCTGCTGCGCTGCGATTCCGTTGATCGCGCGTCGGCGCTTCGACCTGCAAGCCGTGGCTGGTCGACAGAATGCCGGCGACCTTGCGGCCGCCAAGGTCGCGCGTCAGCGCGATGGTCTGGTTGAGGATTTCGACACCACGCGACGCAATCCCCTTGTCGGCGCTCGAAATGTCGCCATCAGCAGGCAATCCGATGCTGATCGCCACGCCGAGGCCTAGATCGGCAATGCGTTTGGCGAGCCCGCCAATATCGACATCGGCAGGGTCGAGATAGGAGAATTCGATCAGATCGAAACCCGCCTCCCTGGTGTTGGCCAGCGTGCGTTCGAGCGCGCTTTGCGCCGAGCTCGCCGACCAGACGAAAGAATGGATTCCGATGCGCGACATGATCGTCTCCGGTTTGCGGCGATGAGGAAAGGCGCGGCCGGGTCAACCCGGCCGCGCTTGTTGGAGTGATCAGCGGGCTGCGGTCCAGCCCTTGTAGTCCTTCAGGTTCTCGGCGGTGATCAGCTTGGGATCGAGCAGCACGATCGGCTCCGCCGGCTTCTTGCCGGCCAACAGGTCGGCCGCCATCGTCAGCGACTGGCCGGCCATCACGTAAGGGTCCTGCGAGGCCGAGGCCTTGATCATCGACTTGCCGGAAGAGAGCTCCTTTTCGATATCGGGCGCGCCGTCGACCGCGGTGAAGACGAACTCGGAGCGGTTGAGCTGCTTGGCGGCGAGCTGGGCGCCGATCGCCGTCGGATCGTTGATGGCGAACACCGCGTCGATCTTGTCGAAACGGGTGAGCAGCGACTGGAACACTTTCAGGCCGCCGTCGCGCGAGCCTTCGGCGTTCTGGTCGTCGGACAGGATCTTGATGTCCGGATGCTGCGCAAGCACGTTCTTGCAGCCCTTGACCCGCTCCAGGATCGACGACGATGCCGGGCCGTTGAGGATGACGTAATCGCCCTTGCCGCCAGTATGGTCGACCAGGTACTGGCAGGCCTCCTCGCCGGCCTTGACGTTGTTGGTCATCACGGTGACGTCGGCGCCCGGCGCTGAAACGTCGAAGGCGGCAACGATGATGCCGGCAGCCTGTGCCTTCTTCACCGCCGGCGCGATCGCCTTGGCATCGACGGCGTTGAGCATGATCACGTCGACGCCGGCGGCAATGAAGGAATCGACCTGCGAGACCTGCTTGTTGAGGTCGTAGTCGGCCGATACCGACGTCACCTCGACCTTTGGATTGATCTTCTTGGCCGCGTCCTCGATGCCCTTGATGGTGGCGACGAAGAAGGGGTTGCCGAGCAGGCCGACCGAGATGCCGACCTTGTTGAGGTCCTTGGCCGATGCCGGCGCGATGGCGACGGCCGCGAAAGCGGCGCCGCAGAGCAGTTTGGCGATGGTCTTCATTACGCTTACTTCCTCCTGATGCACCGCGCCTCTCACGGTGCGTTACACAAGCCGGTCGTTGATGCCGGCGACCAGGTCACTCACGTTCTTGCTCCAGCCTGGAGCCGGTAGCGGTCGAGGGCGACCGCCACGATGATGACCAATCCCTTGATGATGTACTGCCAGATGTCCGAGACACCGGCCAAGATGAGCCCGTTAGACAGCACCGCGATGATCAGGCCGCCGATCAGCGTGCCCCAGATCGAGCCGACGCCGCCGACGAAGCTGGTGCCGCCGAGGATGACCGCGGCGATGGCGTCGAGCTCGTAGGACTGGCCGAGCTGCAGGCCGTTGGCGGCATAGAGCCTTGCCGCCGACATGGCGCCGCCGAGCCCGGCCAGCAGGCCGGAAACGCCATAGACGAAGAGCAGCACCAGCGGCACCTTGATGCCGGTCAGCCGCGCCGCCTCGGCATTGCCGCCGACGGCGTAGATCCAGGTGCCGAGCACGCTGCGCTTGAGCACCAGCCAGGACAGTACCACCACGGTGAGCGCGATGACGACGAGCCAGGGGATGCCGAACAGCGAACCATTGCCGATGAAGTCGAACGGCAGGTCCGAGTTGAATACGGTCGTGTCCTGCCCGAGCAGGCGGGCAATGCCGCGCACGGCCGTCAGCGACCCCAGCGTGACGATGAAGGGCGGTAGCCTGATATAGGCGATGAGCAGCCCATTGATGAGCCCGAAGCCGAGGCCGGCCAGGATGGCCGCCGGCACGCCGAGCAGGCCCCAGTCCGGCACCAGCGACACCATCACGGCCACCATCGCCGAAGCGGCCAGAATGGAACCGACCGACAGGTCGATGCCGCCGGTCAGGATGACGAAGGTCATGCCGGCGGCGAGCACGATGTTGATCGACGATTGCTGGGTGACGATCAACAAATTGGTCTCGGTCAGGAAGCGGGGATTGATGAACTGGAACCCGGCAGCCAGCAGCACCAGCACCGGCAGCATGCCGAGCGCGGCAAAGGCGGTCCGCAGCCGCCGGCTCCTGACCGTCGCCTGATCCACGCTCGTCGTCGTTCTGTCGGTCATCCCTGGGCCGCTCCCGTCGCAAGTTCCATGATCGCTTCCTGACGCAGCGACTCGCCTTCGGATGCCGTCACCTCGCCCGCTATGGCGCCGTCGCGCATCACCAGCACGCGGTCGGCGACGCCGATCACCTCGGGCAATTCGCTGGAAATCATCAGGATGGCGATGCCGCTGTTGGCGAGATTGTCGATCAGCCGATAGATTTCCGACTTGGCGCCGACATCGACGCCGCGCGTCGGCTCGTCGAGGATGACGACCTTCGGCTCGGTCTCCAGCAGCCGGGCGAGCAGCACCTTCTGCTGGTTGCCGCCCGACAGCGAGCCGGCATTGGCCTGCGCCGAGCGGGTGCGGATCGACAGGTCCGCAATGGCCTTCGCCGCGCGCCTTTCGGCGGCTGTGAAGTCGCGGAACCCGCCGGCCCGCGCGTCCCTGGCCAGCACGCCTATGCTGATATTGTCGGAAATCGACATATCGAGGAACAGGCCGAGCTCCTTGCGGTCCTCGGTGAGGTAGGCGATGCCGGCGTCGAGCGCCTCGCGCGGCGAGCCGATGGTTACAGGCTTGCCGTCGAGTTCCAACGTACCCGATATGCGCCTGTCGGCACCGAAGATCAGCCGGGCGAGCTCGGTGCGGCCGGAGCCGACGAGACCCGCCAGAGCCAGCACCTCGCCCTTGTGCAGGTCGAACGAACAGTTTTTCAGCAATCGCCCGTCGGACATGCCGCGCACCGAGAGTGCGATGGCGCGTTTCTCGTCCGGCGGACGATGATCCTTCTTGTAGAAGGCGGAGAGATCGCGGCCGACCATCATCGACACCAGGCGCGAAGCATTGAGGTCGGCACGCTCCAGCGTGCCGACATAGCCGCTGTCGCGCAGCACGCTGACGCGGTCGGCGAGCTGGTAGACCTCTTCCATGCGATGGCTGATGTAGATGATGGCGATGCCTTGCGCTTTCAGCGTCGCGATCACCTCGAACAGCCGGTCGGTCTCGCGCGAGGTCAGCGATGTTGTCGGCTCGTCCATGACGATGACGCGCGCATTGGTCGACAGCCCACGCGCGATCTCGACCAGCTGTCGCTCACCGAGCGACAGACTGGAAACCAGCGCACGCGCCGAGAAGGAGACGCCGAGCCGCGCTATGATCTCGCTCGCGCGCCGGCTGCACTGGTCGCGGTCGACAATGCCGAAGCGCCGCGGTTCGTTGCCGAGGAAGATGTTCTGCGCCACCGTCAGGTTCGGCGCCAGCGACAGCTCCTGATAGATCACCGCGATGCCGGCAGCGCGCGCCTTGATCGGATCGCCGGTCGCGGCGGGCACGCCATCGATCAGGATCTCGCCGCCGGCATCCGGCCGATAGGCGCCCGACAGCACCTTCATCAGCGTCGACTTGCCGGCGCCGTTTTCGCCCATCAGCGCGTGCAGCTCGCCGGCATGGACGGTGAGCGAAACATCGTGCAAGGCGCGGATGGCGCCGAAGGTCTTGGAGATGTGGCGCATCTCCAGCACCGGCTGGCGTGCCGTCTCGGTCTTGGCCGTCGCGATCATCGCGCGCCTCCCGCCGTCTTGACGGCGGCGCCCTGCCCGGCAACGAGATCGCGCCAGGCGTCGCGATAGCCGACAAGGCCGGCAAAGCATGCCGCATGCACCGGCTCGGGCACCTCGGCGGCGAAGTCGCGGCCGACGCTCTCGAAGGCGAGCGCGGCCGCGCCCGTGGCACTGCCTTCCAGCGTGGCGCCTTGCAGGAAGGCCTGGCCGGGACGCAGCTGCGCCACGAGCCCTGCAAGCAGGCCGCCAGTGTTCAGCCCGCCATCGACGATGACGGTGTTTTGCGAATGGATCAGGTCGAGGCAGAGATCGACCATCAGCGCCACATAAAGCAGCGCCACGGCCGCGCGTTCTCCGGCATCGGGCGTGCGCCCGACCAGCCGGCCGGGACGATCCGGAATCGGCCCGCCCGGCGCGAAACTCGGCAGCGCCATGATGCCGGCGTCGATCGCTTGCTGGATCGAGCCATGCGGGATCGTGCCTTGCCAGCCGTCACTGATGGTGGCGAATTCGCGGCCGCCCATGAAGCGGATGGTCGGCACCGGGCCGCCGTCGACATCGACATTGACCAGCATGTCGCGGTCACGGTCGAGCACTTCCAGCGGACAGTCGGGATTGAGCACGATGACCCAGGTGCCGGTCGACACCACGGTCAGCGGGCCAAGCTCCTGGCGGCGATAGGCATAAAGCGCCGCATTCGAGTCGTGGACGCCGTTGTGGATGGCAACCGGCCGTGCCGAGCCACCGAGATGTCGCTCGCCGATGAGCGCGCCAGCGCGCGCGAAGGCCGGCATCTGGCCGCGCCACCCCTCGGCGTCGACCAAAGAGGAAAAGTCGCGCTTGCGCGGTGCCCACAAATGCGAATGGCAGCCGAGATAGGAAACTTCCGAAACCGGTCGGCCGCCGAGGCGCCAGCTCCAGTACTGGGGATAGCCCAGGATCGATGTCGCCGCCGCGAACGCGTCGGGATCGACCTCCTGCAGCCACAGCATGTGTCGGCCATAATTGAAGCCGAGCGGCAGGCGGGGCGAGAAGGTCTCGGCAAAATCCGGAATGCGGCGATCGATCCGGGCAGTGATTTCGGCCGGCGGCTCCTGCTCGTAGTCGAGGATCGGATGCGTCAGCGCCGCGTCATCGACTAGGGCGAAGGTGCAGCCATGGCCCGACACCATCACCCCTTC
The DNA here is from genome assembly GCF_024746835.1 of Mesorhizobium sp. AR02. Taxonomy (NCBI): domain Bacteria; kingdom Pseudomonadati; phylum Pseudomonadota; class Alphaproteobacteria; order Hyphomicrobiales; family Phyllobacteriaceae; genus Mesorhizobium; species Mesorhizobium sp. AR02. The sequence continues at coordinate 3,546,080 of NZ_CP080531.1, read as the reverse complement.
CGCGCCATGATTTTCGACCGCGTCCGTAACGGCACCGAGCGCCCAATCATGGAGTTCAGCCTCGTCGAGCACGCTGAACCCGTCCTGGCGCGTCCATTTCGGCTGGGTCCGGCGCTCGTCGAGGATGCGCCCGTCCTGGCCGAAGACGAACAACTTCGAATTGGTCTTGCCGAAATCGAGCACCGCCACTTTCACAGGACGGCTCCCGAGGTGGACGCGATCCGCACCATGACGCCGGCATCCTCCAGCATGCGCGCATCGGCATCCGAAAGACCGTCGTCGGTGATCAGCGTGCCGATGCGCGACAGCGGCAAGGCGACATTGCGCGCGTGGATCGACAGCTTGCGGCTGTCGGCCAGCACCACGATCTGGTCGGCGCAGAGGCTGAGATCGACGATGGAGCGCACCAGCAGCGGATGCGATTCCAGCAGCCCTTCCTGATTGAGGCCTTGTGCGCCGAGAAAGAACTTCGAGGCGTAGAAGGGCGTCGCCTGGGTCGGCGAATGGATGATGCCTGGCTCGCGATGCAGGTCGCCGCCGGCAACCGTCAGACTGCAATGGCCATGGTCGCTGAGATAGGCCGCGAGCGGCATCGAATTGGTGTAGAGGCGGATGTTGCGGTCGGCGAGCTTGACGCCGAGATGGAAGCAGGTCGAGCCGCCATGGACGATGACCGCGTCACCGTCGCGCACCATGGTCGCGGCGAGAGCAGCAATCTGCCGCTTGGCCTCGACCGCGAGGTCGCGGTTCTCATCATAGGGCCGGGCATAGGCGACGCCCTGCGAAGCACCGTCGAGCGCCGAGATGCCGCCATAGACCTTCCGTGCCTCACCGGCCTCGTCGATCCTGTCGATATCGCGCCGCACCGTCGCCGCCGAAACGCCAAGCCGCTCCTGCAGCTCGCGCACCGAGGCGAACGGGCGGTCCCGCAGCAGTTCGACGATCTGACGCTGGCGGCCGAGGTCGCTCAACTCTTTCCTCCCCAATGCCATTTTTCCATGGCAATTGGCGCAACTTACTCAACATTAGTCAGATTGCAAGCCAGTTTTGACGATAGTAGATCACTGTTGACGCAGATCACTCATATCTGCGATATCAGCGCCAACGGCGGCCCGGGCGACGGGATTTCGCGCAAGCGTGTAAGGAAAGGCGCCATGGCAACCCAAGCTGATGCGCAGGAACTGGCGGCCTTGCGGGCGCTTTCGGCCAGCATCGGGCTCAACCCGCATATGACGCAGGCGGCGGGTGGCAACACCTCGCTCAAGGCCGGCGACACGCTGTGGATCAAGGCCTCCGGTACCTGGCTGAAGGATGCGCTCAGCGACGACATCATGGTACCGGTGGCAATGGCGCCGCTGCTCGAGGCCGTCGAACAGCGCGATCCGGCCGCCGACAAGCCGCAGGCCTTTGCCATCGATGAACTCAATCCGCGCGGCCTGCGCCCGTCGATCGAGACCACCGTACACGCGTTGATGCCGCAACGCGTGGTGCTGCATGTGCATTGCGTCGACACGATTTCGCTTGCCGTGCAGGCAGATGGCGAGGCCGAGGTCGCCAGGCGGCTCGGCGGCATCGAATGGGCCTATGTGCCCTATTTCCGGCCTGGCCTGCCGCTTGCCCGCGGCATTGCCGAAAAACTGCGGCCTGGTGTCGACGTACTGATCCTCGGCAATCACGGGCTGGTTATCGCCGCCGAAACCGTCGCCGAGGCGGACGTTCTGCTCCACCGCGTCCGCTCGCTGCTGGCACGGCCGGCGCGCGCGACCGCCGCGCCCGACATTGCGGCTTTGACGGCGCTTGCCGCCGACAGCGTCTACCGATTGCCGGCGGATGCCGAAGCCCATGCGGTCGCACTCGATGCGGAAAGCCGCCGCATGGCTGAGGCCGGCAGCCTCTATCCGGACCATGTCATCTTCCTCGGCCAGGGCTCGGTCGTGGCGAGACCGGGCGAGAGTGCGTCTGGTGTCGCCGTACGGCTCGGCGCACCGCCTGTGGCGATCCTGTTTCCGGGCGCCGGCGTGCTGATGCGCGGCGACTCCAGTGCCGGGGCCGACGCCATGCAGCGCTGCCTCGCCGATGTGACGGCACGCGTCGATGTCGCGGCGCGGTTGAATTATCTCACCGCCGCCGAGAACGACGAACTGGTCAATTGGGACGCCGAGCAGTATCGCCAGAAGCTCAATGCCGCCAGCGGCTAACAGAGGACTGAAGACATGACGCCCCTTGTCATCGGCATCGACATCGGCACGTCAGGCGCGCGCGCTGTCGCCATGCGCCCGGATTTTTCGATTGCCGGCCAGTCTGCTGTCCGCCTCGATAGATTCGGCCAGAACCCCCGCGACCCCTCGGCCTGGTGGCAAGCGGTCCAGGCGGCTCTGACGGGCCTGCTTTCGAGCATCGACCGCGCCGCGGTCCGCGCCGCGGTCCGCGCCATCGCCGTTGACGGCACGTCGGGCACGCTGCTGCCGGTCGACGCCGCCGGGCGGCCCCTGGCCGAGCCGTTGATGTACAACGACAAGGTCGCCGACGCCGATATCCTGGCCGCCATCGCCCGTGAGGCGCCGGAGGCGAGTGCCGCCCATGGCGCAACCTCAGGCCTCGCCAAGGCCTTGCAGTTCCAGCATCTGCCCGGTATCGCGGCGGTGTTGCACCAGGCCGACTGGATCGCGGGAAACTTCTCCGGCCGCTTCGACATCAGCGACGAGAACAATGCGCTGAAGACAGGCTACGACGTCGAGGCGCGCCGCTGGCCGGACTGGATCGCGGCCACCGGCATGCGCATGGACTTGTTGCCTGATGTCGTCGAGCCGGGCGATGTCACCGGCACGCTCACCGCGGCCGCTGCAGAGATGTTGGGCCTGCCGCCCGATGTGGTCGTGGTCGCCGGCACCACCGATGGCTGCGCCTCGTTCCTGGCGACGGGCGCCACGGCCGCCGGCGACGGCGTCACGGCGCTGGGGTCGTCGCTGACCATCAAGATCCTCTCCGACCGGCCGCTCTCGGCGCCGCGCTTCGGCATCTACAGCCATCGCCTCGGCGACGCCTGGCTGGCCGGCGGCGCGTCGAATTCCGGCGGCAAGGTGCTGGCTCAGCATTTTCCGCTGGCGCGGATCATCGAACTCAGCGCCAAGATCGACCCCACGACCGAGACCGGCTTCGACTACTATCCGCTTGGTGCGGCCGGCGAGCGGTTCCCCATCGCCGATCCGGCCCTGCCGCCACGCCTTATACCAAGGCCGGCTGACGACGCCGACTATCTCAAGGGGATGTTCGAAGGCATGGCGGCGATCGAGACACTCGGCTACCGCAGGCTTGCCGAACTCGGCGCGCCTGCGCTGACATCGGTCAGGAGCGTCGGTGGCGGCGCGGCAAATCCGGCATGGACAGCGATCCGGCGTCGCAAGCTCGGCGTCGATTTCCTGCCGGCACTTTCCGACGAGGCGGCAGCCGGCACGGCGCGGCTGGCGCTGAAGGGTGCAAGCAAGGCGGGACTGCTGTGAGCGCGAAAACCATCGAACGCCTCGACGGCATCGGACCGCTGGCTGAGCGCTACCAGGTCTTCCTGCTCGACCAGTTCGGCGTGCTGCATGACGGCCAGGCTCCTTATCCCGGCGCGGTGGAGGCATTGTCGGCGCTGAAGCGCGCCGGCAAGACGGTGGTGCTGATCTCCAATTCCGGCAAGCGCGCCAGCCCCAACGAGGATCGCCTGCTCAAGCTCGGCTTCGCCGCCGGCAGCTGGGATCATTTTGTGTCCTCCGGCGAGGTGGCGTGGCGGTCCTTTAACGACATGGCCGCATCGGGAAAGCTGCGCCCAGGGACAAAATGCCTGCTGATCAGCCGCGACAACGACCGCACGGCGATCGAAGGCCTGCCCTTCGTGCTGACGGAGGCCGGTGAAGACGCCGAACTGGTGCTGATCTCAGCCAGCGAAGGCGACCGCCATAACCTCGACCACTACCGCCGGCTGTTGGCCCCCGCGGCAGCGCGCAAGGTGCCGTGCTTCTGCACCAATCCCGACAGGATCATGCTGACGGCGGTTGGACCTCGCTTTGGCGCCGGCGAGATCGCCGATCTCTACGAAAGCCTGGGGGGCAGCGTCACCCGCATCGGCAAACCCTATCCGGCGATTTTCGACGCGGCGCTGGCGCTGGCCGGCGAGCCGGACCGCGCCAGCGTGGTCTGCGTCGGCGACAGCGTCGAGCACGATATATCTGGCGGCAATGGCGCCGGCGTCGCCACGGCGCTGGTGCTCGGCGGAATATTGGCGGACACGCCGGATCTTGCCGCCATTTTCGACGAGCAGCAGGCCTGGCCCGATTACACCACGGAATCCTTCAGCTTGCGCTGACCGCCTCGAGCATGCGCTTGGCGCTTTCCTCGTCGGTGATGAGGATCGTCGGCGCGATCAGGTTCATCGCGCCGAGCAGCGCCTCGGTCTTCTCCTCGCCGCCGGAGGTCAGGATGCGGATCGGCGCCGCGCGCAGACGGTCGACATCCACCGACATCACGTGGCTGTTGACGGGATGGTCAACCAGATCGCCATTGCGGTCGAAGAAATGGAACAGAAGGTCGCCGACGGCGCCACGCGCAAGCAGGGCCTCCCGGTCCGCTTCCCTAAGAAAGCCGCCGCGAGAGAAGGTGGTGGCCGAGGCGATGCCGCCGACGCTCAGCAGAACGGCATCGAGCACGTTGGCCATTTCAAAAACCTCCTGCAGGCCGCAGCGCTCGACCAACGCGATCTTGGTCTCGACGCTGTCGACGACGGCCGGCGTCGGGATCAGATAACCGTCGCCCTGGAAGATTTGGGCGAAGCGCCAGGCGAACTCGGCCGGGTTGTAGCGCCGCACGACGCCGACACCGCCAAGCAGCGAGATGACCTTGAAGTCGGTGAGCGATTTGGCGCTGATGAAGGGCAGGCTCGAAAACAGCGTCTGGCCCCAGCCGACGCCGACGCGCATACCGGATTTCATCGTGTCGGACAGAAAACTGCCGGTCTTGGCGCTGATTGCCGGTATCGGATCGGCATTGGGGGCAGAAAGCGGCGCCACCAGCGCCTGCTGCAGGCCGAACGTCCGCTCCAGCGCGCGCTCCAGCCGCACGATCTCCGACAGTTCGCTCTCGATGGTGATCTTCACCTCGTTGCGCGCCCTCGCCTCGGCCAGCATGCGCACGATTGTGACGCGGCCGACGCCGAGCACGTCGGCGATCTCGTTTTGCGTCATCTGCTCGACGAAATACATCCAGGCGGCGCGAATCCTGAGGCGGTCCGTCCGGCTTTCACTAGCGACCTGCTCGGTCCCTTCGGCTCCTGCCCGCCCCTCGTCGGTTTGTCGTCGCCTGGCCAAATCATCCCTCCCCCGCGGCGACGGACAAGCGCGCTGTCGCCGATTCTGCATGCTGGCCTAGTATCGCCTATTGATCTACCAATCGATAGGAACAATGTAGAGTTGGTGGCCGGCGCCTTGCTGGCCGCTCTCCACGGCACTTTCGAGGCGATCCGCGATGCTCCGACAAATCTCCGAAGACGTCCGCGTCAACCTGAAGGACCGGTTGCGCGAAGTCCGCGACATCATCCGCCAGAGCCGGCATGACGGCAGCGGTGAGGCCAGCGTCGTGCGTGAAGCGACCAGCCACCTGCCGCCGTTTCCGGGCAAGGGCATCGAAGGCCTGCTCAGCCATGCCGCCAGCGCCTTCGACGAGGCACTGTCGATCGCCGAATCCTTTGTCCCGCATGAGCGCCCGATCAAGGTGGACGGCACGACCGTGAAAGGCCTCGCCACCTATTTCCCGGCCGGAAACGAAGAACGGCAGTTGAGCGCCGAGCGCCTGTTCCGGCGCGACATGTACTATCTGACCAAGGCGGTGCTTGCCTGGCTGAAGATCGACAATGCCCGCATTCACGAAGCCGATTTTGCCGCCGCGCATACCACGATGCGCAAGCGCCATGGCGATCTGCTGGCCGCGTTGACCGCACCGGGTACCGGACTGCAAGCAATCGCGGCCACCTGCGCGGCGCTGCTGGTCGAGTTGCTCAACCAGCGTCCGGTCCGCTTTGGCGAAGCCGCGCCGGAAACGGCCGGGGAACGGGCGCTCGACATAAGCTGCCTTGCGCCAGTGGTTCTGGCCTGCGGCCTGGCGACAACCGGCCGCGACGGCGCACCGGAGCCTGACATGCTGGAGATCGCGATCCTGGCCGCCGATATCCGTCACGACCGCATTGTGCAGGCCTGCGCCAAGGCGAGCCCGGTTGAGGAACTGACACCAGTCTTTGCCACCTTGCTCGCGCATTTGCCGTAAGCTCTAGCAGCTGTGGCCGGGATCTAGTCCCCGGCTGCCATGGCCGTGATCGTCTTCTTGGCGCGCTGGATCGAGGCCGGGCTCATCGAAAGCTCGGTCAGCCCCATCTCGATGAAGGCCGGGATCAGATCCGGCCGGCCCGCCGCCTCGCCGCACATGCCCACCATGATGCCGGCGGCAACGCCGGCTTTTGCCGTCAGCTCGATCGCCATCATGACCGCCGGATTGGTGACGTCGTTGAGCTTCGCCACGGTCGGGTTGAGCCGGTCGGCGGCCATGATGTACTGCGTGAGATCGTTGGTGCCGATCGAGAAGAAGGCCACCTCTTTTGCCAGCGCCGGGGCGATCAGCACGGCGGCCGGGGTCTCGATCATCACGCCGAGATCGAACGTCGCGTGCGGTATGCCTTCGGCCTTCAGTTCAGCGGCGCATTCATCGACCAGAATGCGTGTCTGCCTGACCTCGCCGATATCGGACACCATCGGCAGCATCACCTTGATGTTGCCGTGCACGGCGGCCCTCAGCAGCGCCCTGAGCTGGCGCTTGAAGATATCGGGCCGGTCGAGGCACATGCGGATGCCGCGCCAGCCGAGGAAGGGGTTCTCCTCGTCGGGGAACTCGATGCCGGCGATCGGCTTGTCGCCGCCGATATCGAGCGTGCGCACGATGACCGGATAGGGCGCGAAGGCCTTGGCCAGCGCCGCATAGGTCTCGGCCTGCATGTCTTCCGAGGGAAGATGCATGTGGCGCATGAACAGGAGCTCGGTGCGGAACAGGCCGACGCCCATGGCACCGGCCTCCTGCGCCGCCTCGATTTCCTCCAGCGAGCCGATATTGGCCGCGACCTCGATCACCTTGCCGTCGGCGCGCTTCGGCGTCACTGTCTTGAAGGCGGTCAGGCCGGCACGCTCCTTCGCCGCCGCTTCGACACGGCTAGCATAATCGGCGCGCGTCGCTGCATCCGGGTCGAAGATCACATGGCCGGTGTTGCCGTCGAGCGCCACGTCGCGCGCTGTGCGCAAGGCATTGACCCGGTCGCCAAGGCCCAGCACCGCCGGGATGCCGTGCGAGCGGGCGATGACGGCGATGTGAGAGGTGGCACCGCCGTGGCCGCAAATAACGCCACCGATGCGTTTCAGCGGCGCGCGCGCCAGATCCCAGGCACCAATGTCGTCGGCGATCAGAATCGCGCCTTCGGGGATGTTTTCGAGGCTGACGTCGTCTTGGCCCAGCAACACCAGGCAGATCTGCCGCCCGACGGCATGAACGTCATCCGCCCGCGCATTCAGGTAGTGATCGTCGACGGCGCTGAACTCGGCAGCGATGGTGGAGGAGGCGGTGATGACGGCCGAAACCGCGTCATTGCCGCCCTTGATCGCCTTCTCGGCCTCGCCGGTCAGGCTGTCGTCGGCGGCGATATCGCGAAGCGCCGCGACGATCCCCCTGTCTCCGGCCGACAGGCTGTCCTGCGCCAGCGCCCGGTCCATGCGCGCCTGGACGGCGGCGACGGCGGCGCGAAACCTGTCGATCTCGCCGGCGATCTCTTCGGCCTGCAATAGGCGGCCCTGTCCGGCGATGTCGGGCGGGAAATGCGCGAAAGCCGGCCCGATCGCGACGCCCTCGCTCGCGGCGACACCGCGCAAGCCGTTCGCTCGGCCGGATGCAGATTCAGTCGCTGGTGCGGGTGCCGCCTGGCCGGCATCATTCGCCGGGCTCTGCGGCTCGATTTCGTCGTCGAGACCAGCCTTGGGGTTTTCGAGATAGCCGATCAGCGCCTCGATCGCCTCGATCGCGTCGGCGCCATTGGCCCGCACGGTGACTTCCTGGTTCTCCTTGACCGCCAGCAGCATCAGTTTGACCGAGCTCTTGGCGCTGACCGCCTTGCCGTCCTTGACCAGCTCGACATCGGATTCGAAGCCCTTGGCGAGCTTGACGAACCGCGTGGCGGGACGGGCGTGCAAACCTTCATGCACTCTGACGATGGTCGAGCGTTCCATGGCAAATACTCTGCTTTTCCTAGCACCATGGCCAGATCGGCTGCGGCGCGAATGTTGTCAGGCGGCGATGGTGATGATCGCGTCTGCCTTCAGGGCGGCCACGAGCGCTTTCGTATCGACCTGCGATGCGCAAATCTCGCCCGGCCTCTCGGCCTCGGTGGCACCGTTGAACGAGATGACGACGTGGCCCATCTCGAGCACCTTGCTCCATGCGCTGGAGCCGACGGCGGTTATGACAGCGGAAACCGGACCAAGGGTGATCGACGCGCCCTTTTGAGGCGCGCCGTCGCTGGGTCCAAGCTCCGTCTTGTGGAGCACCGAAACCTCGGCAAGCTCCGGCGGCGAGCCATCCGCGAACAGGATGACCACGCCCCCTTCGGCAAGATCCGCCACTTCGGGCCCGATGGAAGTGACCCGTGTTCTCAACAGAACCGTCATATGGCGAACCTCATTTCACACTTTCCTTAAAACACGATCAGGCTGACGACCCATGCGATCAGCACGGATACAGGCCCCATGATCTGGCGGCTGATGAGCACCGCCGGCACACCGATTTCGATGGTCTTCGGCTTGGCCTCACCGAGCGCCAGGCCGACGGGCACGAAGTCGCAGCCCACCTGGGTATTGTAGGCAAACAACGCCGGCAGGGCCATTGCCGGCGAAATCGTGCCGTTGGCGATCTGCGGGCCGATGATGGCGACGCCGATGACCTGCGCGATGACGGCGCCTGGCCCCAGGATGGGCGACAGGAACGGCAGGCCGCAAATGGCCGAGATGATCAACAGGCCGACGATGTTGTTGGCCAGCGGTCCCATCGGCTGGGCGAGCACGTCACCGATGCCGGTGTACAGGATCAGGCCGATGAGCATGGTCACGAAGGCCATGAACGGCAGCACGTTGCGTACCACCTGGTCGATCGTGCGTCGGCCGGAATTGAAGAAGATGCCTACCACCCGGCCCATGACGCGGCCGATCGAGCTGATCAGGCCGATCAGCCCGCCTTCGCTCGGCAGCGGCTGCGGTGCAGCGGCTGCGTTGTTATTGCTTGAACTCATCGATGCTGCTCCCCCCGCTGTGGTGACCGTCTCGGATCCGTCCGCCATTGCGACGTTGGCCGGCTTCACGCCCGAAACGTAGATGTCCTCGGTGATGAACTGGGCGAGCGGCCCAGCCTGGCCGACCGGCGTCAGATTGACGGTCGGGATGCGCTTGCGCGGATAGACGCCGCAGCGTGCGGTGCCGCCGCAATCGACGACGACCACCGCCATCTCGCCTTCGACCGGCGGCGCCTTGAAGCCGTCGACGGCCGTGGCGCCGGTCATGTCCGCGATGAGCTGGGCCACGGGATGGATGCCGCCGCCGGTGACGGAGACGACCTTGTCGCGCTGCGCGGTCGGCTCGATGACGAGCGGGCCGCCCCAACCTGTGTTGCCCCGGGAGATCTTTACGGCTTTGAATGTCTTGGCCATGATGTCCTCCCGCCCTTACAGCTCGACGCCCTGGCGGCGTGCCATGATCATGGTGATGCGCTCGGTCAGCATGCCCTTGAGCAGGATGACGACGAGGCCGACAATGGCGTACCAGATCGCCACCTTGACGTGGTACCCGGCGACGACAACGCCCTTCTTCTCGAGCTCGAGCAGAGCCACGAGGATGCCGCCCCAGACGAAATATTCGCCGGGATTGATGTGCGGGAACAGGCCAAGCGGTGGATGCACATAGGACACAGCCGCGTCATAGAAGGCGGGCTTGTGCTTTTCTTCCAGGAACGATCCGAACGTATAAGCCATCGGATTGGTGAGGAAGAACACCGCCAGCAGCGGCAGCAGCGTATAGCGGGTCAAGGCAATCCTGCCGGCGCCGCGCGCCAGGCCATGCACGCGCTCTTCGCCGACCAGTTCGGTGACGGCATAGAAGGCGGTCATCAGCACCACCAGCGTCGGGATGATACCGGTGACGAAGCCGGCGAACACTTCGCCGCCTTTCTGGAAGATGCCGATGAAGTACTTGCCGATGGCGGTCAGCCAGCCGAGCTGCTCTTCCTGCTGGACGTCCTTCAGCTTTTCCTTGAACTGGTCGACGGTGATCGGCCCGCTGTCTGCTTGCGCGAGAACAACGAGATGGTCGGAAGCATGCTCGACGGCGAGCTTGCCATGCAAAGCAGCATCCGAGACCATGGCACCTGCGACATGCAGATTATGCACGGCCATGTCGGCATGCTGCGCCAACAACGAAAATACAGACATTTCTCCTCCTTATGCCGCCCGCCGGTTATCCCAGTCGGTGCGCGGCGTCCTCTAGGCCCTTGCTACGTTCAAACCGGATAGACCCGGCTTCTTCCCCGGCTCCGACCGTGCTTTGTCGATCTGTTCGATCGCCCGCTTCACGGCCTCGGCCACACCGGGTTCCCCCTCCCCCATGATCGCAGGGTTGGACCGGAGTCGATCGAGGGAGACACCCTCGAATTCTTCATGTCTTTTGAACTTGGTGAAAACGGACCGGCCGCTCATCACCATCACGCGGCGCACGATCAGGTCAGGTGTCACCACGACGAGCGCGATGGTGCCCTTGGCCAGCCGGCCGCGAAAATTGCCGGCTCCGACGAAGCCGTCCTTGTACTGGTCGGTGACGCCCCGGAAGACATCCGAATAGTGCCGCATCTGCAGCCAGACGCCGAGCGACTGCAGCGCCCACACAATAACCAGCAGAAGCAGTCCCCACTGCCAAATCGCCATTCGGTTCTCCTCCCGAAGCCTCCGTTGAACCGCACCTTGGACCGGCGCGCGACAACAGCAAAGTGAGAACATTTGTTTCCGAGAATGTCAATATGTATGATATTGGCCTTGACCACGGTCATCCACAGGGCCGTCGCCGATTTCGGCGGCGGCACGGCTGTGCTAGCCTGTCACCAAACGGGATGCATGCAATGGAACTGCCCTTCAGGGATGAACTGGCCCTTATGCCCGACCTGCGCCACCGGTTGCGGCAGCTGCGCTGGTTCCGCGCCACTTTCCGCGGCAGCGCCAAGGTGGTCTCGGACACGTTCGGCGTTCGTTTCGAGATCGACGAGGCAAAGCTGACAAGGGCTTTTCTCGACTGGGTCGAGATCATGGAGGCACAAAAGCGCTTCGCCGCGATAGACCGCGCCGACTTCATTGTCTTTGCCGCCGGCCTCGTGCTGCGCGAGCTGATCAAGCAAGCACCAGCCAGGGAAATCTCCGGCCTCGCCCAGCTTATCGAAACAGATCAGAATGCCGGCACGCTGGAAATCATCCGCTTCTGGCCGGAGGGCTTCCTTTACACCAACTACTGCGTCTCGGTGATTTCGGCGATCTACGAGCAGGAATTCGGCACGGCGCCCAACATCGACAAATGCGCCGACGACCTGCGCACCTGGTGGTCCTATCGCGAGAACGTCACCGAGATGCCAGCCTATGCGGTGGCTTTCCTCGACCGCTTCCTCGGTGCGGAACCAAACTGGATCACGCCGGACCGCGCACAGTCCCGGCAAGCCATGCAAAGGGCGCTCGGATCCGTCCGCGCAAGCGATGCGCTGCGCCAACTTTGACTGCTCGCCATTTCATGCCCAAAACGCGCTCAAGACATCGCGCTATTGAACATTTGACTTTTTGCCGATAGCGATGTGCGAAATTTGACTTGAGGAGACAAGCGCGTGGCGCGACCAAGGCCTATCATTTTCGATTGTGACGGTGTTCTCGTCGACAGCGAGCCGCTGGCCGCCAGGGCCTATGAGCGCGTCTATGAAAAGCACGGCATGCCCGGCATCCATGGCGGCATCATCGCCCAATGCGTCGGCATGAAGCAGTCCGACATCATCGTCAGGATCAGGGAATTGACCGGCCATCAGTTTCCCGCTGCCGCCGACGGCGACATCTGGGCCGAGACCAAGGCGCTGTTCACTGAGGAATTGAAGCCGACGCCGGGGATCGCCGCGTTTCTGGAAACGCTTGAAGGCGACCGCTGCGTTGCCTCGTCATCCTCGGTCGAGCGCATCAACCACAGCCTTGCCGTCACCGGGCTGGCGCATTTCTTCGGCGAGGCGATCTACAGCTCCTCGATGGTCAAGAACGGCAAGCCGGCACCCGACATCTTCCTGTTCGCCGCCGCCAAAATGGGCGCCGACCCGGCCGACTGCATCGTCATCGAGGATTCGCCCTTTGGCATTCAGGGCGCGGTCGCCGCCGGCATGACGGCGATCGGCTACACCGGCGGCGGCCATACCTATGCCGAGCACGCTGCACGGCTGACGGCGGCCGGTGCCGATTTCGTCTGCGCCGACTGGCAAGAAGTTTGCCGGCAATTGGCCGGGCTCGGCGTGCCGGCCTAGTAGAGTCCAAGGCTGGCCCATTCGTTCTGCGGGATCACAGGTCCGACACGGAAGTCGAAGGACAAGACCCGCGTTGCATCGCTATCGACCTCGCACCGGAAGCCCACATGATACCATCTGGTTCTCCCTTCGCGGAAAGCGGTGTCCGGGGCGACAAGAATATTGCCCGCCTTCAGCCGAACATTTGGTACCAAGTCAGGAAAATATGAGGCGTCCAGCAACTGCTGCTGCAAAACGTTGGCGCAAAGCATCGCAACACGTCGATCGCGAGGTAGGTCACCCATCGAGGTCGTCGCCAGCGCATCGCCGGTAGCGCCCTGCGAGTAGAGCTTGCGAACACCCGGAAAGCCCGAACCGTTCCGAGATGCAGACTTCGAGGCTTTTGAAGGGCTGGGCTTCGGCGCATTTTGCGGGTTTGGGCTGCGGCGTTACGGCCGACATGGGAAGCTCGATCTCGCCGTCGCCGCCATCGGCAACCAAAGGCTCTGGTACCGCGCCCTGTTGCTTGGCAGCGTCGACCCCTTGCTTTTCTGCCTCTTGTTTAGCTGCCTGTTGTTTATCCGTGTCCTGGGTTGTCTGCTTCTGATCACTTTGTGTGGGCTTCGCGTCCGCCGTCGCGGTTACCGGCTTCTGGTCGGCCTTGGTCGGATCTGCCGGCGTGGCGGGCTGGTTCTCCGCAGGCTTAGGCTCAACCGGCGGCTTGTCATCCTTGGCCGGCGACGGCGAGCTATCCTGAGCGCTCGCCCCATCCAGGGATTTCCTCGGGCCGGTATCCTTGTCGCCGAACTGAAAGACAGGCTTCAAGGCCTCGACCGGCGGAAGCTTCTGCGCCTGATTTTCCGGCGGCGGCGGCTTTTCAACTTTCGGCTCGGGTGGTTTTTCTACTTTCGGTTCCGGTGGCTTTGGCGGCGGCACGGGAGCAGGTTTCGGTTTCGGCTGATCGGGCGGAGGCACGATCGCGACATTGACCGGCTGTTCCTCTTGCGGTTGTTGTGGAGGAATTGGCAGGCCATATATCAGGATCACCGCGACAAGCACGTGCAGGATCAGCGATGCGGGGATGCCCCACAACAGATTCCGACGCCGTTCTCGTGCCTCGTCCTTCATCCCAGTCGATGTGGAATGAAATAGCGTCGGCTTCAAGCATAAGCACTGGATTGACGCAATTTGGCTGCTGACAGCTTGTTGAATTGGATCACCCCACCAGGGCAGCCCGACCAAAGGGCGCGGTTGCCTCCGGCATGACGGCTACATCGGCGGCAGCCACACCTACGCCATGGCGCGCGGCTGACGGCGGCTGGTACTGATTTCGTCTGCTCCAACTGGCATGGTATTAGCCGGCAATTGTCCCGGCTCGGCGTGCCGGCCTAATTTAGCGGATACTTCGTGAATCCTCGGCTGGCCCATTCGCCGGGCGGGATCAATGACCCAACACGGAAGTTGAACGACAGGACCCTCGTCGCGTCGGCGTCGACCTCGCACCGGAAGTTCAGATTGTACCACGTGTTTCTCGTGCTGAAGGCGGCCAGCGGAGGATTGAGGACATTGCCTCTGTCCAGCTGAATGGTTGGCACCCATTTGATCGTATAGTCGGCACTTTGCAATTCTTGGCTCAGAACGTTGCCACAAAGATTGGCCACGCGCTGACCGCGCGGCACGTTCTCCATGGAGCTTGTGGCGAACGCATCGCCGGTTGCCCCCTGCGAGTAGAGCTTTCTGACGCCCGGAAGGCCGGAATAGATCGGTGACCCCGCAACGTCGTTGTTGGTGGGATTTGACCTTCCTGCGTTCGCGCTTGGGGCTTTGAAGGCTCTCGCGGGTTTGAACGTCATTGTCTTTGCAGGTTTAGGCTTTGCCTTTCCGGCCGAGGACGGAGGCGCAGGTTTGCTGTCGGTCTCAGCCGCCAACGGCTTTGGCGCCACGACCGCTGGTTTTTCGCCGGTTTGCGACGCCGGCTCCTGCTTGTCCGGCTGTTGTTTGTCGGTGTCATCGGTCGCCTGCTTTTCCTCGCTTTGCGCGGGTTTTTCGTCCGGCGCAACGGTGGCCGGCTTGTCGTCAGGCTTGCTGGGCTCTGCCTTCTGCTGTGGCGTTGCAGCCGGGGCGGGCTGGGTCGGCGCGGGTGTCGGTGTTATAGGCGGCTTCGCCGCCTCATCCTTGGCCGGCGATGGCGTGTTGGGTTTAGCGCTGCTTCCGTCGAGCGATTTCTCCGGCCCCGTATCTTTCTCGCCGTACTGGAAGACGCGCTTCAGAACATGGTCGTCTGGCTGTTTCGGCGGCTCAGGAGGCGGCTTTTGTTCAGGCGGCTTTTCAGCCTTCTTTTCAGGTGTCGGCTCTGGTGGCTTTGGAGCAGGTTTCGGCTTAGGTTTCTCGGGCGGCGGCACGATCGCGACATTGACGGGCTGTTCCTGCTCATCCGGCTGCTGCTCGGGTCTCGGCAGGCCAAAGAACAAGAACGCTGCGATCAAGGTATGCAGGATCAGCGATGCGGCCAAGGCCCATCGCCAATTGCGAAACCACTCTCGTATCTTGCCGTTCATTGCGCCCGATGTGGAATGAAATAGCGGCAGCTTCAAGCATAAGCACTGGATTGGCGCAATTTGGCCGCTGACAGCTTGGTGATCTGAATGATCACACGCAGAAGATCAGCCCAGAATTCCGCCCAGAAACCGTTCGTCCAGCTGCGTTTCGCCAAACCAGTTCAGCCGGTTGATGCTGACGAAGCCGGCATCGATCACCGCGTTCTCGTCGCCCAGCTCACTGGCATGTGCGCGCCCGCGCGGAACAGTGATGACAGTGCGATCGCCGTCGCTTTCGACGATCTCGGCCTTGCGGCCGATCTTGTCGCGGCCGATGCGCGGCTGGCGGATTTCAGCCGGCAGAGTGGTCGGCAGGTTGACGCTGAGCCAATGGCCTTCTTTCGCCCAGTCGGGGCGAGACTGCCACAGCGAGGCGATCAGCGCGCCCAGCCATTGGTCGTCGCCGTCGGTGAGATCAGGATTTTTCACTCGCGAAAAACCGATCGCCGGGACGCCCCAGAAGGTTGCCTCCCGAGCAATGCCGAGCGTGCCGGAATAGGCAAGGTCCTCGGCGACGTTGCGGCCGTCATTGACGCCCGCCAGCACCAGATCGGGTTTGTTGGTATCAGCGAACAGCCATGTCATGGCGCTCACCACGCAATCGGCCGGTGTGCCCGAGCAGGAATACCAGTTCGGCTTGACGCGCCGCATCGTCAGCGGCCTCGCAATTGTCAGCGATGAACCGGCGGCGGTGCGCTTGCCATCGGGCGCGACCACCCAGACATCGTCGCTCAGGCCGGCGACCGCGTTGACGAGACGGGCAATCCCCGGCGCGTCGATGCCGTCATCATTGCAGATCAGAATTCTCATTATTTGCTTCCTTGCGGCACCGTGATGCGCTGGCCGGTGCGGTATTGTGTGTGCAGCGACGGGATGTGGCTTTTGAGGTCGCCGAGAAGATCGGTCGCGCAGGAATGTCCCAGTGCCTCAGGCCGTCCTGCCATCTCCCAGATCTCGACATTGCCCGACAGCGTCGGATGGGTGGGCATGCGCACCCAGTCCGCCCGGCCTGCCTTGTGCAGGAGATCGCCCGGAGAACCCGCCGGCAGATGCCCGGTGAGAAGCACAGGAAACCCGGCATCGTCGGCACGTGGCAACAGCCGCGACGACGGGCCAGCCTCGCCCATACCGTCATCGGCCAGCAACGGCAGCGACGGCAGGGGATCGGCATCGGTCCAGTCGGCAGCACTTGCCAAACGGCCACGCAGAAGCTCGGAAATATCAGGCAAAAGGGCCGCCGTGGCGCCGATCTGCGCTTCCAGCGACGAACGCATGCCGGCATGGATGGCGAATGGCCCCGGCAAGGCCGCGATCAATTCCAGCGACCGGCCCGACAGCGGCGTCGGCAAGAGACACCCCTGCGGATGCTGCGCCACCCATTCAGAAATTTCCCGCGCCCGCACAGCCCCCGGCACGGGATCGGCGCCGTAAGAGGCATCGAAGACCAGGAGATCGCAGTACGGGATCGTATCCATGACGAACACATGGCTGTCCGGCACCACATCGGCGGAATAGACCATGCGGCTTTTGCCGTCATCGACAGCGAACCATACGCCGCCCACGACATGCCCCGATCGCCCGGTCCTGATCGCCAGATTGCCGATCTTCAGCGTGTCTCCGGGTTCGAAGATTTCAATGAGATCGGCTGGAAACGGAAAGCGTTTCAAATCCCCCGGATCGGCATAGCGGCAAGCGTAGCCGGCGCCTCGTCGCGGGTCTCGGCCGTCATGAAGATCGGGCCGGCATAGCCGCGCGACAGCAGCCAGCTCAACGCGCCGATATGATCCTCATGCGCGTGCGAGACAAACAGCGCATCGATGTCGTCGATCGACCCGTCGAGCGCCGGATAGTAGTCCACCCCGGAGGCGCCAACCTTGATGCCGACATCGAGCAGGATGCGGTCCCCAGCGCTGTTGGCGGCGAGGCTGGTGCGGCCCTTTTCACCAAAGCCGCCAAGCAGGTCCAGCATCATCACGCGGCTGCTCCCGCAGTCGGGATCAGCCAGCCGGAATTTATCCGCAGCCGGGCCTGTGCCCCGCTCTCCAGCGTGACCGGGTCCGGCTGCTCGAAATGCAAGGTGAGATCGGGACCGGCCGCAGGTGTGAATTCGATGCGCGCGGCACCCCCCTGGTAAATCACCCGCTTGACGAGACCATCGAAGCCAGGATTATCCGGTGATACGTCGAGATCCGCCGACCGGCAGCAGATCTTCGCGCCGGCGCGCGGCCTTTCGCCGGGGCGGCAGCGGACCACCAGTTCGGTTCCAAGAACCCTGACCTTGCAATGGCTGGCCTCCTCGCAGGTCAGCACATCCGCCGGCAGCAAGATGCCTTGCGAGATGAAGGACGCCACCATTTCATTTGCCGGCTCATGATAGAGCTCGCGCGGCGTCGCAAGCTGCGCCAGGCGTCCGTGGTCCATCACCGCGATGCGATCGGCCAACGCCATCGCCTCGGCCTGATCATGGGTGATGTAGACGATGGTCGTGCCGGTGCGCTTGTGGAAGGCGGAGAATTCATCCTCCATCGAGGCCCTGAGGTGGACGTCGAGATTGGCGAGCGGCTCGTCGAACAGCACTAGCGACGGCGCGGCGACAAGGCATCGCGCCAAGGCCACGCGCTGGCGCTGGCCGCCGGACAGATTGGCCGGCCTGCGCTCGCCCAACCCCTGAAGATTGACCAAGGCGAGCGCGTCCTCGACCTTCTGGCGCGCGACAGCCTTGTCCAGCTTCGCCACTTTCAGCGAATAGCCGATATTCTCGGCCACCGTCATGTGCGGCCACAGCGCATAGTTCTGGAAGACGATGCCGACGCGCCGCTTTTCCGGCGCGACGCTGCCGCCCGTGCCCGACACGACCTCACTGCCGATGCGGATCTCGCCCGAGGTCACTTTCTCGAAGCCGGCGACGAGCCGCAGCAACGTCGTCTTGCCGCAGCCCGAGGGACCGAGCACCGCCAGGAACTCGCCGTCGGCAACGTCGATCGAGACATCCTTCACCGCATCGAAATCAGCGAAGCTCTTGGTCACATGGTCCAGGCTCAATCGCGCCATGGCAGCACTCCGCTGGGAAGGTAGGGGGCAAGCAGATTGGTCACCAGCATCAGCACGAAGGTGACCGCGACGGTGATGACAGACATCGCCGCCGCATAGTTGGAATCACCGCCCTGCTCGAAGGAAAACATCACCACACCGATCGTTTCCGAGCCCGAAGACCACAGCAGCGCCGAGACGGTGAGTTCGCTGAGCGCCGTCATGAAGATCAAAAGGCCGCCGGCGATCGCCGCCGGCGCGACCAGCGGAAAGATGATGGTGCGCATGCGCGTGAACAGGCCGGCGCCCGCCACCTGTGCCGCTTCCTCCAGCGCCCGGTCGATCTGGTGATAGCCGCTTATGGTCGGCCGCAGCGCCAGCACCAGGAAACGGGCGAGGTAGGCGTAGAGGATGATCCAGACCGTGTTGTAGAGCTGGATGCCGGTCAGCGGGATCGGCCGCAGGAACAGCAGCAGCGAGGCAATCGCCAGCACGACGCCGGGCAAGGCATGGGGCAGTTCGACCGCCAGGTTGAGCAGCCGCACCCAGCGCTGCTTGCCCCAGGCGATGAGGTAGCCGATCGGCACAGCGACGATGACCGCGAAGAAGGCGGCCGCGATCGACAGCCAGAAACTGTTGAAGAAGGCGCGGTTGGCGGCGTCATGCTCGAACAGCACGAAGCGGTAATTGTCGAGCGTCGCCGTCTTGGCGGTGAGCGCAATGCCGTAGCCCGGCACCAGCGATGTCAGCACCAGCCCGAACAGCGGCAGGAACAGCACCAGCACGATCAGCAACCACATGCCGGTTTGAACGACGGGCCGCCAGCGGCGGAGCTCATAGGGTTCAGCCGGCAGCGATGTCGAAGAGATGCGGTAGTCGCGGCGGCGGCTCATCACTTCCTGCGCGAGAATGCCGGCCATGGCGATGACGCCGATCAGCACCGACAGGAACGCGGTTTCGCCGAGCACGGCGGGACCGCCGCCCGCCAACCGCTGATAGATGAGCGTCGGCAGCACCAGATAGTTGGCGGGAATGCCGAGGAAGGCCGGAATGCCGAAATTACCGACGCAGGACACGAAGGCCAGGGCGGCCGCAGCCATGATCGACGGCGTCATCAAGGGCAGCACGATGGTGACCAGCACAGTGAACCAGCCGGCGCCGCCGGCCCGCGCGGCCTCGACCAGTTCGCGCGGCAGCTTGCGCAGGCCGGCCCGCACCAGCAGGAAGACCAGCGGGCCATATTGTACACCGAGCAGCAGGATGATGCCCGAGGTCGAATAAAGCGGGTTTTTCGTGCCGAGCGGTGGCGCCGCGCCGAAGAGCTTGAGGAACGGGCTGGCCGGGCCGAACAGCTGCAGCCAGGCCAGCGCCGTCACCTGCGGCGCAATCATCAGCGGCATGACGTAGCAGAGCACCAGGGCGCCGCGGCCACGTATGTCGGTCAGCGAGACGAGCACCGCCACCAGCGTTCCCGACAGCACCGCAAGCAAGGTGCCGCCGATGCCGACGACCAGCGTATGCCAGGTCGCGATCCAGGTCGCCGGGCTGCGCAATCCAGCCGCAATGGCCACGGTCGACAAGGTGCCGCCAGGTGCCACGATCTCCTTGATCAGGCGCAGCATGGGCAGCAGCGAAAGCAGCACGATGACGACGGCCACCGCCGCCGTCAGGGCCATTTCCTGGCCCCGGCTTTCCCTGATCCGTGTCGCCATGATTGATTTTCCTGAGATCGATGCGATCGGACTTTGTCGAGAACGGGATGCCATCTAGACGGCATCCCGCCCGCGATTGTCGGCTCAGCCGCCGAACAGTTCCGAGAATTTCGCCTTGTCGGCGTCGGTCTTGGCCACGATCGCCTTGGTGTCGAACGTCATCACCTTGACCTTGACGCCTTCCGGCAGCCATTCGGGGCGGCCGACCGAGGCGCGCGCCGGCAGATAGCCCATGGACAGCGCCAGCTTCTGGCCTTCATCCGACAGAATGAAGTCGACGAACTTCTTGGCGCCGTCGACATTCCTAGCGGTCTTCATGATGGCGACCGGTTCGGTCACCGCCGGCACGCCTTCGCTCGGGAACACGAACTCGACCGGCGAGCCCTTCTTCTTGGCATTCATCGCCATGAAGTCGACGAGGATGCCATAGGGCTTCTCGCCTGATGCCACTGACTTCAGCACCGCGCCATTGCCGCGCACGCTGACGGTGTTGTTGGTCTTCAGCTTCTGGAAGAAATCCCAGCCATAATTGGCATCGCCGGCGAAGCCGGAAAGCAGATAGGCCGCCGCACCGGAATAGAGCGGGCTCGGCATGACCAGGCCATCGGCATAGGCGGGCTTGGCGAGATCGGCCCAATGCTGCGGCTTTTCAGCCGCCGCAGTGTTGTAGACAATGCCGGTGGTGATCAGCTTGCTACCGAAATAGGTCTTGTCGGCGTCATAGGCATCCGCCTCGATGCCGTCGAGCTTTGCCTCGGCATAAGGCAGCAGCCGATCGTCCTTCTTCAACAGTTCCATCGAGACCGCATCGGCGATCAACAATACGTCGGGCTGCGGGCTGCCGGCGGCAAACTCGGCCGCCATCTTGGTCAGGATATCGCTGGTTCCGGAACGATAGATGGTCACGTCGATGCCGGGCTGCGCCTTCTTGAAGGCGTCCACGATCTTCGCCGCGTCGGCTTCAGGTTGGGATGTATAGAGCGTCAGTGTTTCGGCGTTTGCCACGCCGGCAAACAAAGTTGCCGCGAGCGCCAGCTGGCTGGCCAGCAGCTTGATGAGTAGCGTCTTCATGAGACCTCCTGTCTTGTCCGTGCATGAGTGGTCCGGCGTTGTGGCCGGTTCCCGTTCCCTCCCTGCACGGCGCATATGACTGGTGGATGACAGCGCACATGCGCGATCAGATCAAGCGACAACCTGGCTCTCACTGCACGACAAGAGGGCCCGCGGAATTGGCCTTCCGCGAGCCTCATGACCATTGTGGCGACTGATTTCTTGGCGCAACGGGATGCCCGCAACCATGCTTTCCCGGCGCGCCCCAAAGGGCGCTTCGACTGCCCTTAAACCAGCATGCCCATCGGGTTCTCGATCAGCCGCTTGAAGGCGACCAGCAGTTCGGCACCGAGTGCTCCATCAACCGCGCGATGGTCGGTCGACAGGGTCACCGACATCACGGTCGCGATCTTGATCTCGCCATTCTTGACCACCGCCCGCTCTTCGCCGGCACCAACCGCCAGGATCGTCGCATGCGGCGGGTTGATCACCGCCGCAAAGTCCTTGATGCCGAACATGCCGAGGTTCGACACCGCCGTGGTGCCGCCCTGGTACTCTTCCGGCTTCAGCTTGCGGCTGCGGGCGCGGCTGGCCAGATCCTTCATCTCGTTGGAGATGGTGGACAGCGTCTTTTCATCGGCATGCCGAATGATCGGCGTGATCAGGCCGCCGGGGATCGAGACGGCAACGCCGACATCGGCATGCTTGTGCTTGACCATGGCGCTTTCGGTCCATGAGGCATTGGCATCCGGCACCGCCTTCAGCGCCATCGCCATCGCCTTGATCACCATGTCGTTGACGGAGAGCTTGTAGGCGGGAGCCTCACCCTTGTCAGTCTTCTTGACGGGAGCTGCCGCATTGATCTGCGTGCGCAGCGCCAGCAGCGCATCGAGTTCGCAGTCGAGCGTCAGGTAGAAATGCGGGATGGTGGTCTTGGCTTCGACCAGGCGCCGCGCGATGGTCTTGCGCATATTGTCGTGCGGGACGAGGTCGTAGGAGCCTTGCTCGAACAGCTTCAGCACCTGATCGTCCGACATCGGCTTCACCGCCGGGGAGGCGGCGGGAGCCTCCGCAGGTGCAGCCTTTGCGACAGGCGTCGCCTTGGCGCCGCCGCCGGCAATCGCCGCATCAACATCCGCCTTTACCACACGGCCATGCGGGCCGGTGCCGGTGATGCTGGCGAGGGCAAGGCCGGCCTCACGGGCCAGGCGGCGAGCCAAAGGTGTAGCGCGCGCAACAGATGGCGATTGGCCGATCTCCCCCCTTGTGGGGGAGATGCCCGGCAGGGCAGAGGGGGGCGTGACAGAGTGCGACGTTGGTGGGGCAGCGCCCCCCTCTGTCGGCTTCGCCGACATCTCCCCCACGGGTGGGGAGATTGGCGCTTCGTCCTGCTTTACCGCAGCGACATCAGCCCCATAAGCCTCGCCATCGGCATAGATCCAGGCCACAGGCGCGCCGACTGGAATATCGACGCCCTCCTTGCCGGTCACGTCACGCAGCACGCCGCTGGCCGGCGCATCGATCTCCATCGCGGCCTTGTCGGTCTCGATCTCGAACAGCACATCGCCTTTCTTGACCCGGGCGCCTTCCTCGGCGAACCAACGCGAGATCTGTCCGGTCGCCATGTCCATGTCGACCTTGGGAAGAATGACTTCGGTCGGCATGGATCAGCGAACCCCTTTCACCAGGTCGCGCGCGGCGGCGATGATGTCGGGAACCTGCGGCACCGTGGCCTTTTCGAGCTCCGGATTGTAGGGGATCGGCGTCTCGGCGCCGCCCAGCCGCACGATCGGCGCGTCGAGATAGTCGAACGCCTCGCTCTCGGCGATCATGGCGCTGACCTCGGCGCCGATGCCCAGCGTCTTCACCGCTTCGTAGACGCACATCAGCCGCGACGTCTTCTTGACGCTGTCGATGACGGTCTGCTTGTCCATCGGCCGGATGGTCCTGAGGTCGACGACTTCGACGTCGATGCCTTCGGCTTCCAGCGTAGCCGCGGCGTCGAGCGCCTTCTGCACCATGATCGAGGTGGCGACGATGGTGAGATCGCGGCCTTCGCGGCGGATGTCGGCCTTGCCGATCGGCACTGTGTAATAGCCCTCGGGCACCGGGCCCTTCATCTTGTAGAGCAGCTTGTGCTCGAAGATCATCACCGGATCGGGATCGGCGACCGCCGCCAGAAGCATGCCCTTGGCATCATAGGGCGTCGCCGGCTGGATGACCTTCAGACCAGGCACATGGCCGAGCCACGCCTCGAGGCTCTGGCTGTGCTGGGCCGCCGCACCGGTGCCGGAGCCGGCAGGAAAGCGCATCACCACGGGCACCGAAACCTCGCCGCCCAGCATGAAACGCATCTTGGCCGCCTGGTTGACGATCTGCTCCATGGCAAGCGTCGCGAAATCGGAAAACTGGAATTCGAAGATCGGCCGCATGCCGGTAAGCGCCGCACCCACCGCAACGCCCGCGCCGCCCAGCTCCGAAATCGGCGTGTCGATGACGCGCTCAGTGCCATAGCGCTCGACCAGATCGCCGGTCACCTGAAAGGCGCCGCCATAGACGCCGATATCCTCGCCCATCAGGAAGACGCGTTCGTCCATGTCCATGGCGATCGCCATGGCTTCCTGGATCGCCTGGGCGTAGCTTAGTTCACGCACCATCGCGTCCATCACGCCTGCTCCGTATACACGTAATTCCCAGTCTCGCTGACATCAGGCGACGGGCTCGCCTTGGCGAACTCGATGCCGTCGGCGATCTCCTGCGCCACCGCGTCACGGATGGCCTCGATGCCCTTGTTGTCGATGAAGCCGAATTCCCGCAGCTCGTTTTCGAACAGCGTGATCGGGTCGCGGTTCGACATCCAGTCCTCGATCTCCTCCTTGGTGCGATAGCGGTTGCGGTCGCTCTTGGAATGGCCGCGATGGCGATAGGTCTTGGATTCGATCAGCGTCGGCCCCTCACCCGCGCGGGCGCGCTCGACGGCCTTGTAGGACGCCTCGGCGACTTCCGAAAAAATGTTGCCGTTGACGATGACACCGGGCATCGAATAGGCGGCGGCGCGGTCGGCGATGTTCTTGACCGCGGTCGAGCGGGCCGTGGACGTCGACATGCCGTAGCCATTGTTCTCGCAGACGAAAATGACAGGCAGCTTCCAGACCGCCGCCATGTTGAGCGCCTCGTGGAAGGCGCCCTCATTGTTGGCGCCGTCGCCGAAGAAGGAGACGACGACCTTGCCGGTCTTCAGCATCTTGGAGGAGAGCGCTGCGCCGACGGCGATCGGAATGCCGCCGCCGACGATGCCGTTGGCACCGAGATTGCCCTTGGCGACATCGGCAATGTGCATCGAACCGCCACGGCCCTTGCAGTAGCCAGTGGTCTTGCCGAAGAACTCGGCGAACATGCGCTTGACCTCGGCGCCCTTGGCGATGCAGTGGCCATGGCCGCGATGCGTCGAGGTGATCTGGTCATCCTCGCCAAGCGGCATGCAGATGCCCATGGCGCTGGCTTCCTGTCCGATCGACAAATGCATGGTGCCGTGGATGAGGCCGCGCATGTAGCTTTCCTCCGCGCCCTCTTCGAAGCGGCGGATGAGGTACATCTTGTAGAGCACCTGCTTGAGCTGCTCGGCGCTGTACTGGCGATAGACGAAAGGCAGGTTGGCGCGACTGTCGGCGACGGCTTTGCTGGCTCCGGCCATGATCAGGCTCCCACGGTTCCGTAGACGAGCTTGTCCTGGCGGGCGCGCAGTTCGGCGATCTTGGAGCCCGGAGCCGGGGCAGCATTGGCATAGGTGATGAGCTCGCCCTTCTTGATCGGCGCGGTCACCGAGCCGCCCTGCAGCAGGCCGCAAGGAATGGCCTTGGCGGCATGCGCTTCCGGCGCCGTCATGATCCAGGCGCGGTAGCAATATTCACCGATCGCATCGAGCTTTTCGCCCGGCTGCATGTCCTTCTTGGCCACGGCGGCGACTTCGGCCACGGGCTTTGCCAGCGGCACCATGTCGGCCTTGCCGTAGAGCACGACGCGGGCGCAGGTCAGCGGCACTTCGAGCGAGGTCAGGTGATAGGGGCGGTGGAAGGTGAAGTATGGACCCTTGCCCATCTTCAGATCTTCCATGCGCTCCGAAATGCGCGGATGCGACATGTCGGCGACGACGAAGACACCGGGCGCGACGCCCTTGCCGATCGAATAGTCGACGACGCCGACCCTGGACAGCACGCCGCCATCCTTTTCAGGCACCAGGACTTTCGAGAGTTCGCCGAGCGTTGCCGCGGGGCCATGCATGCCGGCCTTGTCGGGCACCAGCCCGGTTGCATTGGCGATTGCCGCCATCTCGACCATGGTCTTCGAGCCATCGACGAATTCGACCAGCATGCGCACATTCATGTGCCGGCGCTTGGCCTCTTCCTCATAGGCGGGCGGCGTGGCGTCGATGTTGAGCGGATTGTTCTTGCCCTTGCCGGCGGCGACGATCGGATGGCCCATGGCCGAGACGAATTCAATCAGTTCCATGCACGAGGACGGCTCGTCACCGGCGCCCAGCGAATAGGTGACGCCGAGCCGGTCTGCCTCGCTCTTCAGATAAGCGCCGATGGTGACGTCGGCCTCGACATTCATCATCACCAGATGCTTGCCATGCTCCATGGCGCGCAAGCCGATCTCGGCACCGACGGCGGGAACACCGGTGGCATCGATGACGACGTCGATCAGGTCATTGTTGATGACCAGGCTGGCGTCGTTTGTGACCGCCACCTTGCCGGCCTCCATGGCAGCCGTCATTGCCGAAGCGTTCGACACTTCGCGCGCATGCCCGGTTTCCTGGAAGGCGATGTCCACCGCCCTGCTGGCAGCCGGCAGGTTTAGTTCCGAGATCGCGCCGATCTCGATGCCGGACATATGGGCGACGCGTGTGACGATATCGGTTCCCATCTCGCCGGAGCCGATCAAACCGATGCGGATGGGCTTGCCCGACTTGCCGCGTTCCTCGAGATCGCGGGCAAGGCCCGTCAACGAAACATTGGAAGCCATACCGCTCATTCCTCCCACATTGCAGGCTTGTTCATTCGCTTGACCGGTATTGAACATCTGTATTTCTGTCAAGACTAATGTCCAAATCCGTGTGCTTTTTGGCACCCTTTCGCGGAGCCTCGTGTCAGCCAAAAAAGCACAGTCAGGCGCGGTAACCGCACAGGACGATGCGCGCGGGCAGACGATCGCCGGGATATGATCCTCGGCGCACGGGGACGGGAGACTCTTTCAGGCGGTCTCGACAGTCGCTTCATCACGACCGCTGAACCCATTCTCGGACTGGAGACCTCTACAGAACTCGATCCGACACCGCCTACACCGGAAAATCGTGGAAATGCACGATCACCCCATCAGCATCGATGAAGATCACGGCATAGGCGGGCGGCTCATGCCCCAGGCTCCAGCTCTGCGAAAAATCGAGTGCGGTCTGATGGTTGGTGCTGCGCAATGTGCTGACCGGTATGCCGCGCCAGCTACCGGCGATCAGCCGATGGACATGCCCCGCAAAGATGTGACGGACATTGCCATGGCGCGACAGCACCTCATGGAAGCTGTCAGCGTCGGCGAGCCTGACCTCGTCAAGCACCGGCATGTGTATCCGGAAAGGCGGGTGGTGCATGAAGAGGAAGGCCGGGCCGCGCGCTTCCTTCAGCTTTTTCGTCCAGCCATTCGAGCCGCGCGGCGCACAGCCTGCCCTCGACATGGCCGCTGTCCAGCGTGTCGAGCAGGATCAGGCGACCCTCGCTGCCATCGAACACACTCTGTACGAACCCTTGCTCGGCCGCGGCGTCGGGAAACATTTCAAGGAAAAGCGCCCGGTCATCGTGGTTGCCGAGCATCAGCCGGCAGGGCGGAGAAAATTGCGCCAGCCTCTCCCGCAACGCCACATAGGCGGCGCGCTCGCCGTCATTGGTCAGGTCGCCTGAGATCACCACCAGTTCGGCATCGGCATGGTTCTTGCCGATGTCGGCAAGGCAGGCGTCCAGTCTGGCGAGCGGATCGGAGCCATAGAGAAGGCCACCCGGCGCCATCAGATGCGGATCGGAGAGTTGGATGATTTTCATGGACCTGACCGCAGTGTTTTCCCGCTGGCGCCTGGCGGCACCGGCAGACAAATGGAACGCTTGGACACTACCCCCTCTACTGTGCGGTCCAGCCGCCGTCCATCGACAAGTTCGGGCTGGTGATCTGCTTGGCTGAATCCGAACACAGGAACCGCGCCGGTGCCGCAACCTGGCCGGCCATGAAATAAAAGTACCGGAATATTAAATTGTAAAATTTATCTTTCACAACGTGTTTTCGCGTGCTAGCGTCGCATCCGTAGCTGGAAATGAAGTGCGCTTCCTTGGGTGGCATTTCCGGTCTGCCCCGAAACAATCTTGTCATGGGACGTTGCGGTCGATGAAGACGAAGGCGGCTAGCAAGAAGGCTGTGCCTGGCGAGACTGAGGTGGCCAGTGCGCTGGAAGCCAGGTTGCGTGAAGGCTGGCTGGATTTCGCTCGGACCGAGCAGGCAATCGCGCGATACCTTCTCGCCAACATCCATGACATTCCCTTTGAAACGGGCGCCACCATTGCCGCCGGCGCTGGCGTGAGCGAGGCAAGCGTTACCCGTTTCGTGCGGCGTCTCGGCTACACCGACCTCAAGGAAATGAAGCGTGGCCTGCGCTTGGCGCCGAAAGCCGCGGGCCCGGGCCTGGATAGTGCTGAGCTGCGGTTTCGCATCGGCGGCGAGAAGCAGGAGCGGTTGGCTCGCAGCCTGGAGATGGAGCAACAGGCCCTGACCGCGGCCTATGGCCTGGCCCAAGGCGAGATGTGGTCTGAAATCGTCCACCTGCTCAGCACCTGCGACCGCGTGAACTGCGTGAGCTTCCAGGCAGTGAAGGGATTGGGGCTCGATTTCGCGACGCGTCTGCGCTGGGTGCGGGGCGGTGTCCGTTTTGCCGAAGGCTTGGGCGGCACGTTCTCGGAAATCCTCACCGACAGCGGCGAGAATTCCTGCGTCCTGCTGATCGATACGGCCGAATACGCGGCGATGAGCTTTCGGCTTTGCGCTCAGATCAAGCGTCGCAAGATTCCGCTGATCATCGTCACCGACAAATACAGTCATTGGGCATCTGAATACACAAAGCTCGCGCTCGAAGTATCGACACGCGTCGACCTGTACTGGGATTCGACGGCCGCGATAAGTTCCGTATTGAACCTGCTCACGCATTCCGTTGCCGAGAAGCTCGGCAAATCGGCCGAGACGCGGATGAATGAGCTGGAGGATATCGCCGGCATCCTGCGGACCTTTCACAAACCGCCGCGGCGCGTAGCGCGGCACATCAAGGAGGAAGAAGGCAAAGAATGACGATGCATCACCCGTTGCTGGATCCGTGGATGGGCAGGGCAAGCGCATGAAGTTGACGGAATACGCCACCCATGACGGGCTCGGCCTGGCCGAGCTCCTGTGCAAGCGGGAAATCACGCCGCGCGAGTTGGGAAACTGCATCCTTTCGGGGATCGCCGCGGTCAATCCGCAGCTCAATGCCGTGATCGAAACCTATTCCGATGCGATCGAAGCACTTGGCGAAGTTCCTGGACCGGCACCTTTCTACGGCATGCCGACATTGACCAAGGATTTCCCCATTGAAGCCGGCCGGCCGGGAGAGTTCGGCAGCGTTTTCGCCAAGGGCTTCACCTCGGGCGACGATCACGCCTTCTGGGTGAAAATGCGATCCGGCGGCCTTGCCAATATCGGGCGCACGACCACGTCGGAATTCGGCATCGCGGCGGCGACCGAATCCTCGCTCTACGGTGCGACGCGCAACCCCTGGGATACCAGCCGGGGTGTTTCGGGATCGAGCGGCGGCGCGGCCGCGGCCGTTGCCGCCGGTATCGTTCCCTTCGCGCAAGGCGCCGATGGCGGTGGCTCCATTCGCACCCCCGCCGCCTTCTGTGGTGTCGTTGGCCTGAAGCCGTCCCGTGGCCGGATCAGCGGCGCGCCGGAATCGAATGCGCCAATGCTGGGCCTCGCCATTTCGTTCATGCTGACACGCTCGATCCGGGACACGGCCGCTTTGCTTGATCTCGGGTCTGGTGCGCTTCCCGGCGACAGCTATGAGATCGTCCATCCGACCACCAGCTATGCCCAGGCGATCACATCGCCGCCCAAGGCTTTGCGTGTCGCCCTGTGCACAACGTCCTGGTCCGGCTATCCGCTCGACGCCGAGGTGAAGGCGGCGGTCCTCGATGTGGGCAAGAGGCTGGAGCAACTGGGCCACAAGGTCGTCGAAGCCAGCCCCGTGTTCGACTACGAGCGCTATCTGGCGGCACAGAAAGTGATCTGGGCAGCCTCCACGGCGCAGTCGCTCGACGAGCTGGCGGGCTTGCTGCGGCGGCCGCTCGAAGAGGCCTGCCTGCAGCAGACGACACTGGCCGTCTACCGTCATGGCCAAACGCTCGATGCGGCGAGCTTGATCGCGGCTCTCGCTGTTTATGACCAGATCACCCGGACAGTCGGTGAATTCCTGGCCGCCCATGATGTGCTGGTGACGCCGACTTGTCCGATCTCGCCGGAACTCATCGGCACGCACAACCCGGATCGTCCTGGCCGCGACATCGACACGGTGTTTGCCGATCTGGCGCCGAAGGAGACTTTCAGTGCGCTCTTCAACGGCACCGGGTCGCCGGCGATATCCCTGCCGCTCGGCTGGACGCAAAACGGCCTGCCGATCGGAGTGCAGTTTGTCGCCGCATTCGGGCGCGACGACCTGCTGCTGCGGCTAGGGGCGGTGCTCGAGGCCGAATACTCCTGGCACCAGCGCAAACCACCCACCCACGTCACCCAAGACTGCTTGAACTAACAAGACTGCTTGAACCAACAAGCATGGATTGCCCAGGGAACATCATCAACACAATGGGAGATTGTCATGGACCGCAGAGTATTCCTCAAGAGCGCAGCACTTGCCGGCTTCAGCATCGCGACATTGCCGGCGACATTGCTTCGAGCCAATGCTGATGGCAGCAAGGTCCTGCGTATGGCCTATGGGGCCGAGGTTCTCACCCTGGACCCGATCAAGACCACCTATGGAGCCGATATCCTCATCCAGGGCATGATGTATGCACGCCTGCTGCATGCCAATCCCGATCGCACCGAAGTCGGCCCGGGCCTTGCCGAGAGCTGGGACATCGCGGATGACGGCAAGACCTATACCTTCCACCTGCGCGAGGCCAAATTTTCCGATGGGTCGCCGATTACGGCCGAGGATGTGGCATTCAGCTGGAACCGCATGCGCTTCCAGAAGGACTCCGCTTACGCAGCGCCGTTCCAGCCCCCTGACCAAGATCGAGGCAAAAGATGCCAAGACAGTGGTGATGACCCTCGATCGCAAATTCACGCCCTTCCTGACGCTGACCGAAATCTGGAATACCGGCATCGTGCCGAAGGCAGCGGTTGAGAAAATGGGAGACGACGCTTTCGCCAAGGCGCCGGTCACATCGGGGCCATTTAAATTCGTCGAGTTGAAGCCGGGCGACCGCGTCGTCCTTGGCCGCAACGAGCACTATTACCGCGAAGGCGAACCGAAGATCGACGGCGTCGAATTCCGCTATGTCCCTGACGACAACACAAGGGTCTCGATGCTGCAGGCGGGCGAGCTTGATGTCTGCCTCGGAGTTCCAGCCCCGCGCATGGCCGAATTGAAGGCCGCCGGCTTCCGGGCCGACCCCGAACCTTCGAGCACCACCTACGACATGCTGATCAACCATTCGGCCGAACCCTTCAATGACCTCAAATTCCGCCAGGCTGTCAGCTATGGCATCGACCGCGCCGCGATCAACGCCGCGGTGACGCTGGGTCTCGGCACACCGGCCAGTTCCATCATGAGCCCGGCGCTCGATTTCTTCGACAAATCGCTGCCGGTCATTGCCCGGGACGTCGAAAAGGCCAAGGCCCTGCTGGCCGAATCTGGCAAGTCCGGAGCCAGTTTCGAACTCATCCAGAATGCCGGAAGTGCCGACGAGGAAAAGGCGGCCGTGCTGATCCAGGCGCAGTTGGCGGAAGTCGGCATCACCGTCAACATCGCCAAGATCGACTCGACTCAGGCCTGGACCCGCCTCGCCGACGGCGAATATCAGGCGGAAATGAACTGGTGGTACAACGAGACGCGAGACCCGGACAACGCATTGCGCTGGTGCGTCTGGGGCGCGGGCGACAACAAATCCTATTACACCCGCTACAACAACGAGACGGTCAACAAGCTGATCGATGAAGCCTCGGGCGAGGCGGACAATGCCAAACGGGCTGAACTCTATGCCCAGATCCAGAAGACCGTGGTCGATGAAGTGGCGCAGGTCGCGCTCTATCACCCGACGTGGCTCAACGCCTACGCCCCGAGCGTAAAGGGACTGACCCTGAACGTCGGCCTTCAGTTCTCGTCCATCGGCGGAACCAGCCTGGATTGATCGGCACAGGATGCGGGGGCGGGGCGAAGCAGTTCGTCCGTGCCTCGCATCGATTTGACACCAGGATTCCGACATGAATCGATTCTCCTTCGTGCTCAGGCGGCCGATACAGTTGATACCCGTGCTGGTGGGTATCAGTGTGATCACCTTTCTGCTGCTGCAAATGACGCCCGGCGACCCGGTTCGCCTCATGCTTGGCCCCAAGGCCAGCCCGGAGGCGATTGAATTCGTGCGGGCGCGATACGGTCTCGATCAGCCCGTCCCCGTGCAGTATTTCTATTATGTGCTGAATTGCCTGCGCGGCGATTTCGGTCAGTCGATTGCCTTTCGTGGCCCGGTCAGCGGCGTCATCGTGGCACGGATCGCGCCAACGGTTTTCTTGATCCTTTATGGCCTCGTCATCTCGCTGCTGTTGACATTCGCACTCGCGGTCACCGCTGCCCGGCAACGCGGGCGGTGGATCGACCATCTCATCCGTCTCGTCTGCGTCGCGGGCGTCGGTGTGCCGTCCTACTTTGTCGGCCTGCTGCTGATCATGGGCTTCTGCCTGAGGCTGAAGATTTTCCCGGTATCGGGGTACGGACCAACCTTTGCCAACAATCTGTGGCATCTGTTCCTGCCGGCCCTGACGATCGGCATCGGGGTGACGCCGATCCTCGCCCGCAATCTGCGCGCGACCTTCATTCAGCAGATGGACAAGGATTACGCGATCGCCTGCCGCTCCAAGGGCCTGCCGGAGAGCTACATTTTTTCCCGGCATGTGTTCTGGAATTCTCTGCTGCCGACAGTCAATCTGCTGGGCGTCGTTGTCGCCTTCCTGATTGGCGGAACGGTCGTTGTCGAAAATGTCTTCAACATTCCAGGGCTTGGCAATCTGCTCATCCGCGGCGTTCTCACGCACGACCAGTTCGTTGTCCAGGCAGTGGCCCTGTTGCTGGCCGTCGGTGTTGTCATTTCGAATTTTGCCGTCGACATCTTGACCGCCATTCTCGATCCACGGGTGAAATTGTGAGCGATGTGATGCGGGGCAGCGGCCCCTTGGCCATGGCGCGGATTCGGACCCTGCCGGCAACCCTGGTCTTTGGCGGCGCCATCACCCTGGCCTGGATCATCCCGGCCATACTGGCACCGGTGCTGACCAGCTTCGACCCGATCAAGGTCGATGTTATGCAGGCACTGAAACCACCCGGCGCCGAGCATTGGTTTGGCACCGACGCCATCGGCCGGGATGTCCTAGCACGGACACTGTTTGCCGCGCGCTATGATCTCGCCATGGCCTTCTTCGGCGTGGTCGGGCCGATCATCCTGGGAACGATCTTCGGCCTTGTCGCCGGCTATCTGGGCGGCAGGGTCGATGCGGTGCTGATGCGCATCCTCGAGGTCACGGTATCGTTTCCCTATTTCGTCCTCGTGATCGCCATCGTTGCCGTGCTGGGGCCGGGCCTCAAGAGCTACTTCATCTCGCTCACCCTGGTGAACTGGGTCAGCTATGCACGACTGGTGCGGAGCCAGGCGCTGGTGCTGCGCGGCGCCGATTTCGTGCTGGCGGCGCGCGGCATGGGTTTTGGCCATTCGCGCATCATGCTGTTCCACATCCTGCCAAATGCCATCGTCCCATCGATCGTCTTCGTCATGACCGATGCCGTGCTGGCCATCGTGCTTGGATCGTCGCTGGGCTTTCTCGGCCTCGGCATCCAACCGCCGACACCGGAATGGGGCGCGATGATCGCCGACGGGCAGACCTACCTGACCACCGCCTGGTGGATTGCGATCTTTCCAGGCATCGCCATCTGCCTTCTGGCGCTGGGCCTCTCGTTGACCGCTGATGGTCTCGCCCGCCTCTTGAACACGGAATCCTGAGATGAGCGACCTCGTCAGCGTCGAGAACCTCACCATCGACTTCACCACCAATTTTGGCGATGTCCAAGCCCTGCGCGGCGTCAGCTTTTCGTTGAAGGAAGGCGAGGTCCTTGGAATCGTCGGTGAATCCGGCTCCGGCAAGACGGTGGCTTGCAGGGCCATCTTGAAGCTGATTGCCGGTAACGCGCTGGTGAAGTCGGGCCGGATCATGTTCGAGGGCAGTGATGTCCTCGCCATGAAGGATGTCGAGCTGGGGCGGCTGCGTGGCGGGCAAGCGGCGATGATCTTCCAGAATCCGTCGACGCATCTCGATCCGATCATGACGGTCGGACGTCAGGTGGGCGAGGCGATGGTGGTTCATCAGGGCATATCCTGGCGACAGGCCAATGCTCGGGCGATCGGCCTGCTGGAGAACATGCATATCAAGGACGCGGCCAGGCGGGCGGCTGCGTATCCACACGAGCTGTCGGGTGGCATGCGTCAGCGGGTGATGATCGCGGCGGCCCTTGCCTGCGAACCGAAACTGCTGATTGCCGACGAGCCGACGACAGCACTTGATGTCACGGTGCAAGCTCAGATACTCGACCTGCTTCGCGGCATCCGGCGCGAACGCAAGCTGTCGATCATTCTGGTCTCTCACGACCTTGGCGTGATCGCGGAAATGTGCGACCGCGTCGTTGTCATGAAGGACGGTGCCGTGCTGGAGATCGGATCGGTCGACCAGATCCTGCGTGAACCGGCGCATGACTATACGAAGCGCCTGATCGCTTCCCAACCCTCGCTGATGAAGCCAACCACGCACGCCTGTCCCGTGGCGGCGGCGAAACCGCATCTCCTGGTGAAGAACCTGTGCGTGAACTTCTATCCGGGGCAGAGCCTTGCGGCCTGGGCGACGCGCAAGCCGCCGCAGATCGTGCGCGCGGTCGACAATGTTTCGTTGGCGCTGCGTCGCGGCGGTGCACTCGGGATTGTCGGCGAGTCCGGTTCCGGCAAGAGCACCATCGCCCGGGCCATCGCCGGCCTGGTGCAGCCGCAACAAGGAGAGATCGAGGTGGACAGCCAATCGCTCGACCGCGCGCTCGCAAGGCGCCGGCCGGAGCAGGTCCGCAAACTGCAGATGGTGTTCCAGGACCCGTTTATGTCCCTCAACCCGGCTTTTACGGTTGCACGGACCCTGGCCGAACCACTGCTGCAACAGAATATCTGCCCGCAGCGGGAAATTCCGACGCGGATCCGCGAGCTGATGGAGAAAGTGGAATTGCCTCGTCAGCTGCTGGACCGCCGCACCACGCAACTTTCCGGCGGCCAGCGCCAACGCGTCGGCATCGCAAGAGCCCTGGCGCTGGAGCCGGAGATTTTGATCGCCGACGAAGTCACCTCCGCTCTGGATGTCACCATCCAGGCCCAGGTCCTCGACCTCTTTGCGCGGCTGCGTCGCGAATTGTCGCTGACGCTGATCCTGATTTCCCACGACCTGGGCGTGGTGCGCTATCTCTGCGAACAGGTTGCGGTCATGCAGCACGGCAAGCTGGTTGAGTATGGCAACACGGAAGACGTTCTGGACCGGCCGCAGCAGGCCTATACCCGCGAGTTGATCGCCGCCATCCCGAAACTGTCGCGTCCGGATGCAATCGCGACAACAGAGCCAGGGGCCGGCTTACTGTGCCGTCCAGCCGCCATCCATCGGTAAAGTCGTACCGGTGATCTGCCTGGCTGAATCCGAGCACAGGAACAGCGTCAGCGCCGCAAGTTCCTCGACAGTGACGAATTCCTTCGTCGGCTGTGCAGCCAAGAGCACGTCGTGCTTGACCTGCTCTTCGGTCATGCCTCGCGCTTTCATCGTGTCGGGGATCTGCTTTTCGACCAGCGGCGTCCAGACATAGCCCGGCGCGATGGCGTTGACGGTGATGCCGTCCTGCGCGACTTCCAGCGCCACCGTCTTGGTCAGGCCGGCAATGCCGTGCTTGGCCGAGACATAGGCCGATTTGAATGGCGAGGCGACCAGCGCGTGCGCCGACGCCGTATTGATGATGCGGCCCCATTTGCGTGCCTTCATGCCGGGCACCACCGCCTTGATGGCATAGAAGGCCGCCAAGAGATTGATGCGGATGATGGCTTCCCACTTGTCGTCGGGGAAGTCCTCGATCGGCGCGACATGCTGGATGCCGGCATTGTTGACCAGGATATCGAGGCTGCCGAACGCCGCCTCGGCGTCATGCACCATGGCGCTCACTGCCGCGCCATCCATCATGTTGGCGTCGGAGTAGCGGCACTTGACGCCAAAGTCCTTCTCGATGCCGGCGCGCTCCTGCTCGATGGCAGCCGCATCGCCAAGACCATTGATGGTGACGTTGGCGCCTTCGGCGGCGAAGGCGCGGGCGATGGCCAGGCCGATACCGCTGGTCGAGCCGGTGACGAGGGCATTCTTCGAAGACAGGGAACCCATGGTGATCTCGCGAGAGTGGGAGGGGAATAGGAGGATATAATTGTGCGTCGCAACATGACAATGACAGAGCCATATGTCGATGCGATTACAGCCAGACGACCGCGCCGGCATGGCTCTCGCCCGCCGCGAAACCACGGTCAGGCTGACACGGCATTGTCATGGTGCCGTGCAACATAATCGGCTGCGCATTCGCGCGCTTATTCCTGAATGAAAACCCGTCTGAAGAACCATGGGGGTGCAGCTTGGAAATCGCCGATGTCGTGAAGCGCGCCTATGCGATGCCGCTGACCAATCCGTCTTTCCCGCCCGGGCCCTATCGTTTCTTCGACCGCGAATACATCATCATCACCTACCGCACGACGCGCGAGGCGCTCGAGGCCGTGGTGCCGGCGCCGCTGGAGATCGACGAACCGCTGGTCAAATACGAATTCATCCGCATGCCGGACTCCACGGGCTTCGGCGACTACACCGAGACCGGCCAGGTCATCCCGGTGAAGTACAAGGGCCAGCATGGCGGCTATGTCCACTCGATGTATCTCGACGACGACGCGCCAATCGCCGGCGGCCGCGAGCTGTGGGGGTTTCCCAAGAAGCTGGCCAATCCCAAGATCGTCCATGAAGGCGAGGTGATCGTCGGCACGTTGCACTATGGCAGCGTTCTGTGCGCCACCGGCACGATGGGCTATAAGCACCGGGAAGCCGATCACGATTCCGTGCTCGCCGCGCTCGCCGCTCCCAACTTCCTCATCAAGATCATCCCGCATGTCGACGGCACGCCGCGTATCTGCGAGCTGGTGCGCTACTACCTCACCGACATCACGCTGAAGGAAGCCTGGACGGCGCCTGCGGCACTCGATCTTCGGCCCCACGTCATGGCCGACGTGGCGAAGCTGCCGGTGCTCGACATCGTCTCCGCCGTTCATTTCAAAGCCGATCTGACGCTTGGCTTGGGCGAGGTCGTGCACGACTATCTTGCCGATCACAGCCGGCTCGCAACCAGCACAACCCAGCCGGAGAAGATTCGTGCTTGAACGCAACCGAAACAAGGAAGCCGCCGCCACGATCGAGGAGATCTCGGCGCAATATGACCGCATCGCCCTGGTGTTCCAGGGTGGCGGCGCGCTTGGCGCCTATCAGGCCGGGGTCTATCAGGCGCTGGCCGATGCCGGCTGCGAACCGAGCTGGCTGTCCGGCGTGTCGATCGGCGCCATCAATGCCTCGATCATCGCCGGCAATGAGCCGAGCCGCCGCCTGCAGCGCCTCGAACAGTTCTGGCAGACCATCTCGGGCCGCAAGATCTGGTCCTACACGCCTGAAGGCGACATCTACCGCGACATCCGCAACCGCACCTCGTCGTGGATGACGATGACCATGGGACAGCCCGGCTTCTTCAAGCCGCGCAACCCCAATCCCTGGTTCGAGCCGCAGGGCGCCGAGGGCGCCACCAGCTTCTACGACACCGCCGAATTGAAGGACACGCTGGAGAGCCTGATCGATTTCGACGTGCTGAACGACGGCAAGAAGCGGCTGAGCGTCGGCGCAGTCAATGTCCGCACCGGCAATTTCGTCTATTTCGACACCGAGAAGGTGCGCATCGGACCCGAGCACATCATGGCCAGCGGCGCGTTGCCGCCCGCCTTCCCATCGGTCCGTATCGAGGGCGAATATTATTGGGACGGCGGCATCGTCTCCAACACGCCGCTGCAATATCTGCTCGACCAGGAAGAGGACCGTTCGTCGCTGGTGTTCCAGGTCGACCTGTTCAGCGCCCGCGGTGTGCTGCCGCGCAGCATGCCGGACGTGCTGTCGCGCCACAAGGACATCATGTACTCCAGCCGCACGCGCCAGAACACCGACAATTTCAAGCGCGTCCATGGCCTGAAGATGCGGCTGCTCGACGCGCTCAAGCGTGTGCCCAAGGAACAGCTGACGCCGGCGGAAGAAGCGCTGATCGCGGACTATTCCGACGCTGGCATCGTCAACATCGTGCACCTGATCTACCAGCACAAGGGCTATGAAGGTCACGCCAAGGACTATGAGTTCTCCGGCACCTCGATGCGCGAGCATTGGGAGACAGGCCTTGAAGACACGCAGCGCACCTTGCGCCATCGCAAGTGGCTGACGATGCCGACCAGTGTCGATGGCGTTGCCATCCATGATCTGCATCGCGAGGATCCGACGTAGACTGGCGAGGCCGTTGATTCTCGACGGTTCAGCCGTGTTAGCCAGGATTCGTCTGAGCGGCCGTCGCCAACGTTCGAGATTGGCTGAAGCCTCTCGACTTCGTCATCCCCGGGCGGAGCAGGAGCGAAGCTCCGTCGCGGAGACCCTGGGATTCATGCCACGACCTTAGCCGTAGAGTGCAGCGGAGCGGAATTCTGCACCGTGGCAGCGCTTTGAAGTCGCGGCATGGATCCTATGGTCTGCGCCGCGTCGCTTTGCTCCTTGCTCCGCCATAGGATGACGAAGCGATGTTTCGGCCAATTTCCTAGGCATGTTCCACGTCAACAGAAACGAATGCGTCCTCGCCCCCTGAACACAGTGCCCGCTCAAAGAAAAAGGCAGCGCCGGCGACCGGCGCTGCCTCTTGTTTGGACGCTTATACGCTCCGCTCAGAACACCTGGCGGAAGATGATGAACAGCACGAAGGCCAGCGTGATCGAACATGGCAGGGTCAGCACCCAGGCCAGCAGCAAGTTGCGCACCGTCGACCATTGCAGGCCCGAGCCGTTGGCGGCCATCGTTCCCGCGACGCCCGACGACAGCACATGGGTTGTCGACACCGGCAGACCGAGCCGGTCGGCCATGCCGATGGTCACCATGGCGACGAGTTCGGCCGCCGCACCCTGGCCATAGGTCAGATGGCTCTTGCCGATCTTCTCACCGACGGTGACGACGATGCGTTTCCAGCCGACCATGGTGCCAAGGCCAAGCGCCAGTGCTACCGCGACCTTCACCCAGATCGGGATGAACTTCGTCGCGTTGTCGACGGCCTTGTGGTAGTCGGTCACCGCCTTGAGGTCGGCGGCCTGCATCGGCAGCAACTGCTTCTTGTCGATCAGCTTGAGCGCCTCGCCGATCAGATAGATGTCGTTGCGGGCGTTGCTGACCAGATCGGTCGGTACGTTGTCGACCGAGGCGTAAGGCTGCAGCGAAGCGGTGGTGTTGTGGATGTAGGTCTGCAGCGCGACGGTCGTCTGGTCGCTCCAGGTCCGGGTGCGCACGGCATCCTGGACGGCTGCCTTGGCGGCCTTGGCATCGGCAATGCTGACACCGGGCTTCGCATATTTGCCCAACGCGGTCTCGACGCTGACCGAAGCCGCCTTGTAGGCTTCGAGATAGTTGATGTCGGGCGTCCGGTTCAGCGCATAGGCCGTCGGCACGACGCCGATCAGGATCAGCATGATCAGGCCCATGCCCTTCTGCCCGTCATTGGAGCCGTGCGCGAAGCTGACGCCGGTGCAGGTGAAGATCAGCAGGGCGCGGATCCACCAGGGCGGCGGGGCATTGCCCTTCGGTGCTTCGTAGAGCGCTGGATTGCGGACCAGCAGCTTCATCGCATAGAGCAGGATCGCGGCGGCGAAGAAGCCGATGATCGGCGACACCAGCAAGGTCACGCCGACATTGGTCGCCTGCGACCAGTCAACGCCGCTGGTGGCGCTGCCGGCCGGTGCCATGAACTGGTTGGCGAGGCCGACGCCGATGATCGAGCCGACCATCGTATGCGAGCTCGAGGCGGGCAGGCCGAGGAACCAGGTGCCGAGATTCCACAGGATGGCGGCGACCAGCAGCGCGAACACCATGGCAAAGCCGGAGGAGGAGCCGACCTGCAGGATCAACTCGACCGGCAGCAGCGACAGGATGCCGAAGGCAACCGCGCCGCTGGAGGTGAGAACGCCGAGGAAATTGAAGGCGCCGGACCACATGACGGCGAATTCGGCCGGCAGGGAGCGCGTATAGATGACGGTCGCCACCGCATTGGCGGTGTCGTGGAAACCGTTGACGAATTCGAAGCCGAGCGCGATCAGCAGGGCGATGCCGAGCAGGATCCACGGCACGGTTTTGGCCACTGCCAGATCCTGGCTCAGCGCATAGCCGACATAGACCACGCCGACCAGCACCAGCACGCCGAAGGCCGGCAGAAACCACTTCGCGCTGCCCGAACTATCCAGCGGATGATCCGGTCTCGGAATGCCCGCCTCACTGGAAATTATGTCCACCATGTCCCACTCCTATTGCATCGCAGCAAAGAACTGGGAAAGACGCTATGTCCGGTCGATGAACCCTGTGTGACGCCGACAGCCGGGCTTCAGGCCTTCGACGCTCCCTACATTGGAGCGGGGCTTGTCTTCAGGATCGCCGAGAACAGCGGATCGAAGGCACGGCTGATCGGCGCCGCGGCCGCGCCAAGCGCGATCGACCAGGGGTCGGTGGTGCCAAGCTGAAGGCGCGGCAGCATCCTTCCGGGCCGGTCGGCGATCGACGGCAGCAGCGGGTGCATCGCCTCGACCAGCCGGCGCGCCAGCGCTTCCGGCGCGCCACTGGTCAGGATGACGGTCTGCGGATCGAAGATCGTTTCGATGAGATGCACGCTCCAGCGCAG
Source organism: Mesorhizobium sp. AR02 (assembly GCF_024746835.1). Lineage (NCBI taxonomy): Bacteria > Pseudomonadati > Pseudomonadota > Alphaproteobacteria > Hyphomicrobiales > Phyllobacteriaceae > Mesorhizobium > Mesorhizobium sp. AR02. Next base: position 3,505,689 of record NZ_CP080531.1, on the reverse strand, counting down.
ATCATGCGCTGCACCATCGATCCAGGCCATCATCTTCGGGTCCTCGGCCAGCACCAGGGCGTTCATCTGTTCGTAGATGTCGCTGTCGGCGGGGTTGAGGCCGAGATGCTGGTAGAGCGAGGCCAGCGAGGCGCGGTGCTCGAGCGGCGTCGAACCCGGACCGGCCGGTGCCAGCAGCGCCATGCCGATTTCGCCGGCATTGCCATGGCCGCCACTGTAGAGCTCGCCATTGAGGATCAGGCCGGCGCCGATGCCGTAGCCGACATAGAGACAGACCGCGTGATCGACGCCGTGTGCGGCGCCGACGATACGCTCCGCCGTGGCGCAGGCGGCGGCATCGTTTTGCAGGCCGACATTCAGTCCCGTGCCTTTGGCCAGCGTCTCCAGCAGCGGAAATTTCTGCCAGGCCGGCATCATCCATTTGTCGTCGGAATCCTTCAGGCCGAAAGGGCCGGGCATGGCGACGCCGAGACCGACCAGCCGTTTTTCCGACTGAGCCGAAATGCCGGCCAGGTCGCGGCGGACACCGGTGATCAGCTCGAGGATGATCTCGACCCCCTTCGACGGCTCATCGAAAGGCAGGTTCGCCTCGGCCCGCGCCAGCACGCTGCCCATCAGGTCGACGGCGACCGCCCGCGTCAGATGGCGGTCGATATGCAGGCCGATGGCGAAGGCGCCTTCGGGCACCAGCCTATACGGCGTTGATGGTTGCCCCCTGCCCTTGCGCACCGCATCGAGCGCGACGACCAGGCCGTCGCTTTCGAGATCCTCGATGATGTTGGAGACGGCCTGCTTGGTGAGCTGAGTCGCCCGCGCCAGATCGGCACGCGAGAGGGCGCCATTGAGACGCAACGCTTCGATCATGACACGGCGGTTGTGCGCGCTGGTGCCTTCCTGATTGGTGCCGCTTTTGGCGCGGATCGGGCTGATGTCGTCCACCGGCGTTTCCCCTCTTGACTCCATTAGAATATTGATCGACTAATTAAGTCAAGCGAGTTGACTTAATGCAAACCGAATGCCCCAAAACAAGATGGCAAAGGCCTCTGCCTGTCGCCACTGGTCAGCCGGGTAACCATCAGGTCACGCGACATGGATCCGGGAAGACGATGCGAAATATCAGCATCGCCGGCCCGTCAACGCCGGAAATGGGAGAAGAAGATGCTTAAGACAATCACCAAGACACTGGTCGGCGCGGTCTTCGCCGGAGGACTGCTCGTTCCCCACGCTTTCGCCGAAACGACGCTCAACGCGCTTTTCATGGCGCAGGCCGCCTATAGCGAGGCCGACGTGCGCGCCATGACGGATGCCTTCAGCAAGGCCAACCCGGACGTCAAGGTCAATCTCGAATTCGTCCCCTATGAGGGTCTGCACGACAAGACGGTGCTCGCGCAAGGGTCGGGCGGCGGCTACGACGTCGTGCTGTTCGACGTCATCTGGCCGGCCGAATACGCTACCAACAAGGTGCTGGTCGACGTCTCGTCGAAGATCACCGACGACATGAAGAAGGGCGTGCTGCCCGGCGCCTGGACCACGGTCCAGTACGACGGCAAGTACTATGGCATGCCCTGGATTCTCGACACAAAATATCTGTTCTACAACAAGGACATCCTGGAAAAGGCAGGCATCAAGACGCCGCCGAAGACCTGGGAAGAGCTCGGCGCACAGGCCAAGATCATCCAGGACAAGGGCCTGCTGAAGACGCCGATCGCCTGGAGCTGGTCGCAGGCCGAAGCGGCTATCTGCGACTACACCACGCTGGTCAGCGCCTATGGCGGCGACTTCCTCAAGGACGGCAAGCCCGACTTCCAGAATGGCGGCGGCCTGTCGGCGCTGAAATACATGGTCGACAGCTACAAGTCCGGCCTCACCAACCCGAATTCCAAGGAATTCCTGGAAGAGGACGTACGCAAGGTCTTCGAAAACGGCGACGCCGCCTTCGCGCTGAACTGGACCTACATGTACAACATGGCCAACGATCCGAAGGACTCGAAGGTGGTGGGCAAGGTCGGTGTCGTGCCGGCCCCGGGCGTCACGGGCATCAGCGATGTGTCGGCCGTCAACGGCTCGATGGGCCTCGGCGTCACCGCGGTCTCGAAGCATCCGGACGAAGCCTGGAAGTACATCACCTTTATGACCTCGCAGGCGACGCAGAACCAGTATGCCAAGCTCTCGCTGCCGATCTGGGCCTCGTCCTATGACGATCCGGCCGTCACCAAGGGCCAGGAAGAGCTGATCGCCGCCGCCAAGCTCGGCCTGGCCGCCATGTATCCGCGTCCGACCACGCCGAAGTACCAGGAGTTGTCGACCGCGCTGCAGCAGGCGATCCAGGAATCGCTGCTCGGCCAGTCCTCGCCGGAAGACGCCCTGAAGACCGCCGCCAAGAACAGCGGCCTCTGAGCAGTTTTCTCCAGTTGCGGGCGGCCTTGTGCCGCCCGTGCTATGTCTGAAACCAAGATCGTTAGGGAGAGGCTGCTCTGATGTCGAGCACCTGGATGACGACCCGTGCCTGGTTGCTGATGCTGCCGCTGCTCGTGGTCATGGTCGCCGTCATCGGCTGGCCGCTGGTCGATACGGTCGGCCTTTCCTTCACCGACGCCAAGCTGGTCGGCACCGGCGGCGATTTCGTCGGCTTCGACAATTACACCAACATGCTGTCGAGCTCGAATTTTTCGCGCACGCTGGTCACCACGACGCTGTTCGCGGTGATTTCCGTTGCCGCCGAGATGGTGATCGGCGTTCTCGCCGCCCTTCTGCTCAACCAGGAATTCCGCGGCCGCGCCGTCCTGCGCGCCTTGATGATATTGCCCTGGGCACTGCCGACGGTGGTCAACGCCACCCTGTGGCGACTGATCTACAATCCCGAATATGGCGCGCTGAACGCCGCCTTGACTCAACTGCATCTCATCGACGCCTACCGCTCCTGGCTCGGCGAACCCGGCACGGCGCTCACAGCCCTGATCGTCGCCGACTGCTGGAAGAACTTTCCGCTGGTGGCACTGATCGCGCTCGCCGCCCTGCAGGCGGTGCCGCGCGACATCACCGCCGCCTCGCTTGTCGATGGCGCGGGACCTTTCAACCGCTTCCGCTTCGTCATCCTGCCCTATCTCGCCGGCCCGCTGATGGTGGCGCTGGTGTTGCGCACCATCGAGGCCTTCAAGGTCTTCGACATCATCTGGGTGATGACCCGCGGTGGCCCGGCCAACAGCACGCGCACGCTGTCTATCCTCGTCTATCAGGAAGCCTTCTCCTTCCAGCGCGCCGGCTCCGGCGCATCGCTGGCGCTGATCGTCACCTTGCTCGTCACGGTGCTAGCCGTCGCCTATGCGGCATTGGTCAGGAAGACCGCCGGGAGTGCCGCCTGATGGAACGCAGGAGCCCCGCCTTTACGATCTTTATCTATGCCTGCGCGCTGCTGCTGGCCGCCATCATCCTGGCGCCCATCGCCTGGCTGTTCATCATGAGCATTTCGCCGGCTGCCGATCTTGCCGCCAAGCCGCTGCGCTGGTGGCCGCAAACAGCCGACTTCTCGCGCTACAAGGTATTGCTGTCGACGGCGGAAAACAGCGCCGGTGCCGCCTTCACCTCATCCCTGCGCAACAGCCTGGAGATCGCCGGCATGGCGACGCTGGCGGCACTCGCTTTGGCCATTCCCGCCGGCTGGGCGGTGTCGCGCACGCCGGCGATCGGCTGGTCGCTGTCGATGGTCATCGCGACCTACATGCTGCCGCCGGTGGCGCTCGCCGTGCCGCTTTATATGGGCCTGTCGCATCTCGGCTTGCTCAACAATGTCTTCGGCCTGGCGCTGGTCTACCTGACCATTCTGGCGCCTTTCACCACCTGGCTGATGAAGTCCGGCTTTGACTCCATCCCGCGCGAGATCGAGGCGGCGGCGATGATCGACGGCGCCGGCCTGTTCCAGACGCTGCGCATCATCACACTGCCGCTCGCCGCACCTGTCATGGCGACATCGGCGCTGTTTGCCGTGCTGCTTGCCTGGGACGAATTCTTCTATGCGCTGCTGTTCACCTCCGACCAGCGCGCAAAAACCTTGACCGTCGCCATCGCCGATTTGGCCGGCGGCCGCGTTTCCGACTACGGGCTGATCGCCACCGCCGGCGTGCTCGCCGCCTTGCCGCCGGTGCTGATCGGCCTCGTCATGCAGCGCGCGCTGATCTCTGGCCTGACCAGTGGCGGTGTGAAAGGATGACGATGACTGCAGAAAAACCCCGGCCGGCAGGACTGGTCGCCATCGACCGCGAAATGGCGCGACAGCATACGGACGCGCGCGCCTCGTTCGAAAACAACGCTGCCGTGGCGGCAAACGTCGCCGCCTCGATCAGGAAGACCGGCCGTCTGCTTCTGCTCGGCATGGGCGGCTCGCATGCGGTCGGGCGTGCCGTCGAGCCGCTCTACCGTGCACTCGGCATCGATGCGCTGGCCCTGCCGCTGTCCGAACAGCTTGGCCAGCCGGTGCCGCTCACCGGCAGGACAGTGCTCATCACCTCGCAGTCCGGCGAGAGCGCAGAAGTCGTCAGATGGTTCTCGGAGGCCAACAGCCCCGCTGATGTTTTTGGCCTGACGCTCGAAGGCGGCTCGTTCCTGGCGCGCACGGCGTCTTGCCTGGTCGGCGCCGGCGGCACCGAACAGGCCTTCGCCGCCACCCGCAGCCTGACCGTAACCTTCGCCTTGCACCTGGCCATTCTGGCGGCACTCGGCGAAGACCCGAAGGCAGCGCTTGGCGCATTGAACCAGCCACAAGACAACGACATCACACAAGCGCTCGCTGCGCTGGAAAAGGTGACGACCCTCGTCACCTCCGGCCGCCGCTTGCAAGGCGTTGCCGAAGCGCTGGCGCTTGGTCTTACCGAACTGTCGCGGCTGCCTTGCTTTTCGCTCGAAGGCGGCCAGTTGCGGCATGGACCAATGGAGATGCTCGGCCCGAAGATCGGCGTCATCCTGTTTCGTGGCAACGATCCGACCGCGGAACTGGTGACCGCCATGGCCACCTCCGTCGTAGAGGCCGGCGCGCCGCTCGTCATCTTCGACGCATCCGGGCAATCGCCCGTCGCCGGTGCCGTCACGCTGTCGTTCAAACCGGCTTCTGGTCTCGCCGCCATCTTCGCCATGCTGCCAGTGGCGCAGCGCCTGATGATCGCTTTCGCCGACAGCCGCGTCGACAATGCCGGCACGCCTGTGCGCTCCACCAAGATCACCAGGAGCGAGTGATGCGTCCGCTCGCAGTGATCGGCAACGTCAATGTCGACCTGATCGTCGGTCCGGTCGCGCCATGGCCGAAGGCGGGCACGGAAACCGTCGTCGACCATGACGATCTGCGCGTTGGTGGACAGGCCGGCAACACCGGACTTGCCTGGCAGGCGCTGGGCGTCGATTTCGAGATCGCAGCCAATGTCGGCGACGACCAGTTTGGCCGCTGGCTTCGCGAGGCGTTCGGCACCCGTGCCGACAAATGGCCGACGCGCCCCGAGAGCACGACCCTTTCCGTCGGCATGACCCATCCCGACGGCGAAAGGACGTTCTTCACCACGCGCGGCCACCTGCCCCGCTTCAGCCTTGCCGACGTATTTTCAGTACTCGACGGCAAGCGGCTCGGCGGTGGCTATGCGCTGCTGTGCGGCTCCTTCCTCACCGATGATCTCACCCGCGACTACGAGGCGTTCTTCGACTGGGCGAACGGGCACGACATCGCGGTGGCGCTGGACACCGGCTGGCCGATGCAGGGCTGGACGCCAGCGAACTGCAAGGCGGCACGCAGCTGGCTTGCGCACTGCGACCTTGCCCTGTTCAACGAGGTGGAGACCGTGACTCTGGCCGGCCTGCCCGATCCGGTCGAAGCCGCGCGGCAAATCCAGTCCAGCATGAAGAAGGGCGCGACCGCCGTCGTCAAGCGCGGCCCAGAGGGGGCGATCGCCATCGGCCCGGGCGGAGCGTTGGTCAGGGCGACCGCACCGGACGTCAAGGTCATCGACACGATCGGCGCCGGCGATGTCTTCAATGCGGCATTCCTGGCCGCACTGGCGCAGGACCAGACGCTGACCGCCTCGCTGAATGCCGCGACGCAGGTGGCGTCGCGTGCCATTTCCACTCTGCCCCGCAACTATGGCGGGCCGATGCAGTTCGAGGGATCTATGCATGAGCGCGCTTGAAATCCGCAACATCCGCAAGAACTACGGCAGCGTCGAAACGCTGAAAGGCATCGACATCGCGCTGCAGAGCGGCGAGTTCCTGGTGCTGCTCGGCTCCTCAGGCTGCGGAAAGTCGACGCTTCTCAACATCATCGCCGGCCTCGCCGAAGCGACGAGCGGCGATGTGCTGATCGGCGGCCGCTCGATCCTTGGCGTCCACCCCAAGAACCGCGACATCGCCATGGTCTTCCAGTCCTACGCGCTCTATCCGAACCTGACCGTACGTCGCAACATCGGCTTCGGGCTGGAGATGCGCGGCGTTGCCGCCGACGAACGCGAAAAGGCGGTGGCCGAGGCGGCAAGATTGCTGCAGATCGAGGTCCTGCTCGACCGCAAGCCGAGCCAGCTGTCCGGCGGCCAGCGCCAGCGCGTCGCCATCGGCAGGGCGCTGGTGCGCAAGCCGCAGGTCTTCCTCTTCGACGAGCCGCTGTCCAACCTAGACGCCAAGCTGCGCCTGGAAATGCGCACCGAGTTGAAGCGCCTGCACCAGATGCTGCAGACCACCGTCGTCTACGTCACCCACGATCAGATCGAGGCGATGACGCTGGCCACCCGCATCGCGGTGATGCGTGACGGCAGGATCGAGCAGCTCGGCACGCCGGAGGAAATCTATAACGAGCCGGCTACGCTCTATGTCGCCGGCTTTGTCGGCGCGCCGTCGATGAATATGCTGCAGGCGGTGATCACCGACGGCAAGCTGGCCATCGCCGAGTCCGACGTGCGGATGCCTCTGCCGGCACGCTATGCGAACGCGGCGCGCGAAGGCGCACAGGTGGTCGTCGGTATCAGGCCGGAAGCGCTTCGCGTCGCGACCGGCGCCGCGACGGATTTGTCACTGCCCGTAGAGATCGAGGTCGTCGAACTGACCGGCCCCGAACTGGTCACCACGGCCCGGATCGGCACGCAACGGCTGACGGCCTGCCTGCCGCCAAGGTCTCAGGTCGCCAAGGGCGAAAGGCGCAGCCTCACCTTCGATGAGACAGCGCTTCGCTTGTTCGACCCCTCGACAGACAAAGCCCTGCCGGCAGCGGCGCTCGAAAAGACGGCGTCGCGCTAAGATCCTGAGGGATGTTCGGCATGGACAGCGACCCTTCGGCTACCACCCGATATGTATGCCATCGAATGTCTGGAATGAGCCGCTATCCCCAAGCATTGCGTTGTCGATGACCGTGCGCAGGCCCCGCGCACTGTCCTCGACCGCCAGCACCGCCTGATCGCCGCCCATATCGGTCTTCACCCAGCCCGGATGCAGTGACAACACAATTATCCCGTCGATGCGCAAATCCTGCGCCAGCTGGGCGCAGACCATGTTGAGCGCTGCCTTCGAGCAGCGGTAGGCATAGTCGTCATCATAGTCATCGAGCAGCCCTTCCGCCATCGAGCCGGCGCGGCTGCCGATATTGGCGATGGTCCGCATACGCCCCGCGACCAGGTTCGGTTGCAGCGCCCTCGCCAGCAACAGCGGGCCGAGCGTGTTCGTCCGCATGAGCTTCAGGAATTCATCCGGTGCGAAACTGTGCAGGCCAGGAATGTCGCTGCGGATGCCGGCGTTGTTGACGAGCACATCCAGCGGCCTGCCGGTGAGACGCACGGCAAGGTTGGAGATGGAAGTCGGATCGGCGACATCGAGCGGCTGGAACTCGATTCCATCTTCGAAACCTTGCGCTGGACGCGTTCGCCCGCAAGCGATCACGTGCCAGCCATGTTGGGTGTATTGCCGTGCCAACTCGCGACCGAGCCCGCGCCCGGCGCCCGTTATGAGGACCGTGCGGCGGCCTTGCCCGTCTCCGGCCAAGTCAGGCGCTCTTGGCGACCGGCACGGTCTCCTGCCGGGCAATCATGGCGTAGACCTCACCGGAATATTTGATGCGGCGCTGCTGCGTGGCGAAATCGACATGGGTGATGCCGAAGGGTGTCGTATAGCCATAGGCCCATTCGAAATTATCGGTCAGTGTCCAGGCGAAGTAACCGCGCACCGGCACGCCCTCGGCTGCCGCCTTGGCCACCTGCTCGAGATGGTCGACATAATAGGCGGCACGCAAATCATCCCAGACATGCCCGTCTTCGCCAACATTTTCCGGCGTGGTGGCGACGCCGTTCTCGGAAATGTAGATTGCCGGCGGCGCATAGCGATCGTTCACATAGTGCAGGATGTCGTACATGCAGCGCGGCCAGATTTCGTAATCGACAGCGGAATAGATGCCTTCCGGTTGCACCCGTCGATAGCTGAGCGGCGCGAGTTCGTCACCCGCGGCGATCACCGAGCGGCGGTAGATGTTGATGCCCAGATAGTCCACCGGCGCGGCGATGATCTCGTTGTCCTGCGCATGAATCGGCGGCAACAGATCGCCGTAGAGCGCCAGCATGTCCTGCGGGTATGCGCCTTTGAAGACGGCATCGAGGAACCAACGGTTCTGGGCGCCGTCGAAACGCCGTGTCGCCGCGACATCGCGCGGATCGTCGGTGGCGGCTTCCGCCACATTGAGATCGAAAACGATGCCAACCGAGGCGTCGGCCACCTCGGCCCGGATGACTGGAACAGCCAGGCCATGCCCCAGCAACGCATGATGGCTGGCGGCCACACCGCCTCTCACGCCGTCCCGCAGTCCCGGCGCGTCCTCGCCGGTCGCATGTCCTGACCAGCAGAAGGTCCAGGGTTCGTTGAGCGTCGTCCATTTCTTGACGCGATCGCCGAAACTGCGGGCGGCAAGCCCGGCATAGTCGGCAAAGGCGGTGGCAGTTTCGCGGTTGTACCAGCCGCCACGGTCTTGCAGCGCCTGCGGAAGATCCCAGTGGTAGAGCGTTGCATAGGGCTCGATGCCGGCCTCCAGCAGATCGTCGATCAGCCGGTCGTAAAAGGCGACACCCCTGGCATTGGCCTCGCCCCGACCTTCGGCAAGAAGCCGCGTCCATGCCAGGGAAAAACGATAGGCGCCAAGGCCGAGCGCCTTGAGCACGGCGATATCCTCCTTCCAGCGATGATAGTGGTCGCAGGCGACATCGCCGCTCGAGCCGTCGACGATCACACCGGGAACGCGGCAGAACCGGTCCCATATGCTTTCGCCTTTGCCATCCGCGTCAGGCGCGCCCTCTATCTGATAGGCCGCGGTCGCGGCGCCGAACATGAAGCCTTGCGGAAAGGCCAGCCCGGAGGCGCGGGCCTCGAGGGTCCGGCGTGCGTTATCGATGCTTGATGTCATATTTTCTCTCGATGGTGCTGACGAGGCTTGCCGCGGCCAGCGTCAGGAAAATGTAGAAGATGGCGGCTGAGTTGTAGGGCGCGAACGGCAGGAAACTTGCCGACTGGAATTCCCGCATACGCTGCGTGATGTCGCGGATCGACAGGATCGAGAGCAGCGACGTGTCCTTGAGGATGGCGATCAGTTCGTTGCCGAGCGGCGGGATGATGATGCGGAAGGCCTGCGGCAGCACGACCAGCCGGGCGGTACGCCAGCCGTTGAGGCCGAGGCTGTGCGCCGCCTCGATCTGACCCGCGGGAATGGCATTGATGCCGGAGCGGAATATCTCGGCGAGATAGGCCGAATAGGCGAGCGCCATGGCGACAATGCCGCGCACCAGGTTCGGCGGATCGACCACGCCCTGCGTCGCATCCTTGAGCGCGCCGGCGAGCGGCAGGCCGACATAGAGAACGATAACCAGCATCGGGATGCCACGGATCGTGTCGACGATGAATTCCGACCCGATCGAGAGCGGATGTCTGCGGTGGATATGGCCGCCGAAGGTCAGCAGGCCAAGCACGATCGCCAGCACCGCGAGCGTGATGCCGAACGCCTTGTCGCGATCGTTCAACGCCTCCGTCTGCCACAGCACCGGCAGCCCGCCCGGCGCTGTTGCGGCGGGCACAAGCGCTGCACTGACATCGGGAATCTTGCCGATGGCATCGATCGCTTCCGGTGGGCCACGAAAGGTTCGCAGCGGCACATCGGTATCGGGGCCACCGGGAAATTGCCCGTAGCGGACGGCGCCGAGGATCCCGGACGGCGTGCCGGTCGTGACCGCGACCTTGCCGGCGAGAGACCCCACGAGCACATAACTGTCGCGCGGCTGAAGCAGGAACCACGCGGCGGCACAGATCATGAGGATGGTTGCCGCGATGCAGATCAGGTCTGCCCGCCAGCTGTATTTGAGCTTGAGCAGCCCGACCCAGAGCAGCCCCAGCATTGCCGCCAGCAGGTAGGCCGCGACGGCCGCGCGGATCGTCGTCGCAACACCCGCCGCGAATGCGATATGTGCGAAAAGCAGGATGAAGACCAACCCGGCGCCGTTCACCCCCGCAAGCGCAAGGCGGGCAAAACGGTGCATCACGTTGCCGGTCCCGTCACGGGCGGTGATGAAGAACGCGCCGAGCATCACGACCGTCAGGCCGAGATAGGCGCGCAACAAGAGTGTGGCCTGGCCGCTCACCATGATGTCGGCGGCATCCGTCAATCGGCGCGGCGTGACGCCCTGAACCACCAGATCGGAGGTGAACGGATCGACAGCGTTCGCCACGACCGATGCCACAAAGGGATAGACCACACCGGTTGTCGCCAGCAGCACCGCGGCAGCAAGATTGACCCCGGCGGCAACCGCCGCAAGACGAGGCGACCGCGACGAAGCGCGCGAGAACACGACTACGGCAAGGCCGCCAAAAAAGGCGACGGCCAGCGTCAGGAAGCCAGGCACAAAGGCCGACGAGCCGTTCTCCACGCCGAGGATGGCGCGAAGCGAGCGCTGGTAGTTCACCGACGAAGCAAAGAGATAGACGATGAACGGCAGTGCCGCGACGATGATCAGATTGCTCGGCCGCAGGCGCATCAGAAACTGCATCCGGTCCCATCCTCCCTAACGAACGCTCCGGTGCCAGGCGCCGGAGCGTTCAAGCAGCTATTTTGCGCCCCAGTATTTGGCGATCAGCGCATCGAGGCTGCCGTCGGCCTTGATCGCCTTCAGCCCCTCATTGAAGGCGGCGACATTCTCGTCACCCTTGCGGAAGACCAGCCCCAGCGGATCGGACTGGAGATTCTTGATCGGCACCACCAGTTCACCCGCGAATTCCCTTTCATACGCGGCGGCATTGGCGCCGTTGATCACAACCCCGTCCACGTCCTTGTTCTTCAGCGCGATGATGGAGGCCGCGAAACTGTCATACGCGACCACATTGTCCCTGCCGACAATGCCTTCGGCGACCTGCGAGTCGGTGGTGTTGGCTTGCGCCGAGAGCTTCTTGCCTTTCGCCTTGAAGTCATCGAGGGACAGGCCCTCGTCTTCCACGCGCATGAGGACTGCCTGGCTGTTGATGATGTAGGGGTCCGAGAAATCCATCGCCTTCTTGCGTTCCTCGGTGATGGAGACGCCGGAGGCGACCAGGTCGAAACTGCCCTGGTCGAGGGCAGCGAAAATGCCGTCCCAGCCGGTGGTGACGAATTCAGCCTTGCAGTTGATCTTGCCGCAGACCGCCTTGATCACGTCGACGTCGAAACCGACGATCTGGCCAGTCGCCGTGTCGACGCTCTCCATCGGCGGCGAGGTGGTGTCGGAACCCACCTTCAGCACCTTGCCGCCGAGGTTGGCGGCGCCGGCAGCGCCGGCCGTCAACAGCGCCAGCGCAAGTCCGATCAGGATCTTCTTCATGCTCTTCCTCCCATTTGATGATTAGCGACGGTTTCGTCCGCCGAGATTGTCCGGCTGCCGGCCGATGAGCTCGGGCCTCGAGACCATGGCGAGCTTTGCCGGGTCTTCGCCCGCCATGCGCCGCAGCAGAAACTCGCCTAGCTTGCGGCCGAGGAGTTCGATTGGCTGGTAGAATGTCGTGATCGGCGGGGTGAAGTAGGCGCTGACGTTGATGTCGTCATAGGCGATGACGTCGACATCCACCCCGACCCGCCGCTCAAGGCTGCCCAACGCCGACAGGACGCCGAGCGTGGTGGATTCGTTGATGCACACCAAAGCCGTCGGTGGACTGGGCAGGCCAAGAAGCCTGAGCGCGCTGTCACGGCCGAAGCGGGTCGACAGATCGCCGTCAGCCACAAGGTCCATAGAGGCGGCAAGCCCTGCCTCGTCAAAAGCACGCGAGAATCCGTCGATCCTGTCCAGGGCATAGGAAAGACGGCGATCCGCGTTGATCAGTGCTATCCGCTGATGTCCGCCCGCGATCAGCCGCGCCGTGGCGGTGAAGGCCGCCCATTCATTGTCGACATCGACATGGGCATAGGTGAGCGGCTTGCGACAGCGGCCGAGCGACACGAATGGAAAATCACTTTCGACCAGCATGTCGATACGAGGATCGTCGGCCCGCACGCCGGAAAAGATCAGGCCGTCGGCCGCGCTCTGATCGACGATGCGGCGGGCGGCGTCGAAGGCGTCGCCGAAATCCCGGAAACCGTGCACGGACAGCTGATAGTCGCTGTTTTCCAGCGCCTGGCTTATGCCGCTCAGGATCTGTGTGTATTCAACGCCGTCCCATTCATAGCCAGCCGCGGACGTTATCGGCATCAGCACCGCCGCCCGATAGGTCTTGCCGGTCCTCAGCGCCATGCCTCGGGTGTTCGCCTGATAACCCAGATGCCGCGCGGCGGCGACGATGGCGTCCCTGGTCTGCTGCGCAACCACGGGCGAACCGTGCAAGGCCTTTGAGACAGTCGCGATCGAAAACCCGGTGTGGGCCGCCAATGTCTTGATCGTCGGCGAAAGCTCTCGGCGTTCAGATTTCTTGTTCTCTGCCATGGATGGTTGCTATCCCGTGGGGTAAGCATCCGTAGCATCACATAAAAACGTTTTCAAGAATAATAAAAACGTTTATATAGCCATTCTCCCGAGCAAGATTGAAACGACGGCGGGGCGATGATGCACGCATCATCGCCCCGCCAGTCAGATGGACAGGGTCGACCAAGGAGCCAGACACCGCCTCCTGCCGGCACCAACAGGCGTTCGGCTTTCAGGCCTCAGCGCGCCGGTGGCGCGTACATCAGGCCGCCGGCGTTCCACAGCGCGTTGATGCCGCGTGCGATCTTCAGCTGGCTGGACTGGCCGAGATTGCGTTCGAACATCTCGCCGTAATTGCCGACCTTGGCGACGATATTGTAGGCGAAGGCAGGGTCGAGCCCGATCTGCTTGCCGTTGTCGCCCTCGACGCCGAGGAACCGGCGGATCGTCGGATTCTGCGACTTCAGCGAGGCCTCCGCATTGGCCTGCGTGATGCCCTCCTCTTCCGCCTCGATCAGCGAGAACAGCGTCCAGCGCACGATGTCGAACCACTTGTCGTCGCCCTTGCGGACGGCCGGACCGAGCGGTTCCTTCGAAATGATCTCGGGTAGCACCGTGAAAGCGGCAGGATCGGTCAGCTTCAGGCGCTGCGCATAGAGCGCCGACGCGTCCGTGGTGTAGACGTCGCAGCGGCCGCTATCGAACGCCTTGATGATGCTGTCGGCGGAATCGATGACGACCGCCTCGTATTTCATTTGGTGGGCGGTGAAATAGTCGGCGACGTTCTGTTCGGTGGTCGTGCCTTGTTCAGCGCAGACCGTGGCGCCTGAAAGCTTGAGCGCGCTGTCGACGCCGAGGTTCTTGTGCACCATGAAACCTTGGCCGTCATAATAGGCGGCGCCGACGAAGTGGATGCCCATGCCGGTGTCGCGCGACAAGGTCCAGGTCGACTGCCGCGACAGGATGTCGACGGTACCGGCCTGCAGCGCGGTGAAGCGCTCCTTGGTCGACAGCGGCACATAGCTCACCTTGTCGGGGTCGCCGAAAACGGCGGCCGAAACCGCGCGGCAGAAATCGATGTCGAAGCCGCTCCATTTGCCCTGGTCGTCGGGCGCCGAAAAACCCGCCACGCCCTGGCTGACGCCGCAAATGATCGAGCCCCTCTGCTTGACGATGTCGAATGTGTCCGCTTTCGCCGGCATCGCCAGTGTGACCGATGCGAGAGCGAGCGCGGTTATGATTGCCTGCTTCATGGTTTCCTCCCTTATTGAGGCAAAGCCTCTCCTGCCGCCGGCGCGTGACGCGCCGGAAGTTCGCGAAATCGTTGTTCTCGAATTTTGCTCACGCCCCGCCGGGGCGGTGCGCAGATATGTCCTAAGCCCCTTCCGCCAGAACCGCCGCCAGCGTCTCGTCGAGTACCCCGACCAGGTGATCAGCATTGGCCCGGCTGAAGATCATCGGTGGGCGCATCTTCAAGACATTGTCATGCGGTCCCTCGGTGCCGATCAGCACGCCGCGTGCCCGAACCCCGTCATTGATGCGGCGGGCAAGTGCTGTCGCCGGCGCCTTGCTTTTACGGTCCTCGACCAGTTCGATGCCGAGGAAGAGGCCCTGGCCGCGCACATCGCCGATGATGCCGTAGCGGTCCTGCAAGGCCTTGAACCGGCTCACGAGATAATCTCCGATCTCCAGCGCATTGTGCCTGAGCCCGTCGCGCTCGATGACGTCGAGTACCGCAAGCCCGGCCGCGCAGGACACCGGATTGCCGCCAAAAGTGTTGAAATATTCCATGCCGTTGTTGAACGAGGCGGCGATCTCCGATGTCGTCACCAAGGCCGCCATCGGATGGCCATTACCGATCGGCTTGCCCATGGTGACGATGTCTGGTGTCACCCCTTGGGTCTCGAACGCCCACCAATGGCTGCCGACGCGGCCGAAGCCGACCTGCACTTCGTCGGCCACGCAGATGCCGCCGGCGGCGCGCACCATCGCGTAGACTTCGCCGAGATAGCCTTCCGGCAGGAACACCTGGCCGGCGACGCTGGGGATCGATTCCGCCAGGAACAGGCCGGGCGCACGGCCTTGCCTGGTCATCTCAGCGATCTGCTCGGCGACGCTTTCGGCAAAACGTTTTGCATGTTCGCCGACCGGCCAATCGTCCGGGGCACGGTAGCTGTCGGGAATGATCGCCTCGAACACATGCGCCGGGCGTCCCTTTCCGCCCTTGCGCTTGTATTTGTAGGGGCTGAGATCGATCAGTTCCTGCGTCGTGCCGTGATAACCCCAGTCGAGCACGATCGCCTCGCTGCGGCCGGTATGGGTCCGTGCCATGCGCAGCATCAGGCTGTTGGCCTCGCTGCCCGAGCAGGCAAACGACGCCACCGACAGGCCGGCGGGCAGCGTCGCTGTCAGCCGCTCCGCATAGGTGACGATGGCGTCGTGCAGATAGCGCGTGTTGGTGTTGAGCTTTGCCGCCTGGCCGGCGATCGCCTCGACCACGTCGGGGTGGGCATGGCCGAGATGGCAGACATTGTTGAAGCAGTCGAGATAGGCACGGCCGCGATCGTCGATCAGCCAGACGCCTTCGCCACGCACGAACTTGATCGGCTCGGAATAGGAAATGGAGAGATTGGGCAGCAGCGACGCCTTGCGTGCGGCAACGATTTCCGGACGCGAACGGCCACTCTGCCGGAAGGTTTCCGGCGGAATGCCGGCGAGTTCGGCGGCATCGGGAAACAGTTCCTTCCACACGTCGAGATAACGCTCCTCGCCGACCCCAAGAATGTCGCGTGCGGCGAGGCTTATATCCGTCGATATCTGGAAATGCAGATGCGGTGCCCAGCCGCCATTTTCGGCTGGTGTGCCCATCTCGCCGACAAGCGTGCCCGCTTCCAGATGGTCCCCAGCCTTCAGCCGCTGTCCCGCCTCATGCGCCATATGTCCCCACAGGGTGACGAAGGGTGGACATCCCGGCGCCGCATGCTCCAGCACCACCAGGCAGCCATAGCCGAGTGGATCCTCTTCGATCTCGACGCTTCTGACCGTGGCGGCCAGTGGTGTGTAAAGCCGCGTCCCCGCCGGCATGAAAAGATCGAAGCCGAGATGGTTGGCGCGCCGCGCGCCTTCAACGAAACGCGACTGGAAGATGTCGCTGGTATAGACGGTGCGTGCCTCGCCCCAAGGTCCGATGCCGAGCGCAATGCCATGCTCGGCGCAATAGGCATCCCACCATGCTGTGGCCTTGTCGGGCTGCTGGTCCGCCGATGTCACCGTCATCGGATTGTGCGGATCGCCATAGGGCACCAGCGCCTTGGCAAGCGTCGCCGGGTGCCGGTCGAGGATCGGCGCGAGCCGCGTGCGGTTTGCCGCGATCCAGCCTGTCACCGCGCGGGCACCGGGAGCGGCCTCGAAGCCGCAGGCATGGCGCAGGATCGCCGTCGCGAAGCGCCGGTTCATTCTGCCCAGGCGGTGCAGCAATCGCCAGGCCGGCGCCTCCGAGATCGACAGATAGGGATTGTCGGCGGTACGGTCCCTGCGCGCTGCCGACAGCGTCACAGAGGTGACGAGCCGCATCGCGATGAGGTCGAACAGCAGGTCGAGTTCTTCCTCCCGCAATGGATATTCGGCGTCGAAGCCGGCGGCGAGACGGGCGGCGGCGCCGATCGGATCCTCGGCATCGAGGATGGCATAGGCACAGGCGACGGCAACCTCGGCGATCAGCACGCTGTGTAGCGCATCACCGAAATCGATCAGCCCTGCGACACGCTCGGGCCTGTCGGGATCGACGAGCACATTCCAGTCATTGGCGTCGTTGTGGATGACCTGCGCCCGCAACACCGGCAGCCGGGGTGCCACCACGGCATCGAAATGATCGAGAAACCGTTCGAGCAAGGCGCGGTCCTGATCGTCGTCGATATGGTGAAGGCGTTGCCGGGCAGCACCCGCCTGGCGAATGTCCCAGTCGAACGACCGCAAAGCGCCGGGGTGGATGAACCCCTGCAGGGCGCGGTCCAGCCGGCCGAGCGCGCCGCCCAGGCTTTCGAGCAGCGCTGGAGTGGTCTGGCTCTCGGCCAGCGGTCGGCCGGGCAGCCATGATACCAGGCGCACAGCATGATCTTCCCCGCCAGGCCCCTTGGCATGGGCGAGCGAAGCGCCTTGTACCGTCTTCCTCAAACGCGGCACGGCGAGACCCTGGCTGTTGCGCTCGAGGTGATCGAACAATGCCGTCTGGAATTCGCTCTCGACGAGCGGCTCGCTGGCGTTGACGATTTTCAGGATCCACAGCGAATGGTCCGGCGCAGTCAGCTTGAAATTCCGGTCGCGCTCGCTGTCGAGCGGCGCGACGCTGCCGGCAATGCCGAAGTGCCGCATCGCGATATCGACGGCCTCGTTCTGCGAGACTTGAGGCGCTGGGTATGAAACGTTGGTCATCGGGATTCCGGATTTGCTTTGTCCAAGCTTGGCATGGGCCAAAAAATCGGGCATCCGGCAAAGCGTCGGTTGCACCGACACAATGACTGCATTGACCGGCACATTAACGGAACCGCTTGGAGCGTGACGTCATGAAAGAACTGGACGCCAAGGACCGGGACATTCTCGCCATTCTGTCGAAGGAGGCCCGCATCCCGCTGAAGACGCTTGCCGGGCGCATCGGCCTGTCGCGCAGCGCGACGAGCGAGCGGGTGGCTTCGCTGGAAAAGAGTGGTGTCATCAGAGGTTACCGGGCCGATATCGGTCAGATGGACGCCGGGCTTGTCTGCGCTTTCCTGCTGGTCACCCTGATCCGTACGCCATCAATCGGCATTCTCGACCAGCTGGCGCGCTATCCTGAGGTCCGGCGCGTGTCGTCGGTGAGCGGCCAGCTCGATCTCATCGTCGAGGTCGAGGTGCCGTCGATCGACAGGCTCAATACGGTGCGCGACCTCATTGCCACGCTCGGCGGCGTCGAGGACCTGACAACCGCGATTGTCCTGCGCCGGGATATTGAACGCGCCGCGGGTTGAATGCCCATAATAGAGGTCATTCTTTGGCGCCGCCTATTTGGCGATCTCCAGCAGGGACGACACCAGCAGCTCGCGTTCGTCTTTCGACAGCACATCGGAATCGAAGAGGTTCATGCTGCGCAGCCCCTCGATGGCGAGATAGCAGACCAGCAGCGACTTGAGATCCTTCGTCTCGCCCTTCAGCCGTTCGAAAAGCTGCCGCTTGAATGTCTTTATCGGCGTCATGAAATCGGGATCCTCGGCGATCGCCGAAAAGATCCAGGAGGCCGAGGGCTGCTTTTCCTCGCAATCATTGGCCGACAGCCTGATATAGACGGCAAGTGGATTTTTGCCGTCGTCGCCGATGCTGGCGGATTCCAGCGCCTGCTCAAAATCGCGCAGATAGCCCTCGACCAGCCCCTGCATCAATTTGGCTTTGGTCGGGAAGTTATAGAGCAGCCCGCCCTTCGACACGCCGGCACGACTGGCGACGGCATCCAGCGACAGGCTGCCGGGCCCGGATTCCCGAGCGACATCAGCCGCTGCGGCGAGGATTTTCTCGCGCGAATTCGGTCGTTGGGCTCTCATGGCGCCTCCCTTCGCATGCTTAGGCCCAATTGACAAGACCGTCCAGACGGTACAGTAAGACCGCCACTATTTGAAATCGGGACCCGCAGTCGATATGTGTCCCGATGTCCGTGCTTCGCGCCGGATTTCGACTGAGGGGACTTCCTTGTTCAAGCGCATACTTCGTATCTTTCTCATCATTCTGGTCCTGGTCGTTCTCGTTGTTGTTGTCGGCATCATTGTCGGCACTAACGTCATGCGCGAATACGGCACCAAGCAGTTTTTCGCCACCATGAAGCCGCCGGCAGCGACCGTGTCGACAACCATCGCCAAGCCGTCGAGCTGGACGCCGGGCGTCGAGGCGATCGGTACGGTCAAGGCGGTACGCGGTGTCGACCTGACGGTCGAGACCACCGGCATCGTCAAGGACATCCTTTTCCATGCCAACGAGAAAGTGGCGGCCAATGCGGTTCTGCTGCAGCTCGATGACGCTGTCGAGCGCGCCGATCTCGACGCACAGCAGGCGCAGGCCGCGCTCGATCAGACATCGCTGGCTCGCGCCATCGAACTGACCAAGCGTGGCGTGGGGTCCGACTCGACGCTCGACACGGCGCGGGCGGCGGCCTCGGCCTCGGCATCCCAGGTCACCAAGCTGCAGGCCGTGCTCGACCAGAAGCAGCTGACGGCGCCTTTCGGTGGCACGGTCGGCATTCCAAAGATCGATATCGGCCAGTATATGGCGCCCGGCACTGCCGTGGTGACGTTGCAGGACCTCGACACGATGCGCGTCGATTTCTCGGTCCCCGAACAGCAACTCCCACTGCTCAAGATCGGCCAGACGGTTCGGTTGGGCTTCGGCGGTGAGGACAAGCCGTTTGCCGGCGCCATTCGCGGCATCGACCCGAAAATCGACTCCTCCAGCCGGCTGGTCAACATCAGGGCCGAAGTCGCCAATCCCGACGGCAAGCTGACTCCTGGGCAGTTCGTGCAGGTGCGTGTCGAACTGCCCGAACAGCAGAACGTGCTGACGCTGCCACAGACGGCGCTGACCTCCAGCCTTTATGGCGACTACATCTTCGTGGTGCAGCCGGCAAAGCCCGCCGAGGCGGCCCCGGCGCAGCCTGCCAAGCCGGAGGAAAAGCCCGCGGCCACCGCAAGCGACAAACCGGCGGACGCCAAGCCCGCGGATGCCAAGCCTGCGGATGCGATGAAACCGGCAGCCGACGCCATGAAGCCGGCGGCTGATGCCACGAAGCCTGCCGCCGATGCTGCCAAGCCAGCGGACAAGGCCGCTTCTGATGCCACCAAGCCAGCGGCCGACCCGGCCAAGCCGGCGGCGGAAGGCGACAAGCCCGCGCTGGTGCTGTCGCAGGTCTTCGTCAAGCCCGGCCGCCGCAATCAAGGCATGGTCGAGATCGTCGAAGGGCTGAAGGCTGGCGACGAAGTCGTCACCGCCGGTCAGAACCGCCTGTTCAACGGCATGTCCGTCAATGTCGACAACACTATCGACCCGACCAAATCGGCGAACAAGCAGGCCGACCAGCAATGAGCTTTTCCGATCTCTTCATTCGCCGGCCCGTCCTGTCGACGGTCCTTGCCTGCTTGATCCTGCTTCTGGGTTTCCAGGGCATCTTCAACCTGTCGATCCGGCAGTATCCAAAGGTTGACGAGACCGCGATCACCATCACGACGGCCTATCCAGGCGCCAGCGCCGATCTGATTCAGGGCTTCATTTCCGCCCCGATCGCGCGCGCCGTCGCCTCGACCGAGAACATCGACTACGTCACCTCGTCCAGTCGCCCGTCCTCCAGCACCGTGACGGTGCAGATGAAGCTCGGCTCCAACCCCGACGTGGCGCTGACCGAAGTGCTGTCCAAGGTCCAGGGCGTGCGCGGCACCTTGCCGGACGCCTCCAAAGACCCTGTCATCGTCAAGGGCACCGGCCAGCAGTTCGCGATGATGTACATCTCGATGCAGAATCCGAACATGACGAAGGAGCAGCTGACGGAGTATATCGAGCGCGTCATCCGGCCGCGTATGTCGACGGTCGAAGGTGTCGCCGACGTGCAGATCTTCGGCGCTCAGCAATACTCGATGCGCGTCTGGATCGATCCGGTCAGGCTTGCCGCGCGCGGTGTGACGGCAGCCGAAGCGCTGGCGGCGATCAACAACTCCAACTTCCTGTCAGCGCCCGGCAACACCCAGAACGAATATGTCGTCTCGTCGATCACCGTGCGCTCGACGCTGCAGACGCCCGAAGCCTTCGCCGCGCTGCCGCTGCGCTCGACCGACGGCAATGTCGTGCGGCTCCGCGACGTGGCTCGGGTCGAACTCGCCGCCGCGAACACCGACACCAGGGTATCCTTCAACGGCAAGCCCGGCACCTTCCTCGCCATCTTCCCGACCCCCGCGGCCAATCCGCTGACTACGGCTGCGGCACTCACCAAGCTCGTGCCGCAGATCCAGGAGACATTGCCGAAAGGCATGACGATCGAGGTCGTCTACGACGCAACCGGCCAGATCAGCGCCTCGATCTACGAAGTGTTCAAGACCATTGCCGAGGCGGTTGCCATCGTCGTCGTAGTCATTCTTCTATTCCTTGGCTCGTTCCGTTCGGTGATGATGCCGATCATCACCATCCCGCTGTCGCTGATCGGCGTCTGCTTTCTTCTGTTTGCGGTCGGCTATTCGATCAACCTTCTGTCCCTTCTGGCCATGGTGCTGGCGATCGGCCTTGTTGTCGACGACGCCATCGTGGTGGTGGAAAACATCCACCGCCACATGGAAGAAGACCACATGTCGCCAATGCAGGCGGCTTTCAGCGGCATGCGCGAAATCGCCTCGGCCATTGTCGCCATGACGATGACACTGGCCGCCGTGTTCGCGCCGTTGGCCTTCACCGGCGGCCTGACCGGCGCGCTGTTCCGCGAATTCGCGGTCACGCTCGCCGGCTCGGTGGTGCTGTCGGGCGTCATCGCCGTCACCATCACCCCGATGATGTCCGCGCGCCTCTTGAAGGCGGGCACACCAGGCCGTTTCCAGCGCATTGTCGACGGCATTTTCGCGCGGGTCGAACACGTCTATGAGCGGGCCGTCACCGGTTCGCTGAATTATCGTCCTTTGACGTTGATCATCGTGCTCGCACTCGTCGGCGTGACCGGCTTCATGTTCACCAAGACCTCGAGCGAGCTGGCGCCGGAAGAGGATCAGGGCTTCCTGCTGTCGATTGTGACGGGGCCACGCTATGCGACATCCGATTACACCGAGACCTATGTCAACCAGATTCTGGGACTGGTGAAGGACATTCCGGAAACACGGGCGCAGTTCTCCGCCGTCGCCTTCGGTGGCACGACAAACAGCGCCTTCGTCGGCTTTGCCTTCAAGGATTGGGCGGAGCGCAAGCGCAATTCGAAAGAGCTGCAGGCCGACATCACGGCTCGTATCGCTAAGGTGGCGGGTGTCCAGGCCTTCGTCTTTGCACCGCCGACGCTGCCGGGCTCCGGCGGCGGCCTGCCCATCTCCATGGTGGTGCGCTCGACCGGCGATTCCTCGGAAGTGTACGAGGTGGCCGAGCAGATCAAGAACAAGGCGCAGGCCTCCGGCCGCTTCATCGTCGTGCAGAATTCGATGGCCTATGATGCACCGCAGGTGACAGTGACCATCGACCGTGACCGCGCCGCCGCGCTGAACCTGCCGATCGCCGATATCGGCCGAACGCTGACCTTGCTTGTCGGCGGCGCTGAAGTGGCGCAATTCGACCGCGACTCCAACAGCTACGACATCATTCCGCAGGTGCCGCAGGAGTTCCGCGACAACCCCGAAAAGCTCGGCGAGTATTTCGTGCGCAGCGTAACCGGCGAGATGGTGCCGCTATCGGCGGTGGTGAAGATTTCGACCAATGCGTCGCCGGCCGCCATCGAACAGTTCAACCAGCTGAATTCGGCGACGATTTCCGCGCTGCCGCTGCCTGGCGTCACCACAGGCGACGGGCTGAAAGCGCTGGAGGACATCGCCAGGGAAAACCTGCCCGACACCTTCTTCATCGACTACTCCGGCCAGTCCCGGCAGGAGAAGGAGCAGGGCAACACGATTCTGATCGCTTTCGCGGCGGCCGTTATCGTCATTTATCTGGTGCTGGCGGCGCAGTTCGAAAGCTTCCGCGACCCGCTGATCATCATGATGGCGGTGCCGCTGTCGATCTTCGGCGCGATGTTGCCGCTCAACATGATCCCGAATCTCAATATGATTTTCATGATCATGGGATCACACTTCAGCATCCCACCGGCGACGCTCAACATCTACACGCAGGTCGGCCTGATTACACTGATCGGCCTGATCACCAAGCACGGCATCCTGCTGGTCGAGTTCGCCAACCAACAGCGCGAGGCCCACGGCATGCGGCGGCGCGACGCCATCATCGCCTCGGCCAAGGTGCGGCTGCGGCCGATCCTGATGACGACGGCTGCGATGGCGCTTGGCGTGGTGCCGCTGATCGTTTCCAGCGGCGCGGGTGCCGCGGCCCGGTATTCGATGGGCATCGTGATCTTCAGCGGCATCTTGGTTGGCACCATGTTCACGCTCTTCGTCGTGCCCATGTTCTACACCTTCATCGCCAGCAAGGACCTGCCGCATCTGGCGGAAAAGCCGGATCCGAAGCTGATGCCGGCGCTGCAGGACTGATAGAAGCCGAAGAACAAGAAAAGAGGCCGGAAAATTTCCGGCCTCTCAGACTGCTGACAAACCCCTGGCATTTGCCGGGGGTTTTTGATTCACTGGGTCATGTTGAAGCGACCCGCCCCTGAACAGACCGCGCTTGAGATGGTAACGCTGGATCAGCTGGTTCCGGCTGATCACCTGTTGCGCAAGATCGACCGTGTGATCGATTTCTCCTTCATCCACGATCTGACGGCGCCACTCTATTGCCCGGACAATGGCCGGCCGCCGCTCGATCCGACCTTGATGTTCAAGGCGCTGTTCATCGGCTACCTGTTTGGAGTTCGCTCGGAACGGCAGTTGGTGCGCGAGATCGAGGTCAATGTCGCCTATCGTTGGTTTTTGCGGCTGAAACTGACGGACAAGGTGTTCGACGCCTCGACGCTGTCGCAGAACCGGCGTCGACGCTACGACGACACCAGCGTGTCGCAGGCGATCTTCGACCGTATCGTCGAGCAGGCGATCCGAGCGGGCCTTGTCGATGGCACGGTGCTTTACACCGACTCCACCCATCTGAAGGCCAACGCCAACAAGGGCAAATACGATCTTGCCATGATCGCCAAGTCGCGGGCCGACTATTGGGCCGACCTCGATCGTGCGATCGACGCCGAACGAGGGCTGCACGGCCAGAAGCCGCTGAAGGAGAAGCAACGCCAGCCCGCGGTGAAGGAGACGAAGGTATCGCGCACCGATCCCGACAGCGGCTACATGGTGCGCGAGGGCAAACCGAAGGGCTTCTTCTATCTCGACCACCGCACGGTGGATGCGGCCCACGCCATCATCACCGACACGCACACGACAGCGATCGTCCACGATTCTACGGTCTACCTGTCGCGGCTCGACCGCCAGGTGGAGCGCTTCGGCTTTGATGTCGGCGCTGTCGGGCTGGACGCCGGCTATGCCACGGCCGGCATCGCCAAAGGGCTGGAGGATCGCGCAATACGCGGCGTCACCGGCTATCGCCGCCCAACACCGCCCAAGCCTGGCATGATGGGACCGTCATCCTTCACCCATGAGCCCGAGACCGATGGCTATCGCTGCCCACAGGGCCAGTTGTTGGCCTACGCGACCACCGACCGCAATGGCTACCGCCATTACAAGAGCGCCCCCGCTATCTGCCGCGACTGTCCACTGCTCGCTTCCTGCACCACCAATGCCAAGGCCCAGCGCACCATCATCCGCCACGTCTGGGCCGATGCCAAGGAACGCACCGACGCCAACCGGCTGACGGCGTGGGGCAAGGCCGTCTACCGCCGCCGCAAGGAAACTGTCGAGCGCTCCTTCGCCGACGCCAAGCAACTGCACGGCCACCGCTATGCCCGGTTCCGAAGTCTCACCAGGGTAGCCTGCCAGTGTCTGATCGCCGCCGCAGCCCAGAACATGAAGAAGATCGCCCTGGCCCTCAGCCCAAGGCCAAAACCCCGCCTCGCATGAGGCAGGCAACCCTGACAAACGCTGCTGACGGCCGAAAATCCTGACCCACCAACCCCATAAGAAAAACCCCGCCGAAAATCGACGGGGTTTGTCAGCGGTCTGAGAGGCCGGAAAATTTCCGGCCTCTTTTTTGACTGCGCTCGATGACCGCCGGGCATTCCCGGAGGGAGCTTAGACAGGGTGCGGCGGTGTGCCGACCCGTTCCTCAGCCTGCTACTTGACGATGACGATGCTGGTGTTGTCGGGCCCGAAGGTCTCGACAAGCTGGTAGAAATCGGCGGCATTGTCGGGATGCAGCCGCACGCAGCCATGCGAGGCCGGCTGGCCGAGGCGCTTGATGGCATAGGTGGCGTGCACCGCGTAGCCGCCGCTGAAGAACACCGAGTGCGGCATCGGCGCGTTGTCATATTTCTTCGAATACCACATCTCATGCATGCGCGTCGGCTTGAACGAGCCCGTCGGCGTCACATGCGCCCTGTCTCCGGTGGAAACCTTCCAGGCGAAGGTCGGCCGGCCATCGACCGAAACTTCCATGATCTGCTGTGAAAGCGAGACCCGCGCCACGATCTTGTTGGCGGCGTGCGCTGCGTTGGCGCCGAACAGAAGCGCTGCACCCGTGAGCGCGGCGGCGGTGATGTTGATGAGCTTTGCGGAAATGGTGGTGTGCATGATGTCCCCTCTCTCTCTCTGCCGGTCCGGCCGGCTCCATTCGATGCGCGGCTTATCGCTGCGGCATGTTTCGGACAGATTTCGCGAAATGCTCGTTTCTGTTTCGAATATGTTTCCTCTGGTTAACGAGCAGGCGGTCATGGCGACAACGGTCACACACGCAAAACGGGAATGAGATGCAGCACATAGGTATTTCCCGCGAAACGAAAGTTCGAATACCTCTTATATGAAAGAGCAGAGCTCGATCTCGAAACCAATCTGCAACAAAACGCTGCTTCTGGCGGCATGATCCGGATACGGGCCGGAAGCAAAGTTGACGCAACGAAAGCAGACGGCAACGACCATGGGAACGAAAACGAAAACGCGGTCCTGACTCTTCAGGATCAGCATCGCGGCAGCAGTCATCGGCGGTGTCGGCACGGTTGCCGGCGGCCCGGCGGCAAGGCTGGCGACGATGAGTTCGAGCGAGATCCCTACCTGCACGTCGCCCTGTTTTCCGCCACGGTCTGGATTGTTTCCAGCCTGCGCATCACCCGGCTCAAGGCCCTCTGGCGGGTTGGCCTTCGGTTGCTGGCATTGCGCGGCCCCTCCGGCAACTTGCTGCCGAGAGGACCGAAGGCCCGCGCCGCGACGGGGGGCTCCGTGGGCGGCGCGGGCACTTCGGGAGTTTCCTGAAGCGACCCGCGACACACTCATTTCTGAAGAATTGGCATTTCTGGGGAGTTGGAACGATGAAAACGAAATTCGCGGCCTCGGTGCTTTCCGCACTGCTTTATGCGCAGGGCCTGCTCGGCTTTGCCGCGCTTGCCACTGTTCTCCTCAAGGACCGCACCCACGCGAACGAAATCGCCATGGCCAATGACATGCCATCGGGTCCGTCGCTGCTGGTGGTACGCTGAGTTTCGGGAGCGTCGGTGAGTTGGAACATCCGATGCTCAGCCAAAAAGATAACCCGAATGCGCTGCCGTCAGTCGGCGAATTGCTGCGGCGGGTCGAACCGGTAGCCGGCGCCACGTATGGTGGTGAT
Organism: Mesorhizobium sp. AR02; assembly: GCF_024746835.1. Taxonomy (NCBI): domain Bacteria; kingdom Pseudomonadati; phylum Pseudomonadota; class Alphaproteobacteria; order Hyphomicrobiales; family Phyllobacteriaceae; genus Mesorhizobium; species Mesorhizobium sp. AR02. The sequence goes on along the minus strand of NZ_CP080531.1, from coordinate 3,479,389 downwards.
GGTCTCGGTGTCGAGCTTGCGGCGCAGCCGCACGATGCGCGAATCGATCGAGCGATCGAAGGCGTCGGCGTTCTCGGCCGGTGCGGCGGCGATGATGTCGTCACGCGTCAGCACCTTGCGGGGGCTCGCCAGGAACAGCCTGAGCAGCGCCACCTGACCGGGCGAAAGCTGTTCTTCCGTACCGGAGCGGTGCATGACGATAGCCGATCTCAAATCGACGGTCGCGTTCTCCAGCACGATCAGTTCCTGGGTGCCCCTGCCGCGCCGCGAAAGCAGGCCGCCGACACGGGCGGCGAGTTCCCTGACATTGAGCGGGCTCTCGACAACGTCGGCCGCACCCAGTTCGAGCGCCAGCACCTTGTCGACGAGATCGGCCGGCCGGCAGATCATGATGAAATCGGGCCCATCCTCGCCGCCCCCGCCTTGGCCGCCATAGCGCCTAAGCAGATCCCGCCCTTCCGCCTGGCTGAGACTGTCACCGACGACAACGACGTCGATGCCCCGGCCCGCGAGCAGCGATTCCGCCTCCCAGGGCTGCCGCGCCTGGCGCACATCATGGCCACGCCGCTCGAGATGGTCGGCAAGTTCGGTCGCCACCACCTCGGCGACGGAAACAAGCGCAATGACGGCTCGTGCAGCCATGTTCTCCAACCGTTCCCTTGCAACCGGATATGAGTGCTGGACATGTTGTTTATACCCAATCTACTTTCCACTGAAAGTGGGAGCGACGGCATCGTGCGGGCAAGAATTGTTATCGTCGAGGACGAGCCCGACCTGAGGGACGCGGTTGCCGAATATCTCGGCGCCGCCGGCTATGATGTAGCGACCGCGGAAACCGCGGCCGCCGCGCGCAGCCTGATCGAGACTCAAGCCTTCCATCTGGCCATTCTCGACATCGCCATGCCGGGCGAGGACGGGCTGTCGCTTGGCCGCTGGCTGCGCTCGAAAATGCCGATCGGCATCATCTACGCGACCGCTGCCGGCACAGCGCTCGACCGCATCGTCGGGCTGGAACTCGGCGCCGACGACTATATCGTCAAGCCATACGAACTGCGCGAAGTGCTGGCGAGGGTGCGCAGCGTGCTGCGCCGCGTTCCAGAGCCGACGGAGCTGCTCAACAGGAAAGCCAGGACGGACCGCCGTTCCGTTGCCTTCGGCCCCTTCCAGGCCGATCTTGACGGCAGGCTGGTCACCGGCGCCAACGGCGCCGTGATCGACATGGCCAAGAGCGAATTCGACGTGCTGGAGGTTTTCCTGACCCGCGCCAACCGGCTTTTGACGCGCGCCGCGATCTCGGAGGCCATCGGCTTCACCGAGGATCCGGAATCGTCGCGCGCCGTCGACATCCGCATCATGCGCCTGAGAAAGAAGATCGAGGCGGATCCGGCCAACCCGAAATTCCTGCGCACGGTGCGCGGCGAAGGCTATATCTTCTCGCTGCCGACCGGCGACAGCAACTGAGCACCAGGCCACGGGGTCTCAGGTTCACAGCCGTTGCTCGCCGATCGATTGGGCCGATCGGATTGGCATGACTTTGGAATAACGGCTGATGACAGGCGAAGCAACAAGCACGGATACACAGGGTTTCAGGCAGGGCGCGGCGATGGCGGCCGTGCGCGTCGTTCGCCGGCTGCGCGAGGCCGGCGACTGGCAGCGCGAGATGGACGGCATACTGGAAACGCTGTGCCGCGCCATGGAGTGCCAGCGCGGCATCCTGTTCCGTTTGCGCGAATTGCCCGGCCAGGGTTTTGCCCAATCGGTGTCCGCCTACTGGATCGATCCCGACTTCGGCGGGGAACTGGCCTCGCCGACCGTCATCATGCAGTCGATCGTCAACTCCGATCCGCTGCTGGAGCGCGTGGCCGAGGACGAACGGCAGGGTAAGATCTTTGCCGGGCATACGCGCAATCTCGAAGGTTTCCTGAGAACCGACTTCGAAAAGCAGAACATCAAGTCGTTCCTGTCGGTTTCGGTCTTCGCGCATGGCCATCTGTGGGGCACGCTCGCCGTCAATGATTGCGTCGACGAGCGCGAGTGGACTGACGAGGAAGAGGCGACGCTGCACATCATCGCGCTCGCCATCGGCGACGCCATCGAACACTCGCCCTCCGACGCCCATGCCAGCGAGGTGATCCGCCGCACCATGCTGCAGGCCTCGCTTGACGCCATCATCGTCATCGACGAGGCCGGATCGATCATCGAATTCAATCCTGCCGCCGAAAAGATGTTCGGCTTCCAGCGCAGCGACATCCTCGGCAAGGACCTGCTCGACACCGTCGTGCCGGAATACTACCGCAAGGGCTATTCCTCCGGCGCCGACTACATGTCGGGCCGCGGCGCGCCGATGGTCGGCCAGCAGGCTCGAGACCGTGACGCAGAATGCCGCTGGCGAAGTGTTTCCGATCGAGCTGACGGCGACCGAGATGCGGGTCGCCGACCGCCGCCTGATCTTCGGCTCGATCCGCGACCTGCGCGACAGGCTGCGTGCCGAGGAAGAGATCAACCGGCAGCGCGAGAAGCTGCACCAGAACGAGAAGATGGCGGCGATGGGCTCGCTGCTTGCGGGCGTTTCGCACGAGCTCAACAACCCGCTGGCGGTGGTGGTGGCGCAATCGACGCTGTTGCACGAATTCGCCTCCGACCCACAAACCAAGGTCCGCGCCGAGAAGGTGCGTGCCGCCGCCGAGCGCTGCGGCCGCATCGTCAAGAGCTTCCTGTCGATGGTCCGCCTCCATCCGGCGGCGCAGGCCGAGACCGATCTCAACCAGGTGATCCGCGCCGCGCTTGAAGTGACCGCCTATGGCGCACGCTCGAGCGGCATCATCATCGACACCGATTTCGCGCCGGGTCCGCTGCTGGCCATGGCGGACGCCGACCACGTGACACAGGTGGCAGCCAATTTCCTCATCAACAGCCAGCACGCGCTGGCCGGCATTGCCGGCGACCGGCTGATCAAGGTGCGGACCTTCCGCAGCGATCGCGGCAATCCCGGCTTCTCGGTCGAGGACAACGGGCCTGGCGTTCCCGAAGCGATCCGCAACCGCATCTTCGAATCCTATTTCACCACCAAGCCGGTTGGTGTGGGCACCGGCATCGGCCTGTCGATCTCGAAATCGATCATTGAACGGCACAATGGCAATGTCTGGTTCGAGGAAGTGCTGCCCAGAGGTGCGCGTTTCGTCGTCCAGTTGCCGGCCATTTCGGCGGGCCTCGTCGCTGCCGGCGAAACCCAGCCACGCTCGAGCGGCCTGCGCCATGCCCTGATCATCGACGACGAGCCTGATGTCGCGGGCTCCTTGTCCGACATTCTCGAATTGATGGGCATCAAGTCGCGGATCGCGCCTGTCTGGGAATCGGGCTCCGCCACCTTGGGCGGCCACATGCCGCCGGACATCGTCTTTTCGGACCTGCGCATGCCCGGCATATCAGGCATTGCCATCTACCGCGAACTGCTGGCCGAGAGGCCCGAGCTGGCACGGCGTTTCGTGCTGGTCACCGGCGACCTGATCGGCGCCAAGGCGGAAATCGAAGCCTTGCCGGCGCAGCAGCGGCCGCAGATCCTGGAAAAGCCGTTCAGCACGCTGGATGTGCGCAGCGTGCTTTCAACCATTGCCGAGCAAGCGGCATCGAAGGGATAAAAAAAGGCTCCCGGCCGACATGCGGGCGGGAGCCGAAGGGAGCGCTGGAGGAGCGCTCGGGGAGGTCAGAGCAGGAGCCCGAAGAGGGAACCGGTTTTCGGGATCAGGCTTCGACAAAAATTAGAAAATGTTGGGTGTGTTGGTCAGCGGCGCGGCATTGGCGATCATGCGAATCGCACGGGCCTTGTGCGTGCCGGACTGCTCGGCGATGGCGCGCAAGCAATCGACGCTCTCGGCACCCCAGGCCTGCCCCTTGCAGGCGAAGTCGAGCGCCGGCATGGGCAGGCGAGCGGTCTTGATTGTTGTCGGCGCCCCGTCGACGACGTTGGCCGGCGGGTTCAACGAAGCGAAGGCCGGCCCGACTGTCGGCGTGAGCGCCATGCCGATGAAGGCGCAAGCAGCCAGCCCCATGAACATGGCCATGGGGTGGTCGCTGGCGCGTTGACGTAGCGCCAGTTTCGGGCGGCGGTCAGCGCGCTCTGGAGCCTGGAGGCGGTGTTCGCTGCTGATGATCTCGACTTTCGCATACATTGCCTTCCCCTTCGTTGCGTTTCTTTTTGCTGATGAAACGAACGTAATCGCACTTTGTAACAGCACAAAATTGGTGCGAGCCTGGCAATGTAACCGGATTGCAACGGCACTATCGGGCAAAACCGGGCAGAATCGGTTACTCCGACTCGCATTTCGCCGAGGCAAGCGAATCTCAGGCCGACTCTCGCCAGGCGATCCCGACCCAGGCGCCTGCCGAACAGCCGATCAGGCCATGCGGGGCGAGTGCTTTTGCCCCCGGCGAGGCGTCTTGTTCTTCAGCTCGCACGCTTTGTGAAATCGTGCAGAAACAGCATTTCGGAACCGGGGCTAACACCCGGATTCTCCGCGATTTTCCTAGGCAGCAGCCGTATCGAATTCCGCCTCGGGCGATCCAAGAAACCTGCCCTAGAATCTTTCGTATTTTCACAAGCCATTGCATTTCAATGAAAAATATGATTTTATTGAATGATTATTCAACAAAAAGAAGAGACGTTTTATGAACCCGCACCTCCGTGACGTGGCGATCCCCAACGATTGGGACCGGCGGGGACTACCGGGCTGGAGTTACCATTCCGATGCCCTTCTCGAGCTTGAGAAGGAGCATGTTTTCCGCAACCACTGGCAGATCGTCGGCCATGTCAGCGACGTGCCCAATGCCGGCGACTACCTGACCATGGACGTGGTCGGTGAACGCGCCTTGATCGTGCGCGGCAAGGATGGCGTCGTGCGCGGCTTCAACAATATGTGCCGCCACCGCGGCAGCCGCGTCGTCGCCGACAGCCAGGGCAATTGCAAGAACGCTCTGGTGTGTCCGTTCCATGGCTGGGTCTACAATCTCGATGGCACACTGCGCGGCGCCGCACGACCGCGCTCCTTCCCCGACCTCGACAAGACCGAGTTCGGCCTGATGCAGCTCGACCTCGAAGTCTGGATGGGTTTTATCTTCATCCGCTTCCGCAATGGCGGCCCACAGCCTTCGGTCGCCGAGCTGATGAAGCCGATCGAGCCCGAATTCGCGCACTACAAGGCCGCCGACATGGTGCCGTCCTGGGGCATCTGGACCCAGAAGACCCCGGTCAACTGGAAGTCGGTGCGCGATGTCGACAATGAGGGCTATCACGTCGCCATGGCGCATCCTGCCCTGCAGGATCTCTATGGCGCGACCTATTTCGACGAGCCCTTCATCAATGGCGTGTCACGGTCCTTCGCCACCTACAACCCGCATGCCGGCCGCCGCTGGAGCGTCAAGAACTACGTCAAGATCGCGCCCGAGCCGACGCATCTGCCGGACTATCTGAAGAAGGCCTGGGTCTATTACGGCATCTTCCCCAATGCGGTCATTTCGGTGATGCCGGAATCGGTGCAGTTCTATCAGGAGTTTCCGCTGTCGACCGGTGAGACCCTGCTGCGCGGCGCCATCTACCGCTACCGCGACGAAAACCGCGAACAGGCGGCCGCCAGGTACCTGTCCTTCCGCATCGACCGCGACACCATGTCGGAAGATGTCCAGCTGTCGGTGTGGTCGAACGAATCCATGCTGTCCGAGGCCTTCGAGGGCTTTTATCTCTCCGACCTCGAATACGGCGTGCGCACCCACCACGACCATCTGCGCAAGATGCTGCCGGTGCTCGGCCTGGAGACCGCGCCCGAGGAGAAGGACATGTGGAATTTGAACGACGCGCTGAGGTCGCGGGGATAGACCTCTTCCTTCTCCCCGTTCCACGGGGAGAAGGTGCCCAACGGGCGGATGAGGGGCGGCGCCAACGTCTCGCGATTGGCTTGCCCTCAAGCACAGAAAGCCATCTTCGACTGAAATCTTGTAAGCCGGCGCTGCGCCGGCCGGTGAGGTCATCGCCTCAGGCGGATGAAGTCCTCATGCACGGTCAATCACCAACGTCAGCGCGGCCCCTCATCCGCCTGCCGACGTTCGTCGCTTGAAAAGCCAAGCAATTGGCTTTTCATCCGCTGTGCGGACCGCTCCTCACCTCCCCATGAAACGGGTGTTTGGACCGGAGACATCGCGAACAGGTGTGCGAGGACATCGCGAACAGTTTTGCGCTTTTGCGCGAGGGGGTTCGGGATGCCATTCGAGGACAGAAGCGCGATGAAGCAGAAGGAAGAGTTTGTGCGCCTGGCGCTAGCGCCTGGGGCGAATGTGAGCCTTTTGTGCCGGCGCTTCGGTATCGGCCGGACCTGTGGCCACAAGTTGCTTTCGCGCTATCGGATCGAGGGCGAGGCTGGACTGGTTGAGCAGTCTCGTCGGCCGCGGTCGAGCCCGGCACGCAGCGCGCCGGAGGTGGAAGCGGCAGCCGTTTCGGTGCGTGTGGCGCATCCCGCCTGGGGTGGGCGCAAGATCGCGCGCGTGCTCGCCCGCGAAGGTATTGGCACGCCGGCGGCCTCGACGGTGACCGGCATCCTGCGCCGCCACGGTATCGAACTGGGGGCGTTGGGCGGCGGAGCCCAGCCTTTCATTCGCTTCGAGCATGCCGCCCCCAACGACCTGTGGCAGATGGACTTCAAGGGGCACGTTGCCTTGCGTACCGGCCGGCTGCACCCGCTTACCGTGCTCGACGACCATTCGCGCTTCTCGGTCGCGCTGTCGGCTTGCGCCGACCAGACCACCGAGACCGTAAAAGCCCGGCTGATCACCGCCTTCCGTCGCTACGGACTGCCGTGGCGCATCGCCACCGACAATGGTCCGCCTTGGGGCGATGGCGGCCGCAACGACTTCACCTTGCTCACCGTCTGGCTGATCGAAACGGGCATCACCATGAGCCACTCCAGGCCTTGCCATCCGCAGACACTCGGCAAGGACGAGCGCTTCCATCGTTCGCTCAAGGCCGAGGCACTGCAGGGACCGCCCTTCGCCGATCTCGCCGAGGCCCAGGATGCATTCGACCAGTGGCGCCACGTCTACAACGCCCAGCGTCCCCACGACGCGCTGGACGGCGGCGTGCCGCTCGATCGCTACCAAGCCTCGCAGCGCCAGTATCGCGAAACTGTCGAGCCGTTCGAATACGCTAAGGACGATCTCATCCGCCGCGTTCAGCAGCACGGCTTCGTCTCCATTCTTGGCCGCTCAATGCGCTTGTGCAGGGCCTTCGCGGGAAAGTCCGTCGCCTTCAGGCCTACCAACACAGATGGCGTCTTCGACACATGGTTCAGACATCAGAAAATAGAAACCATCGACCTCAACACCTTGGCTCGATAGCATGCAAAACTGTTCGCGATGTCCTCGCACACCTGTTCGCGATGTCTCCGGTCCAAACAACGGGGAGAAGGGAGCTATCCCCGCCACACGCCTTCTTTCCTGAGATCATCCATCGTCCGCGAAATACCCTCGCGCAGAATCCCGACCATGTCGTCGATCTGCTCGCGCGTAATGATCAGCGGCGGCGACATCACGCACATGTTGATCAGCGGCCGCACCAGCAGGCCAAGTTCGTGGCAATGCGCGTCGATGCGTTTGCCGACATCCTTGTCGAGCTGCAGCGGATCCCTGCTTTCGCGGTCCGCCACGCATTCGACGCAGCCCATCAACCCGACGCCGCGCACCTCGCCGACCAGCGGCAGTTCCTCCAGCGTCTTCAGCTGCGCCTGGAAATAGGGGGCGACCGCTTGCGTATGGGCAAGCACGCCTTCTTCCAGCAGGTCGAGGTTTTTCAGCGCCACGGCGCAGCCGACCGGGTGGCTGGTGTAGGTCAGGCCATGGCCGAACATGGCATCGGGATGGTTCGAACGGCGCAACTCTTCAAGCAGCCGTTCCGAGATGATGACGCCGCCGAGCGGGAAATAGCCTGAGGTGACGCCCTTGGCGAAGGTGATCATGTCGGGGTCGATGCCGAAGACGTCGCCCGAGGCAAAGACATGGCCAAGCCGGCCAAAGCCCGTCACCACCTCGTCGGAGACATAGAGGATGTCGTTGTCGCGGCAGATTTCGCGGATGCGCTTGAGATAGCCGTCCGGCGGGATCACGACGCCTCCCGATGCCTGCACCGGCTCGCCGACGAAAGCACCAATCTTGTCGGCGCCGACACGGGCGACCGTATCGCGGAACTGATCGACCAGGAAATCGGTGAAGGCGGCAAGGCTCATGCCGTGCGGACGGCGGAACGGATCGGGCGAGGACAGCTTGATCACCAGCTCGTCGGCGCAGTCCATCCAGTCGCGGTCGCGCGGGCGGCCGTTGAGCGAGGCCGACAGATAGGTCGAGCCGTGATAGGCGCCACCGCGCGACAGGATCAGCTTCTTTTCCGGCCTGCCACGCACATTGTTGTAGAACTGCATGAAGCGCAGCGCCGTCTCCACGGCCGAAGAACCGCCGGTCGTATAGAAAACGTGGCTGAGATCGCCTGGCGCATGGCCGGCGATGCGCATGGCAAGTTCGGCCGACGGCGCGTTCATCGTGTACCAGGGCGTGTTGTAGGACAGCGCCATCGCCTGGTCGTACATCACCCTGGCCAGTTCCTCGCGGCGATGCCCGACATTGACGCACCACATGCCGGCCGGCCCATCGATCAGCCGCTTGCCGGTGTTGTCGGTGATGTAGATGCCATCGCCCTCGCCGATCAGCGCGCGCGCTTCGGCGCCGACGGAACCGGCATAAGGCCAGGGCTGGATGAGATGGCGCTTGCCCAGTTCAATGGCATCGTCGCCACCGGACGCTGCCATTTCGGTCGCCTTCAGGTCCCTCACCGCAGCCATTGTCGTCTCCACATCTCTTTCGATTTTTTCTTGAACTTCAAATTCGGCGGCAAATGCCGGAAATGGCGGCTTTCTTCACCTAATTTTGAATGTCCGTTCAATCAATATCGCAGAAATAGCGCTTGATTTCAATCCACGGATGCGCGCATGATGAAAGAAAGCCGGCAAGCTAGGAACGCGACCAGCAAAAGTGGTCACCGGTTTTGCGTTCGATCGCGTTCCAAAGATAAAGTGGGAACAAACAGCCGGCGTCAGCACAATGGGATGCGCATGGCGGAACAGTTCAGGCCAGCAACGGAGATCACGCCCGGAGCCCTGCCCCCCGGAGTCTGGCAATGACGGCGGCTGTGGAGGGGTCGCCCCCGTGGCGCATGACGCGGGCCAGACGAAATGCCCTTCTGCAATCCGAGCCCGTCCAGGGCTTTGCCCTGATCAGTCCGACCTTTCTCTACGCCCTCATCCTGCTGGTCCTGCCGATCCTGGTGGTCATCGCCCACTCCTTCTGGACGCAGCACTACCTGACCATCGACCGCACCTTCACACTGGAAAACTACCGCGTCGCGCTGACCGAGCCGATTTACCGCGATCTGTTGTGGCGCTCCCTCTACATCTCGCTGACGGTCAGCCTGTTCACCGTCATCCTCGCCTATCCGATCGCCTACTTCATTTCCTTCCATGGCGGCCGTCACAAGAGCCTGTGGCTGTTCCTCATCACCATCCCGTTCTGGACCAGCTATCTCCTGCGCGTGATGTCGTGGAAGGTCATTCTCGGCTATAATGGCGTGCTCAATTCCGGCCTGATGGGCCTTGGCATCATCGACGAGCCGTCGACGGCGCTGCTCTACAATTCAAGCGCCGTCATCATCACCCTCACCCACGCATGGGCGGCCTTCGCCATCCTGCCGATCTTCGTCTCGCTGGAAAAGGTCGACCGTACGCTGGTCGAAGCGGCCACCGATCTCGGCGATGGTCCCTTGCGCTCATTCCTGCGTGTGACCTTGCCGCTGTCGGCACCGGGCGTCATCTCGGCGGCGCTGATCGTCATGATCCCGACCGTTGGCGATTACGTCACGCCGAAGCTGGTCGGCGGCAAGGACGGGGTCATGATCGCCAACGCCATCCAGGCGCAGTTCGGCAAGGCGGCCAACTGGCCGCTGGGTGCCGCCCTTTCCGTCACCACCATGCTGATCGTCACCCTGATGGCGGGCGCCACCGTGCTGATCATCCGCGCACTGCAGAGGCTGGCACGATGAGGGCGCGGCGTTTCCTGTCGGGCGGCTGGCTGTCCGTCTATGCGTTCCTCTATGTCGTCTTCCTCTATCTGCCTGTCATCTTCCTGCCGATCTTCTCGATCAACACGGCGCCAACGCCAAAATTCCCGCTCACCGGCTTCACCCTGCAATGGTATGCGGACCTGCCGCACACGCCGGCCCTGCTCGACGCCGCCTGGAACAGCCTGAAAGTCGGCGTCTCGGCTTCGATCCTCGCTACGGTGCTTGGCATCCTCGCCGCGCGCTCCATCACCCGCTACCGCTACCCCGGCCGCCGCACGATCAACGGCCTGATCATGGCGCCGCTGGTGCTGCCTGAGGTGATCGTCGCCATCTCGATGCTGCTGGTGATGCTGCAGCTGGGCCTGAGCCTTTCGCTGTTCACCGTCGTGCTCGGCCACGTGCTGGTCTGCGTCCCCTATTCGATGACGGTGCTGACCTCCGGCTTCGAGGGTTTCGACCGCAGCCTGGAGGAAGCCTCCGCCGACCTCGGCGAAAGCGCCTTCGGCACCTTCCGCCGGGTGACGCTGCCGATGGTGGCACCGGCGATCATCTCCAGCCTGCTCGTCTGCTTCACCATTTCGCTCGACGAGTTCATCATCGCCTTCTTCCTGACCGGCACCGAAGCAACATTGCCGATCTACATCTGGGGCCAGTTGCGTTTCGCCTCGAAACTGCCGGGCGTGCTGGCGCTGGGCACGCTGCTGCTCGTTGCCTCTTTCCTGTTGATGACAATCGCCGAAATCCTGCGTCGCCGCGCGGCCAGACGCACCCAGAACGAGGGAGGCCTCTATGCCTGAACAGCCGCAAATCGAGCGCTCCCAATCTGATCGGGTCCAGTCTGATCGGGCCCAGTCTGATCGAGCAATGATCGAGATCCGCAACGTCACCCGCAGCTATGGATCGTTCAAGGCGCTGGACGACGCCTCCCTGACCATAAGGGAAGGCGAGTTCTTCTCGCTGCTCGGGCCGTCCGGCTGCGGCAAGACCACGCTTTTGCGCATGATCGCCGGCTTCGACAATCCGACCAGCGGCTCGATCGCCGTCGGCGGCCAGCCGATGGAAGGCATTCCGGCCAACCGCCGACCGACCAACATGGTGTTCCAGAGCTATGCGATCTTCCCGCACCTCAATGTCGAGCAGAACGTCGCCTACGGACTAAAACGGCTGAAGCTGCAAGGCGGCGAGGAAAAACGCCGCGTCGAGGAGGCGCTGGCGCAAGTGTCGCTGACCGGCCTCGGCAAGCGGCTGGCCACCGAACTGTCCGGCGGCCAGCGCCAGCGTGTGGCGCTCGCCCGCGCGCTGGTGATGCGTCCCAAGGTGCTGTTGCTCGACGAGCCGCTGTCGGCGCTGGACAAGAAGCTGCGCGAGCAGATGCAGGTCGAGCTGCGCCGCCTGCAGCAAGCGGTCGGCATCACCTTCGTGCTTGTCACCCACGACCAGTACGAGGCGCTCGCCATGTCCGACCGCATCGCCGTGATGTTCGGCGGCAGAATAGCGCAGGTCGCCTCGCCCAAGGAAATCTACCAGCGCCCGGTCAACCGCCAGGTCGCCGACTTCCTCGGCGGCATGAACTTCGTCAAGGCTGAGATCGTCGAGGAGAATGCCGCCTCATTGATCGTCGACACGCTGGGCTTCGGCCGCGTCAAGACCGACAAGCCGAAAGCCTTCGTGCGCAATGGCGGCGCCGCCACGCTGGGGATCCGCCCCGAGCGCCTGCGCGTTTTGTGGGACAATGCGACGGCAAAATTCGAGGTCGCGGGCAAGGTGGTCGAACGCCATTATTTCGGCGAAATCACCCATCTGATCGTCGAGATACCGGGGCTGGAAAAACCGCTGTCGGTGACGGAAACCAACGATTTCGGCGCCGACGATATTCCGGTCGGCACACCGATCCGCCTCGCCTACGATCCCGAAGCGCTGGTGGCAATGGGCGACTGAAGCTCGGCGATGATCTTGCGCGCCGCGATGCGGCCGGCAACGATCGCACCCTCGACATAGCCCGGGAATGACGGCGACAGTTCCGAAGCGGCGAAATGGACTGGCGGTGCACCCGCAAGAATCGTCCGCTCCGCATCCCTGGCCGTCACGTCGACAATGAGGTCACTATAGGCGCCACCGCTCCAGCGGTCCTGTATCCAGTCGCGTGAGCTGAAATCGATGGCATCGCCGGCATCCGGCCCGAGGGCTTCCTGCAATCGGGTGGTCACTTCCGCACGCAGTGCCGCTGCGTCGAGCGCACGCCAGCGCAGCGCGAGCGGCCCGCCGACGAAGACGACGAGCGCGGCATGCTCCGCGTCCCTGCTGGCGTCGCAGGCAAACAGCCCCGGCAGGTCGCGCCACATCACCATGCCGCTCAAGTCCCGCTCGCGCCAGAACGGCTTGGCGTAGCGCACCAGGATCTTGATCACCGCGCCGCTTTCCCAGACGCCAAGCGCCTGCCCGAGAGAGGGCGGCAAAGCGGGCGCGAAGTCGAGCTTCGCGGCCGTCGCCGGCGGCAGGGCGACCAGCACTTGACGCGCTTCGATCGCGCCGTTGGCCGAGACGACACGAACGCCTTGCGGCCCGTGCTCGATGCGCGTGGCCGGTTCGCTGAGCCGCAACCGGTCGCCGAGATCACCAGAAAGATCTTCGGCCAGCGACTGCATGGTCTCGCGCAGAGAATACTGGAGCTCCGGCACCTCGTTGGTGATGCGCCGGTCATTGTCGATCAGGTGCCAGAGCGGCACCTTGTCCATCGGCAGGCACCACAGGCCTTCGATCACCGACCGGAAAGCGGTCTTGGCATCGATGGGATCATGCTGGCGTTCGAGCCAAGCCGCGACTGTCATGCCTTCTATCGACGGATCGTCCGGCTCGATGCCGTTCATCCGCTCCCGGATCGCCATCGCGCCGTGATAGGTCCGCTTGGCGTCCTTGGCCGACATCGACGGATGGGTGATGAAATCGCCCTCGACATAGGTTTCAACGAATGTCTTGCCGCGCGCCTTCGCCAGCGCCATCACTTCCGGCATGTCCTCGCACAGGAACTGACCACCGCTGTCGATGCGCTCACCAAGTCCGTTGTGTCTGGCTTCGACCCGCCCGCCGACGCGATTGCGTGCCTCGAGCAGCAGGAAGCCGACGCCGGCCTGCTTCAGCTCAAGCGCCGCCGACAGGCCGGTGAAACCGGCGCCGACGATGACGACGTCGGTTCTTTGCAGTTCGCTCGTCAATAGCCGGCCTTGATCTTCTCGAACTCGTCGACCATGCGCTTCTTCAGTTCGGGCGCGACCGGCTGCTGGAACAGCGTCTTGTCGAGGAACTTGTCGATGTCGTCGAAACCGCGCTCGGCCAGCACCTTGTGGTCGACCGCGGCCATGCCGGCGCTGTTGCCATGGCCGTAGCCGAACGTCGTGACCATGTATTTGGAAATGTCCGGCGCATTGACCGCGCTCAGGAAATCATAGGCCTGGTCGAGCTTGCCCGGCGCGTCCTTCATCAGCACATAGCCGCACACCCAGGTCGACATGCCTTCCCTGGTGTCGCGGTTCATGGCAACGGGAACACCTTGCCCGTTCATCGCGATCAGTGTCTGGCCCCAGCCCCAGGCGAGATCGACCTCATTGCCGGAAAAAGCCTGGTCGATGTCGCTCGAGTCTGTCCAGTAGAGACGGACGTTCTTGTGCACCTGGCGCAGGAAATCGGACGCCTCCTTGAACTGCGCGTCGGTCATCTTGGTCCAGTCCTTCAGGCCGATGACCAGGCTTGCCAGCGCGTAGGCGTCGTCGACATTGTCGCCGATAGTGACGCGGCCCTTGAACTTCGGATCGGCCAGGATCCTCAGCGATTGCGCCTCTTGAGCCGTCACATTGTCGGTACGGTAGAGCAGTGCCGTATTGCCCCAGTCGAACGGCATGAACCAGGCCTTGCCGTCAGCGGTGGTGGTGAGGTTCTTCATCGCCATGATGCCGGGATTGAGGTCCTTCCAGCCGGCAATCCGGGAGGTGTCGAGCGGCTGCAACAGGCCCGCGTCACGCCATTTCGCCACGCTTTGCGAACAGGGATGGGCAATGTCGGTCTTGAAGCCCGCTCGCATCTTCTCGAAGGCCTCATCCTCGTCGCCGAAGAAGGCAAAGGTCGGCTCGGCGCCGTGTTTGGCGGTGTAGGCGGGGTGCAGCAGCGGATCCTCGTAACCGGACCAGTCGAACACCACGAGATCGCCGCCACCTTCCGCCCAGGCATAGGCCGCGCCGGCGCCGATCGTGCAGGCGGCGGCAAGTGCCAGGCGGCGTAGCATTGGCGTCATGGCAAAACTCCCCCATCGCGAAAAAGCTGCTGCGAGGTTAGGAGAAATCGCCAGCTTTGGCGAGGCCCGTCCGTCCGCGCTGTCGGCGGCGGACGGGCAGTCGAGACGAGATCAATATCCGGCTTTGATCTTCTCGAATTCGGCGATCATCTTCAACTTGAGGTCAGACGGCAGCGGCGACTGGAACAGCGTCTTGTCGACGAATTTCTGCACGTCGTCATAGCCCTTTTCTTTCAAGATCGCCGGATCGACGCCGGCCATGCCCTTGGCGTTGGCCTGGCCATAGCCCCAGTCCTTGACCAGCACCTTGGCAGTCTCCGGATCGTTGACGGCGTTCAGATAATCATAGGCCTTGTCGATGTTGCCGGGCGCGTCCTTGAACAACACATAGCCGCAGACCCAGGTCGAGATGCCTTCATTGGTATCCTTTACCGACTTGATCGGCACGCCTGCCTTGACCGACTGCACCGTCGCATCGTTCCAGGCCCAGGCGAGATCGACCTCGCCGCCGCTCAACAGCTGGACGATGTCGGTGGTGTCGGTCCAGTAGGAGCGGACGTTCTTGTGCACCTGGCGCAGGAAGTCGGACGCCTGCTTGAACTGGTCGTCCGTCATCTTGGTCCAGTCCCTCAGGCCGATGGCCAAGCTCGCCAGCGCATAGGCGTCATCGACATTGTCGCCGATCGACACGCGGCCCTTGAACTTCGGATCGGCGAATGCCTTCAGCGACTGCACGTCCTTGGCGTCGATCTTGGAGGAGTTGTAGGTGAGCTGTGTGTTGCCCCAGTCCCACGGCATGAACCACGCCTTGCCGTCATCGGTCGTGGCGAGATTTTTCATCGCCATGATGCCGGGATTGAGGTCCTTCCAGCCCGCGATCTTCGATGTGTCGAGCGGTTGCAGCAGGCCTGCCTCGCGCCACTTCGTCACGCTCTGCGAGCAGGGGTGACCGAGATCGGCCTTGAAGCCGGAGCGCACCTTCTCGAAGGCCTCATCCTCGTCGCCGAAGAAGGCGAAGGTCGGCGAATCGCCGTTCTTCTCGACATATTTCGGGTGGAAGCTCGGATCCTCGTAACCGGACCAGTCGAACACGATCAAGTCCTTGTCGGCGGCGACGGCGAACGCTGCCGCCGAAGCCGCAAGCGCGCCGCCCAGCGCCAATGTCAATGTCAGGCGTCGGCTAAGTTTCTTCATGCTGTTCCATCCTCTTTTGGTCTTGCCGGTCTTGGCGGCCGGCCTGTTGCTAACCGTAATGCTTCGGGAAGGCAGCGGCCAAAAAAGCGTTGGCCGCCTGCAAGGCTGTTTCGCGCGTTGTGTCCTCGGTGCCCATCATCAGCCGCAGCCACAGCCCCTCCAGCATGGCCGACAGCGCCAGCGCCATCACCTGCGGCTCATAGTCATACGCGCCGCTCTGCTTGAGCGTCGTGCAGAGATCGATGAAGACCTGCTGGTAATAAGCATCGCGCGAACTGCTCAGCGCCTGATAGGTCGGCCGCGACTTGGCCTCGCCCCAAAAGGCCAGCCAGGCGGCGAGCTTGCGCTTATTGCAGATCGAGCGGTCGAAGTCGGCCCACACCAGTTGCTGCAGCTGCCGCGCCGGATCGTCGCCTGCCTTCTGCAGGGAGGCGCGCCAATGCGCCGAATACTCGTCATACATGTGCTGCAGCGTCGCGATCAGCAGCTTTTCCTTGCTCTCGAAATGGAAGTTGACGATGCCACGCGAGAGGCCCGCGCCATCGGCGACATCGGCCATCGTCGTCTCGGCGTAGCCGCGCTTGGCCAGCGAATCGATCGTCGCCTCGATCAGCTGCAGCTGACGGACCTCCTTCGAAGCCTTGCGGCCGCGCTTTTCGGCATCGCTCTTTCGCGCCGTTTCGGCGAGAATGTCCCTGGCCTCGGAAGTCTTCATGGATGTGACGGTCTCCAGCATGCCGGCTATCCAACCGGCTTCCAACCGCGCAGATGAGTGGGGCGGTGCTCGCCACTGTCAAGCACCTTCTGCATGGCCTCCCAGGTCTTGATGTTCTTGTCAACATAGGCCACGCCGACCACGGCGGCGACCGGTGCATAGAGCGGTCCTTTCAGCCTCTCCAGCTCGCCGCGAGCGACCTCGCGGTACCAGGGGTTGCGGTCTCTGACGGTGACATCGGCAAAGCCAGCCCGGCGCATCGCCTGCGCATAGCGCGCCGGCGAGGCCATGGCGAAGGACAGCCCCTCGGCGGCGACGTAGGCCTTCATCTCGGGTGACGGTTCGCCGTCATGCCCAATCATCCAGTTGGAAGCGGCAAAGACGCCGCCCGGCTTCAGTACGCGGAAGATTTCGGCGAACAGGCCGTCCTTGTCGGGCACATGCAGCAGCGCATCCTTGGAAAAGACGACATCGAAGGAGCGATCGGCGAATGGCAGCGGTCCGGGTGGGGCCTGAACGAAGCTGGCGCGGTCCGCCAGCCCGCGCGCGGCGGCCCGCTGCCTGGCCGCCTCGATCACCGGCTGCTCGACATCGAAGCCGATGGCGTGGGCGGCGCCATGGCGCTCGATCAGATGCAGCGCAATGCCGCCGGAGCCGCAGCCGATATCGAGGATCGTCTTGCCTTTGAGCGAAAGTCCGTCGACCACCAGGTCGACCTCTTCAGGTCCGCCCGGCGACAAGTAACCCTCGCCCCACAGCGCCTCGAGGAAGCGGATGGCGGTGTCGTCATACTCGGCATCTGCCGTTTCGATCATCAGCCCTCGATCCTCAATCGATGAATGCTCAGTTCGAACGCCAGCAAAGCCTAGCGCATGCCTGGGAAAACGCAACATAATTTGTTGAACATTCATTCAGAATGGCTGGACAAAACGGCTGATACCATGCCAAATTCCACACATTCGGGAACAGATCACGCAAAAATGAACAGCGGATCGCACATGAGAATTGAGCCACAATGAAAGCTTGGGACGCGATCATCATCGGCGGCGGACACAACGGCCTGGTCAACGCCTGCTATCTGCAGCGCGCCGGGCTCGACGTGCTGGTGGTCGAGAAGAACGACTGGGTCGGCGGTGCCGCCACCAGCCGCGAGCTGACACCGGGTTTCCTCTACTCCAACTGCTCCTATGTCTGCTCGCTGTTCCGCCCGGAGATCATGCGCGACCTCGAACTGCCGCGCTTTGGCCTGCAGGTCATCTCCTACGAGGGCGGCGCGGTGTTCACCCGCGACGGCGACTACCTCGCCAACTACCGCGACCACGACGCACACCGGCGCGAGTTCGCCCGCTTCTCCAGGCGCGATGCCGAAGCCTATGACCGCTACGCCCGCGACGTGACGCGGCAGTGCCGTTTCATCCAGCCGCTGCTGATGCGCACCGCACCCGACCCGACCAGCCTCAAGCCGCGCGATCTCGGCGAATTGCTCTATCTCGGCAAGAAGTTTGCCGGCCTTTCAGCTGAAGAAATGGCGCTGACGCTGCGCTTCTGGACGATGTCGATCTCGGAATTCCTCGACGAATATTTCGAGACCGATGTCATCAAGGCGAACTTCGCGCTGTCCGGCATCATCGGCACCGCTCTGGGGCCAATGTCGCCCGGCACGGCTTACGTGCTGCTGCACCACTATATGGGCGAAGTCGACGGCTCGGTCGGCGCCTGGGGCTATGCACGCGGCGGCATGGGCGCGGTCACCAAGGCGCTGGCCGCGTCGTTCAAGGCCTCGGGCGGAACGATCCGCACCGGCGCCGAGGTCGACCATGTGCTGGTGAACCGGGGCAAGGCGAAAGGCGTGGTGCTGGCCGGCGGCGAGGAGATCTACGGCAAGCTCGTCGTCTCCAATGCCGATGTGAAGCGCACCTTCCTGAAACTGGTCGAGGAAAAGGAACTGCCCGACATCTTCCTGCGGCGGGTGAAGAACTTCAAGATCCGTGGCTCCTCGGGCAAGGTCAACATCGCACTCGATTCGCTGCCGGAATTCCCGGCACTGCCGAAGGATTCGCCAGTCTATCGCGGCGACATGCATTTCACCGATTCGATGGAACGCATGGAGCGTGCCTATGACGATTGGAAAGCCGGGCGCTGGTCGGCCGACCCGTTCCTCGACATGGTGATCCCAACGACGCTGGACCCAACGATGGCGCCGCCCGGCAAGCACTTCATGAGCTGCTTCGTGCAGTATGCGCCGCCAAAGGTGAACGGCCGAGAATGGACCGACGCCGACCGCGACGGCTTCGCCGAGAGCGTGATCGCGCAGATCGCTGACTATTCGCCGGGCTTCCGCGACCGCATCGTCCACATGGAAGTGCGCACGCCGCGCGAGATCGAGGCCGAGGTCGGCCTCACCGAAGGCAACATCTTTCAGGGCGAACTGACTTTCGACCAGTTGCTGTTCAACCGCCCGGTGCCAGGCTACGCGCAATATCGCTCGCCGGTTGGCGGCCTCTATATGTGCGGCTCCTCGACCCATCCCGGCGGCGGTGTCATGGGCGCGCCCGGCCGCAATGCCGCCGCCGAAATCCTGCGCGATCTCGCCAAATCCACCTCGCATATGAGCCCGGCCCATGACGTCATTTAATGCAATCGTCATCGGCGGCGGCCACAATGGCCTCGTCGCCGCCGCGACTTTGGCGAAAGCAGGCCGCAAGGTGCTGGTGCTGGAGGCTGGAAGCGAAGTAGGCGGCGCCGCGCGCACCGAGGAATTCGCCCCGGGCTTTCGCGTCTCCTCGGTCGCTCATGTGCTGAATCGCCTGCATCCCGATGTGGTGAAGACGCTGGAACTGGAGAAGCATGGGCTGCAATTCGCCCGCGCCGACTTCCTGCCGTCGGTTGCCCTGTCCAGGGATGGCCCAGCGCTTATGCTGCATGGCGCCTATGGCGAGGTGCTGACCGGCGCCAGTCCCTCCGAACAGTCAGCCTGGAAGGAGTTGCGCGCGCAGCTGCTGCGCTATGCCGGCATCCTGAAGCCGTTCCTCTCCCGCCGGCCGCCCGATCTCGCCGGCATGTCGTTGCTCGAGACCGCTGCCCTCGGCCAGACGGCGCTGGCGCTGAAAAAACTCGGCAAGGAAGACATGCGCGACTTCCTGCGTGTGTTGCTGATGAATGTCGCCGACCTGCTCGACGAGCAGCTTGCCGATATCAGGCTGAAGGGACTGCTCGCCTTCGACGCGATGCTGGGCAGCCATCTCGGCCCGCGCTCGCCGACCTCGCTGCTAGGCCTCTACTATCGCCTCGCCGGCGAGACTGGCGGAGCGGCTGGCGCGCAAATGCTGCCGCGAGGCGGCATGGGCGCTGTCGTCGCCGCCATTCGTGCTTCGGCGGAGAGGGCCGGTGTCACCATCCGCACATCGGTTGCCGTGGCAAAAATCATCGTCGAGAAAGGCCGCGCCGTCGGCGTCGCGCTCGACACTGGCGAGGAACTGCGCGCCAGGACCATTGTCTCGGCCATCAATCCGGCAACCACCTTCCTCGACCTTGTCGGGCCGCGCGAGATCGACACCGGCTTCGTGCGCAAGGTGAAAAACATCCGCATGAAGGGTGATGCCGCCAAGCTTCATCTGGCGCTCGATCGGCCGCCGCAATTCACCGGTGCCGATGCCGCCGCTCACAAGGGCCGGCTGGTCATCGCGCCCTCGTCCGATCACGTCGAGCGCGCCTTCAACCCGTCCAAATATGGCGAGTTCTCACCCGAGCCGGTGATGGAGATCACGCTGCCCAGCCTTGCCGATCCGCCACTCGCACCCGCCGGCGCCTGCGTGCTGTCAGCGGTCGTGCAATACGCGCCCTATGCACTGAAAGAGGGCTGGGATTCCGGCAAGCCGAAATTCCTCAAGGCTGTTATGGCGCAACTCGAGGCTTACGCACCCGGCATCGGCAAGAGCGTCGTCCACGCCGAGCTTCTGACGCCGGCCGATATCGAGACACGCTATCGCATGCCAGGCGGCCACTGGCATCACGGCGAATTGCAGGCCGACCAGATGCTGATCTCGCGTCCCGTCTCCGGCTGGTCGGGTTACGACACGCCGCTCGAAGGGCTGTTCCTGGCCGGCGCCGGCTCGCATCCGGGTGGCGGTGTTTCCGGTGCGCCGGGGCTCAATGCCGCACGACGCATCATGGCGATGAAGGGATAGGTCATGGCCCAAGCGACCAGGAAGAAGCCCGTTGCAAAGACAGCCAATGCGGCTGTTTCGGCCCGCATCGCCGCGCAAGATCATTTCCGCACACTGCGCCTCGGCACGCCGTTCCAGCCGCGCCTCGACGCGCTGGCCAAAACCCAGGACTGGTACAATTGGGCCGGCTACCGCGCGCCGCATTCGCTGTGGGACGAGGAGCTCGAATACTTCGCCATCCGCAGCCAGGCGGCGCTGTTCGACATCTCGCCGATGACCAAATACCGGATCGAAGGGCCGGATGCCGAAGCCTTCCTCGACCGGGTTACCTTGCGCGACGTGACGAAACTCAAACCCGGCCGCGTCCACTACACCGCGTGGTGCGATGACGAGGGTTTCGTCCTCGATGATGGCACTCTGTTCAGGTTATCGCCAACGCGCTTCCGCTTGTGTTCGCAGGAGCGGCATCTGCCATGGCTGCTCGACAGCGCCATCGGTTTCAACGTCAAGGTCGAGGAAGAAACCGAGGCCGTCGCCGGGCTCGCGCTGCAGGGGCCAACCTCCTTCGCCGTGCTGCGCGATGCCGGCTTTGCCGGCATCGAGAGATTGAAGATCTTTGACCTTGCCGATTTCCCGCATGACGGCGGCACCGTCAGCATCTCGCGCACCGGCTTCACCGGCGATCTCGGCTATGAACTCTTCGTGCCGGCCGGCAAGGCGCTAAGCCTGTGGGACCGGCTGATGATAGCGGGCGAACTGCGCGGCATCCGCGCCATCGGCTACACTGCGCTCAACCGCGCGCGGCTCGAGGCCGGGCTGATCGTTGCCAATGCCGACTTCACCACCGCCGAACACGCCATCCGCGCCGGCCGCTTGCGCAGGCCCGACGAGATCGGCCTCGGCTTCATGATCGATCTGGAAAAAGGCCATTTCAACGGTCGCCGCGCCATTCTCGAAGCGCGCGCCAAGCGCAAGCTGCGCCATGTGCTGGTCGGACTGGAGATCGAAGGCAACATCCCGGCCGAACACGCCATCGTCTACCACAAGAAAAGCCAGGAGGTTGGCCTGGTCAGCGCCGCCATGTGGTCGCCGATGGCCAAACGCAACATCGCCATCGCCTCGCTGGCGCGGCCTTACGGTGATACCATGGTCGAGGACCTCTGGGTCGAGATCTACGCCATGCGCGAGTTGCAGTATCAGAAGCTGATGAAACGGGCCAAGGTGGTGACGCGGCCGTTCATCAAGCTCGACCGCCGCACCGCCAATCCGCCGGCGGATTTCTGACCATGGCCGACGAAGCGGACAAGCAGCAGGAAGATGGGGAAGCCGCCGAACAGTGGGAGCTGGTCAACACTCCGCTCGGCGAGAAATGGTCGGGCCGCACGCGCTACGCTGCAGCCATGTTCTTCTACAAGCGTGGCGAGATGAGCGCCGAGACGCTGGAGGTCTACCGCATCTGCGCGCGGCTCGATTCGGAAAACCCGCTGTCGATCATCCGCGACCGCGGCGTCGGCAAGGACTGGCTCAAGAGGATCGGTTTCGAGTAGCGCCTACACGCTATCCAATGGTTCTTTCCAGCATGCTCAACCAATTGCGATAGGCGATCTTCTCGATCAGGGCACGGCCAAAACCGCGCGCCGCCAACGCATCGATCAGCTTCGGCAGGCCGGCGACGTCACCGATGACGGCCGGGATCATGGCGCCGTCGAAATCCGAACCGAGGCCAACGCCGTCCTCGCCCAGTGCCTGCAGCAGGGAATCGACATGACGCACCATGATGTCGAGGCTGGTGTCGGCATTCATGCGGCCATCCTCGCGCAGGAAGCCAGTGGCGAAGTTGAGCCCCACCATGCCTCCGGACTCGCGGATCGCGCCGAGCTGCCAGTCGGTGAGGTTGCGCGAATGGCCGCAGATCGCATGCACATTGGAATGGGTGGCGACCAATGGTCCATCACTAAGCGCAACCACGTCGCGAAAACCCTTCTCGTTGAGATGCGAAAGATCGATCATGATCTTCAACTCATTGCAGGCCTTGACCAGCGCCTTGCCAGCATCGGTCAGCCCTGGGCCGGTGTCGGGCGAGGATGGAAAGCGGAACGGCACACCGTGGCCGAAAGCATTCGGCCGGCTCCAGACGATGCCGAGCGAGCGCAGGCCGGCCGCATGCAGCACATCGAGCATGGTGAGTTCGGGATCGATCGCCTCGACGCCTTCGATATGGAACACCGCGGCAATCGTGCCTTTGGCCATCGCGTTGTGTATGTCGGCGGCAGTGCGGCAGACGGCAAGCGCTCCGGCCCGTTCGAGCCGGAACAGGATCGAGGCCATCGCGATCGTCGAGTTGAGCGCGTCGGCGCGCGGCACCTCCGGCGGCAGCGGCTCGCTGTCGCTCGGCGCCAAGGGTACGGCGCTGCGCCTGGCTTTCTCGACCGGCGGCGGGAAGATGGCGAACATGCCGCCGGCAAAGCCGCCTGCCTTGGCGCGCGGCAGATCGATATGGCCGCCCGACTTGCCTTCGATGAACAGCTTTTCGACGTCCGTGTCCTTCGACTGATACAGCCTAAGCAGCGTATCATTGTGGCCGTCGAAGACGGGGACAAGGTCTGTTTCGGTCATCAGGGGATCATTCAGTTCGTTTGTCGGCACGGCGATATATCATATCTAGGCAAGATATCCGGTCGCGGCAAATGACAAAGCTATCGACAGCAGCGCCCGCCGCTTTTTCCCATGCGTACCGATCGACGAAGAGCCTGCGCGCACCTACTGCTTCAGGACGTCGGCCCATTCCGGATGCCGACGGAATTGCGCGTTGGCGAACGGGCAAAGCGGGATGATCTTCTTGCCCGCCGCGCGCGCGTCCTCAACGGCCCGGTTGACGAGCCTAAGCCCGGCACCCTGGCCGCGAAACGCGTCCGGTACTTCCGTGTGGTCGATGATGATCTGGTGCTCACCGATCTTGGTGAAGGTCATCTCGGCCTCGGCACCGCCAGGCCCGCGCAGGACATAACGGCCCTTGGAGCCGCGATCCTCCAGTTCGATCTCGGGCAATTGGTCAGGCATTTTTTGCTCCTTCGGCCGGCATGGCGGACAGGAACCGCCGGGCCGCCTCGATTTCATTTGGCCGCACCTCGTGCCCGCCTTCGTGCCACTCCACTGTGACATCGGCGCCGTCGGCGCGCAAATAGGCTTCGAGCCGCGCCGTCAGGTTCGGCGGGCAGATCGGATCGCGCTTGCCGGCGGTCACCAGGATGTGGCGGCCGGCAAGGCTGCCCTTGACCTCCGGTTCGAATGGAATCAGCGGATGCATCAGAACCGTGGCGTCGAACAGCTCAGGCTCCGCGAACACCACCGAGGCCAGGATGTTGGCGCCGTTGGAATAGCCGAGGCCAAGCACCGCCGACGGCTTTGCCGCTCCGACATGGGCCGCGACGACATGCGCCTTGACGAAGTCAGCCATCCTGTCCGTCGCCCGCGCCAGGTCGCCCATGTCATAGACGCCCTCGCCGGTGCGGCGGAAGAAGCGCGCCGCACCGTATTCAGACACATCGCCGCGCGGCGAGATGATGGTGGCCTGGGGCACCAGATCGCGCCCCAGCGAGACGAGCTGGCTCTCGTCGCCCCCCGTGCCATGGAAGACAAAAAGCAAAGGACCGCCCAGCGAGCCGGGCAGCATCTTGTTGATGTAAGCGTCCTTGCTCATGGCCTCAGCCTTCCAGCTTCTGCAGGTGCTGTTCAAGATAGGGCCGCAAATGCTGGTGCTGCGTCGGCAGCTTCAGCGCTTCGCCCAGATGCGCGGTGTCCTCATCGCGGTCGAAACCCGGCTCGTTGGTGGCGACTTCGAACAGCACGCCGCCCGGCGTGCGGAAATAGATCGCCCAGAAATAATCGCGGTCGATCACCGGCGTCACCCCATAGCCCGTATCCATCAACGCCTTGCGCACTTCGAGCTGCTTGGCGCGGTTCTCGACGGCGAAGGCGACATGGTGGACCGAGCCGGCGCCGAGATCGGCGAAGGCCGCGGTCGGCAGCGATTCGATGTCGACGACATCGGCGCCATTGCCGTTCTTCACGGCAAGCCGCCTGACATTGCCTGATCTGTCGACTTCCTCGTAGCCCATGAATTTCAACAGCTCCTCGGTGGCGCCGCCATCCTTCAGCCTGAGCGAAACCGAGTGAAAGCCACGGATCGCTTCGTCGGTCGGAATGCCGCCTTTGGCCCAGGGCGCTCTGCTGTCGGCCTTGTCCTCTACGAGCGCGAAACCGTCGCCGTCGGGCCCGGCAAATCTGAGCCGCTTCTCGCCAAAACTCTCCTCGCGGGAAACACCGGCCACGCCTTCGTCAGTAAAGCGCTTCTCCCAATAGGCGAGCGTGCCTTCCGGCACGGAGTAGACCGTGGTGCCGACCTCGCCGACGCCATGACGGCCCTTGCCGATGTTGGGAAACGGAAAATAGGTCATCACCGAACCCGGCGTGCCGGCCTCATCGCCATAATAGAGGTGGTAGACGTCGGGCGCGTCGAAATTGACTGTCTTCTTGACCCGGCGCAGGCCGAGCTTGTGGGTGAAGAAATCATTGTTCTGCCGCGCATCCCTGGCCATCGAGGTGACGTGATGCAGGCCCTTGATCTGGTCGAGCATTGTCTTGCTCCTTCCTTGGTGTTCGTGCGGCCCTTGCCGCTGTCCACGCCAATATGAGGACACCACCGCTGGCGGCAAAGGCGGCAAACACAGAATGGACTGTGCTTTAAAAGTGAACAATCAAAACAGTTTTGTTCACCAATTGACTAATGCGGACGGTCTTGCGCCCTTGCCGGAAATCGGTTCCATGAGCGGCATTCGAACCTCCAGCGAAAGGTATCGCGAGTGACAGGAAACGCCAGGCGTCCGAACGTTCTCCTGATCACCTGCGACCAGTGGCGCGGCGATTGCCTGTCGGCTGCCGGCCATCCCGTGGTGAAGACGCCGAACGCCGACGCACTCGCCGCCGAGGGCGTGCTGTTCGAGCGCCACTATGGCGGCGCGGCGCCCTGTTCGCCGGCGCGTGCCTGCCTCTACACCGGTCTCTACCAGATGAACAACCGCGTCTGCCGTAACGGCTCGCCGCTTGATGCTCGCCACGGCAATATCGCGCTGTATGCCCGGGCCATCGGTTACGATCCGACACTGTTCGGCTACACCGACGTGTCGCTCGATCCACGCCTGCTGGCCCCTGGCGATCCAAGGCTGAAAAGCTATGAAGGCGTTCTGCCTGGATTCACTGTGCGACAGCTGCTGCCTGAGCATCAGAAGCAATGGCTCTCCTGGCTGAAGCAGCAGGGCATCGATGCCAGCGCCGGATCTCCGGGCATCCACCGTCCCGTGGACGAGGAAAACGACACCGACGCCGTGACCGAGGCGCCGCCAATCTATTCGAAAGATCATACGCCGACGGCTTTCCTTGCCGGTGAGTTCATCCGCTGGCTCGGCGAGCAGGAGCAGGCCACGCCCTGGTTCGCGCATCTCTCCTTCATCAGCCCCCACCCACCCTTCATCGTGCCGGAGCCCTACAACACTCTATACGATCCGGCCGATGGCCCGGCCTTTCACCGCGCGGAGAGCTGGCGGGCTGAAGCTCAAAGCCACCCCTATCTCGCCTACGATCTCAGCCGGCAGAAACGCGCGAAGTTCCGCCCCGGCGCTACAGGCAAGGTGCACGACTGGAGCGAGGACGATTTCCGCCGCATCCGGGCGATTTATTACGGCATGATCTCGGAGGTCGACGCACAGCTTGGCCTGATATGGCAGGCGCTCAAGATTTCGGCCACCTGGGACGACACCGTCATTGTGCTGACCTCGGACCACGCCGAGATGATGGGCGACCATTTCATGCTGGGCAAGGGCGGCTACTTCGACGGCAGCTACCACATCCCGCTGATCATTCGCGATCCGCGACATGGCAAGGCTGCTGGCAACACGGTCGATCGCTTCACCGAAGCGGTAGACATCTTGCCCACGCTGATAGACCTGCTTGGCGAGCCGCCCGAACCACATCTCGACGGATACTCGCTGAAACCATTCCTGAGCGGTGGAACCCCCGCTATCTGGCGCGACGCCGCGCATTGGGAGTTCGATTTCCGCTCGATCGCCGGGGGCGAGGCCGAGCAGCATTTCGGCATTGCCTCGCGCCAGTGCAACCTCGCAGTCATCCGCACCAAAAAATTCAAATACGTGCATTTTGGCGGCGGTTTGCCACCCTTGCTTTTCAACGTCGAAACAGACCCTGGCGAACTGACCAACCTCGCCACCAGCCCCGCGCATCTCTCCACCCGTCTGGAATTCGCCGAGCGGCTTCTCGCCTGGCGGGCCGAACATCTCGACCAGTCACTGGCGCTGGCGGAATTGACGGAAAATGGCGTGGTTGGCCATGTCGGCAGGGCAGTAAGGGAATAGGGCAATAAGGCAGTATGTTTGGGTGTATCGGCATCGACGCCGCACCCTACTGCCCTACTGCCCTACTGCCCTACTGCCCTACTGCCCTACTGCCCTACTGCCCTACTGCCCTACTGCCCTACTGCCCTACTGCCCTACTGCCCTACTGCCTACCGAAGTATCAACCGCTGCTGGTCGCGCTTCTCGGCATAACTGCCCTTGTCATAGGCAGGCTGTGCCTCGAGCTGTTCCTTGGTGAAGGTCGTGTAAAGATACTTCTTGCCGTCCTTGTCGGTCATGAACTTCAGATTATCCAGGCCGACCGCCACTTCCTTCTGGCCGATGCCAAGGAAACCTCCGACATTGACGATCACCGCATCGGTCTTCTTGTCAGGCGTCAGCACGACATCGCCGATCTCACCGACCTTGGCGTCATTGGCGCCATAGACCGTCGCGCCCTTCAGATCGTCGGCTCTGATCTCGCCGACCGGCATCTCCGTCAGCGTCGATTTGTCGATGGCCGCAGTCTGTGTCTGGTCGGGAGCGGCGGCATCAGGGGCCGTAGCCGCTGGCGCCTCGGCAGTCCTATCCGCGGGTGCGGCAGCAGGAGCCGTGGTAGCGGCCGGCGCGGTTGCCGCCGGCTCATTGGATGCCGTCGTTGCCGGCACCGGGTCATAGGCCTTGCGGTTGAAATCCGGCTGCGCCTGCAGCTCTTCCTTGGTGGTCTGCGCAACCAGCCAGCGGTCGCCGTTCTTCTCGGCCCACTGTGCCTTGCTGAAATCATAGGTGACGTTCTTGGCACCGAGGCCAAGGAACCCACCCACGCCGATGACCAGGGATTCGGCCTTGCCTTCCCTCGTCAGCACGATGTCGTTGACGCTGCCGATGTTCTGGGCGTCATCGCCGGTGCCGTTGTAGACGGTCTCGCCAATGATGTTGGTGGCAAGGTTGCCGTCGGCGCGCTTCACCGGTTCGGCCGGGGCGGCATTCATGTCGACAGGTTTCTGCGCGGTATCCGTTGTCGCGGGCGCTGCTGCATCCGGCGAAGTGGCGGGTGCCGGCGCGGGCCCATAGGGCTTGCTGTCGAATTCCGGATGCGCCGTCAGTTCATCCTTGCTTGTCTGGGCAACCAGCCAGCGATCGCCGTTCTTCTCGGCCCACTGCAGCTTGTCGTAGTCGAAGGCGACATTCTTCGCCCCGATGCCCAGAAAGCCGCCGACGCCGATGACGACGGATTTCGCCATGCCATCTTTGTCGAAGACGACATCGCTGACCTTGCCGATGCTCTCGGCATCATCGCCGGTGCCGTTGTAGACGGATTCCCCGATGATGTTGGTGACGATACTGCCTTCGGCGCGCGGCACCGGAGCGGTGGCCGCAGGCTCCTGGACGGACGGCGCGGCGGCAGGTGCGGGGCTCGCCGCACTCTGCGCGAAGGCGCCGGTCGCGATCAGCGTTGCGAGTGCGGTCGTGGCTAAAAGGGTGCGGATCATGATGGTCTCTCCTGATGCGTCATTTCATGCACGCCGCGCCCGGTTGAACCGTCGCTGCGAGATCGGACGCGGCATCTCGATGGGTTTACAACGTCGTGACCATGCTGTTGTTCCGACAAAACACGTCCCGGCATTCGTACTCAAAACCACCAGCGGAAGCATGAGAGCCATGGGTTGCAACCGCTGATTCCGCGCTGCCGGAACCTTTCCTGCCTCGCCGCGTTTCAGCCTTCGGCTGGGCGCGCCCCGGCCGGGTTGGACTGAGCCAACGGAGCAGGGCATGAAATTTGCGGCGGTGCTGAACCGGGACGGCGGCACCTTGCGCACCACCGACCTCGCCGCTTTTTCCGACAGGATGCGTCAGACGCTGGAAGCGGCGGGCCACTCCCTGAGCATCGACGTGGTTGCCGGCAAGGACGTGGTGGAAGGCCTCGACAGCGCTGCTTCGCGCCGCACCGTCGATGTCGTGCTGGCAGGTGGCGGCGACGGAACCATTTCAGCGGCGGCCGCCAGGCTGATGGGTAAGAAAAAGGCGCTTGCCATACTGCCGGCCGGCACCATGAACCTGTTCGCGCGTGGCCTCGGCATTCCGCAGTCGCTTGACGCCGCGCTGAAATCCTTCACCGACGGCGAGATCATCGCGGTCGACATGGCCATCGCCAACGGTCGGCCCTTCGTCCATCAGTTCTCGATCGGCATGCATGCGAAGATGGTGCAGCTGCGCCAGGGAATGGAATTCGGTTCGCGCCTGGGCAAGATCGGGGCTTCGGCCAAGGCGGCGTGGGCGACGATCAAGAACCCGCCGGCGATGAACGTCACGCTCGGCATCGGCGAAGCCGAGATGACGGCGCGCATATCAGGCATCGGCGTCACCAACAATCTGTTCGGCGAGGGCCATCTTCCCTATGCGGACAACCCTTCGGGCGGCGTGCTCGGCATCTATGTCACGGTGGCGCAGCAGCGCGCCGAACTGGTGAAGTTCCTCTTCAATGTGGCGCGCGGCAAATGGCGCGACAACGAGCATGTCGAAATCCATCAATCCGACCGGACCGTCCTGAAAATCCATTCCGGCAGCAGAAAGTTCCGCGCCGTCATGGATGGCGAACTGGTCGGGCTCGAGCGTGAGACAACGATTGAAATCCGGCCCGGCGCGCTGAATGTCCTGGTGCCGGCCAGCATTGCCGAGGCAAAGGCGGCCTGATGCGATCTCGAATGATGACGGCTGAAGATCTAGCCGCTCGGCGCACTTCCTTGCTCCGTCGCCGGTGTCTTGGCCAGCTCGCCGTAGATCTCGGCGATGCCCCAGGCCGCGAAAGCCAGAAGCAGCGCGGCGATCAGGATGCGCAAGCCGTGCCAGCCCCATCGCCCCTGCCGCGCTTTGTCCTGAGGAATGATCTTGGTCATGGCCGATCCTTGTTTTGCTCCGCGCCTGCGGGCGCGCTCGGCAAATCACGGTCGGGTAACGGTTCCTCGCTAGGATGGTTCCGGGAAGGCCAGCTTGTCATGAGCCGATGGATCGGCAAGACGGCGACGGCCGGCATGGGCATTTGGGGTTTGGGGTGAACAGCAAGGCGGAAATAGGGGCAAGCCTGCCGGCTAAAGTGGCGCTAGCGGTCAATGCCGAAGACCGGCTGGCCGTACTGCATGGGCTGGAAATGCTGGATACGGCGGCCGACCTGGATTTCGACCGCATCAGCAGCCTTGCCGCGGCCGTGATGCAGGCGCCGATCGCCCTGGTTACGCTGGTTGATCTCGAGCGGCAATGGTTCAAGTCGTGCTTTGGCCTCGAAGAAACCGAGACCGCCACAGACATCTCCTTCTGTGCCCACGCCATCGCCGCCGGCGACGATCCCATGGTGGTGACGGATGCAACGACGGACCCGCGCTTCAAAGCCAACCCGCTGGTCACCGGCAAGCATCATGTGCGCTTCTATGCCGGCGCGCCGATGGTGGTGGCAGGCGCCAGGATCGGCACGCTGTGCGTGCTCGACCGCAAGCCGCATGCCTTTCCATCGCAGGCCAAGCTCGACCAGTTGAAGACGCTGGCCGGCCTTGCCGGCAGCCTCTTCACCTTGAAGGACGCGACCCGCAGCGGCGCCATTGCCGAGGCAGCCCTGGCGCGCGAGGAAAAGCGGCGCGCCATCGCGCTCGACGCGGCCTCGCTCGCCAGCTGGGCATGGGACATCCGCACCAACATGATCGAATGCGATGTCCGGCTGTCGGAGCTGTTCAACCTGCCGCGCTCGACCCGGCTGCGGGCGCGCGACATCCTGACCGCCATCGATCCGCGCGACGTCTACCAGACAGAAACCCGCTTTCGCGATGCCTTGTCCGGCAGCGACGACTATTTCGGCGAATACCGGGTGAAAGGCTTTCATCCGCCGCGCTGGGTGGCCACGCGCGGCCGCGTCATCGAGCGCGACGGCGACGGCAAGCCGACACTGATCTTCGGCGTCAACTACGACATTTCCGAACGCAAGCTCGGCGACGAGCGGCAGCGGCTCTTGCTGCGCGAGCTCAACCACCGCGTCAAGAACACGCTGGCGACCGTCCAGGCGCTGGCGACGCAGACCGTGCGTCATGCCCGCCAGCCGAGCGAATTCCTCGAAGCCTTCAGCGCCCGGCTTCAGGCGCTGGGCATCGCCCACAATCTCTTGTCCGACCGCGAGTGGCGCGGCATCGGCATCCGCGAGCTCGTCCAGATCGAGATCAGGCCCTTTGACACAGCCGACCAGCCGCGCATCACGATCTCCGGCGCCGACCTGTTGCTGTCGCCCGACCAGGCTGTTGGCCTCGGACTCATCCTGCACGAACTGGCCAGCAATGCGCTGCAATATGGATCGCTGTCGATTGCATCGGGCAAGGTCGATCTCGACTGGAAGACACAAGGCAGGAAGCGCGACCGACGCCTGGTGTTGACCTGGCGCGAAAGCGGCGGCCCGGCAGTCGCACCGCCCGAACGCCACGGCTTCGGCTCGATCCTCATCCGCCGCAGCCTGGCCAAGGTCATCTCGAGCGAGGTGACCCATGAATTCCGGCCGGAGGGCGTCTTCGCCCAGATATCGATGCCGCTGGAAGACCTGTCGAAGTGACGGATCTTTGATCCGAGGCCGGGCGCCGACGTTATTTCCCCTCCCCGGCATCCGGATCGTCGGGCTTCACATTCTCACGGTAGATGGCATAGGCGGCGAGCGCCACGGCCGGGCCCAGAATGACACCGAGGCCACCTTTTCCCTTGAGCAATGCCGGCAGCACGGCGAGTGCGGCCGTGATGCCGAGCGCCTTCATGTCGGCTTTGCGCCGCCTTGCCGCGCGGCGGGCACGGGCGCCGGACATCAACCGATGGATCAGAAGAACGAGGCCGGCGATCACCAGAAAGCCGACACCGAAACCAAGCGCCACCGCGAACGATCCATAGCGGGCCGCGGCCCAGATGTAGGCTGCCCCGACCAGGAAGCCGAGACCGCAGAATGCCGCCAGCGCGGCAAGCGCATAGACGATGGCCGCCGTGCGCGCACGGCGTATGGCGGCCACGGTTTCACCCGAGGCGAAACCCGAGAGCAGGGATGCCAGCAGACCCATCTGGCGCGGAACTAGCGACGCGCAAGCAGCGCGAAGAGGAAGCCGACGCCGGCGGCGATCGCCAGCGACGTCACCGGCTTTTCGCGGACATTTGCCAGCAACTGCGCCTCGATGTCCTTGGCACTGCCGCGAAGGCTGTCAAACGCAGCTTCGCCCTGCGCGCGCAATTGCTCGACGCCCTCGGTGGCCGCGCGGCGGGCAGTGCCATAGCCATGTTCCCCGGTCTTGGCCAACTGCTTGGTGAGCTTGTCGATATCGGCCTTCAACTGTCGGATGTCGGCTTCGAGGTCCGAATTCGCCCGCGCTTCGTTGGCGGTCTTCCCTGTGGCGGTTGCCATTGCTTAACTCCTTGTGATTGCTCGATTTCAAACGCGCCTTGCGTCTCAAGGTTCCGGCATCGGAACAAACTAGCCGAAAACATGCGCGTACGCACCAATCGCCAATCCATGGCGAGAGGTGCGTCTCAGATCAGTGGGCGACGTCCCTCGCCCAGCCCTTCCCAGCCGGCGAGCAACTTGAGCGCTTCATTGTCGACGACCTCGCAACCACCATCGCGCCAGAGGATCAGCTTGCGGTCCATCAGTTTGCGGATCGTCTTGTTGGTGTGAACCAGCGAGAGGCCAAGCGTATCGGCTATGTGCTGCTGCGTGATCGGAATCTGGATGGATTTCTTGCCGTTCAGTCCGACGACCTTGGCGCGGCTGCCGATGAAGGCGATAAGGTAGGCGGCGCGCTCGATCGCGCTGCGGCGGCCGACACTGAGCAGGTTCTCGTCCAGCATGCGTTCTTCGCGCGACGCGATCCAGGTGATGTCGTAAGCAAGACCCGGATGGTTGCGGTAGAGTTCATGCAGATTGTCGCGCTCGAAGACGCACAGCAGCATTGGCGACAAGGCCTCGACGGAATGCTGCATTTCCCCCATGACGCTGCCTTGCAGCCCGATGAGATCGCCGGGCATGAGGTAATTGAGGATCTGTCGGCGGCCGTCCGGCAACAGTTTGTAGCGGAAAGCCCAGCCGGACA
The DNA here is from genome assembly GCF_024746835.1 of Mesorhizobium sp. AR02. Taxonomy (NCBI): domain Bacteria; kingdom Pseudomonadati; phylum Pseudomonadota; class Alphaproteobacteria; order Hyphomicrobiales; family Phyllobacteriaceae; genus Mesorhizobium; species Mesorhizobium sp. AR02. Next base: position 3,446,377 of record NZ_CP080531.1, on the reverse strand, counting down.
GCACGGTGTAGAGGTGGGCGCTGTGGCTTCCTTCCACGACGACCGTGGCGCCCTTGTCGACCGCCAGTTCCCCTTTCTTGAATGTGCTGATGAAGGCGAGTTCCTGTTTTTCGAATTCCCGGAAGACCGGCAGGGGCCGCAATGGGCAATTCTCGCAAGGGTATTGGCGGCTTGCGAAAGAACGTGCATTCTGGCCTGGCATTTCGACCCCCTTCGAAAGCCTGCCGCTCGGCAGGCCGGTTTCAAACGCTTTGCCGGGGATCGGGTTCCGCCGCTGGTGACATGTCTTTTTTAAATGACAGCGCGCCGAATTGCGATCATGACTCCCGGCGTTTCAAGGAGCGATTGCCTGTGCCCCACTTGCTTGACGGTTTGCGAATTCTTGTCCTGGAGGACGAGTTCCTCATCGCCATGGATGTCGAGCAGCTCTGCCGCGACCACGGGGCCGGCGAGGTGGTGGTCGCCCGCGACCTTGCCGAGATCGATGGCCGAAAGGTCGCAACGCGTTTCGACGCGGCCATCGTCGATCTGATGCTGGGCGGCACCTCGACGCTCGAATTCGCTGCCGGCTTGCGTGAAACAGGCGTCCCTTTCGTGTTTGCTTCCGGCTATTCGGATGCGGACGAGATCAAGGCGTCCTTTCCGGGGGTAAGGCTGGTCACCAAACCCTATTCAGGCGAAGATCTCGTCGAAGCGGTGGCGCTGGCCTATGAACGTGGTTCTCCGGGATGAGATCGATGCGGCCGCATCCCGATCCCGTTATCCAGACCTCACGTCAGTGCGCCGCCGTCCCCGTGACCTGAACCGAGATCGCATCGGGACCATATTCGTCCTCGCCGGAGATCTTCAGGATTTCCTGTAGCCGCGTGCGGGCCCTGCTGACGCGGCTCTTGATCGTTCCGACCGCACAACCGCAGATTTCGGCGGCCTCCTCGTAAGAGAAGCCCGATGCGCCGATGAGGATGATGGCCTCGCGCTGATCCTCCGGCAATTGCTCGAGGGCGCCACGAAAATCCTTGAGGTCGAGTTGGCCGTGCTGGGCTGGATGCACGGCAAGCCTGGCCGTCATGATGCCGTCGCTGTCCTGCACCTCGCGGCCGCGCTTGCGCATCTGCGAATAGAATTCATTGCGCAGGATCGTGAAAAGCCATGCCTTGAGGTTGGTGCCGGGCTGGAAGCTCTCATGCTTGTCCCAGGCCTTGACCAGCGTTTCCTGAACGAGGTCGTCGGCCTTGTCGGCATTCTGCGTCAGCGACACGGCGAAGGCCCGCAAGCTCGGGATCGCCCCAAGCAGATCGGTCTTGAAGCCTTGGGAGACCGCTGCCATGCCTCAGTCCTTCTTCTGTGCGGGTTCGGTCTGTTCCAGTTGGCTGAGCAACTGGGCAAAGCGATCCGGCACATCGTCGGAGACCAGCTCGTCATAATATTGTTTGAGTTTGCGCCCGATTTCGGAGTTCGGCCCCAGGGGGTCGCCGACACCGTTCCGGCGCCTGCCCGCGGCGCCAGTCAAAATATCTTTCGTCATATCCTTCATTTCGCCCTTATATTCCCAGCACTCAGGCCGCTCATATTCAACTCAACACAAGGCAAGCGGCACCCTGTTCTGGTTGCCCATCCCGACACCAAACGCCGTTCCCGCCTATTCGTTCCATATCGGGCGGAACTTTTTCGGAAAACCCGCGTTGTATTAGCGGGGCTTGCAATCAGCTTGACCTGCAATCCGTGCAATCACGTCATTCTGAGGGAGACGTCCTATCATGAGTTTATCCGCCACCATCGCACCGCACCTGCCGTTCCTGCGCCGCTTCTCGCGTGCCGTCTCGGGATCGCAAGAGAGCGGCGACGCGCTGGTCGCCGCGATGCTTGAGGCCATCATCGCCGACATCGACATCTTCCCCGAGGCCTCGAGCGACCGTATCGCCCTGTACAAGGTTTTCGCCAAACTCTTCACCTCGATCGCCATCCGCGTGCCGCAGGAGCAGGCACAATCGGCGTGGGAGCAGCGCGCCGCCGCCAATCTCAATGCGATCGCGCCCCTTCCCCGCCAGGCCTTCCTGCTGGTTGCCGTCGAAGGCTTCAGCGAGGACGAGGCGGCCGAGATCCTTGACGTCGGCGACCAGCAATTCTCCGAGCTGCTTGCCCAGGCAAGCAATGAGATTTCCCGCCAGGTGGCGACCGACGTGCTCATCATCGAGGACGAACCGCTGATCGCCATGGACATAGAAGAGATGGTAGAGAGCCTCGGTCATCGTGTCGTTGGAACGGCGCGCACACACGCCGAAGCGGTGACGATGTTCGGCAAGACGCGGCCGAAGATGGTGCTGGCCGACATCCAGCTCGCCGACGGCAGTTCGGGCATCGAGGCGGTCAACGAGATCCTGTCGTCAACCTCCGTGCCGGTGATCTTCATCACCGCCTTTCCTGAGCGCCTCCTGACCGGCGAGCGCCCCGAACCGGCCTTCCTGGTGACCAAGCCGTTCAATCCCGACATGGTCAAGGCGCTGATCAGCCAGGCGCTGTTCTTCGACCGTCAGGCGAAGGCCGCCGCATAGTCTCGCTGCTTCCGGCAGAAATACCCGACATCAAAGGCCGTCCGGTGCGATGCATCGGGCGGCCTTTTGGCAGCCGGGTCCATCAGCCGAGAATTTCGAGGGGCTCCGCCCGAACCATTTGCAAGCATCGCCTTTTTCGGCAAATGGTGGAACAAACCGCATCCACCCACGTTTTCATCGCACCATTCGGAAGGAGATGAACCATGCTTTACTGGGCGCTCGTATTTCTCGTCGTGGCGATCATAGCCGGCGCGCTTGGTTTCGGCGGCATCGCCGGCACGTCTGCCGGGATAGCGCAGATATTGTTCTTCATCTTTCTCGCTTTCCTGGTCATTTCGCTTCTGGCCGGCCTGTTCAAACGGGCGTGACGCGAACGTGCTTCTCCGAGCGAACACTGGAAGCCGCACCCCTCAAACGGTTTCCAGCCACCGCCGGGCGGTATCCTTCAAAGGGACACCGTCCGGCGGACCGCTTTAGGAGGCAGCTTTCCCGGGAAATTTCATTGGGAACCCATTTCACAGTGAGCCGTTCAGCCTGAGTTGGGTGGACAGATCAACCGATGCGCTCCAGGACTGCAGATAAAACGGAAGGCGCACGGAGCGACGAAGTCATCGCCCTGCATCCGGCAGAAAGTGGCATGCAGCTTGGCCGGGCTCTTCTCCACGCACTGCACAACGCCGGCATTTCCGTCCTCTATCAGGATCGCGAAATGAAAACTGTATGGGCCCGCAACATGCGTGCGCCCTGGGCCTCGGACAATTCCGATGGCAATGGCATTCTGCCGGTGGCGCAGGCCGACCGCATCAGCGTCGCCAAGCGCGACGTGGTTGCGAGCGGCAATCCAGAGCGCCTTGAGATCAGCGTTCCGGTCGAGAATGGCGTGCGCTGGTTTCAGATTTGGGTCGATGCCGACCGGGGCGACGCCGGCGACGTGCAAGGTGTCGTCACCACCATGGTCGAGACAACCGAGCAGAAGCGGCGCGAACAGACACTGACAACGCTGCTGCGCGAGGTCAGCCACCGCTCGAAGAATCTCCTGGCGATCATCCAGAGTATCGCGACCCAGACCGGTCGCTATTCCGACGGCATCGGCGACTTCCTGACACGCTTTCGCGGCCGGCTGCAGTCGCTGGCCTCCTCCCAGGATCTGGTGACCTCCTCGAACTGGCGCGGTGCGGCCCTTCATGAACTGGTGATAAGCCAGGTCGGCCGCTATGGGACGAACACATCGCACAGCCTTCGCTTCCGGGGCGCCAACCCCTATCTCAATCCCAATGCCGCGCTGCATATCGGCTTGGCGATGCATGAGCTTGCCGTCAACTCGGTCAGCTACGGCGCCTTGTCCCGGCCGGATGGATTCGTCGAAGTGACCGCCAATCTCAACACCGCCGCTGGCGAAGTTGCCCTGTCGCTGACATGGGCCGAAACCATCGGAACCAATAGCGGTCGGAATCAAAAACGTTTCGGCAGCGTCGCGCTGGAGCGGGTGGTGCCAGCATCGCTCAGCGGAACCGCGAGCCTCGACATCGCGGACGGCCACCTTGAATACCGCCTTGTCGTCCCGCACAGCAATTTCGAGACGCAGTGAGCGGCCTGCAGCAAGCGACGATCCTTAACCGGCTGTTCACCATAAGAGCGGATGCTGTTTTCCCCAGATACCGCCGCAATCCGCCGGGTTGCGGCACGGTGTGGGGAGGAATGCTTGACAGTCGCCGACATGAACAGACTGGAACAGGCCGCCCGTATTTCGATGGGCGAATTTCAGGATCCCGAAATATACGCGCAACCGCTTTCCCCGCCGCATCACACATTGCTGTGGGGCATCGTCCTGGCGGCGGCCGCGACAATTCTCCTCATCGCCCTGTTCCAGCTGACCTGACCGAAATCCCTGCCGGCAATAGTGCGCGGTGTTTAACCGCTTGCTGCAGCGGCATTATTCGCGTGTCACACCGACCTCTCAGGAACTTTTGGCCGATGTGGGCCGTTATTGTGGCGAGAGGACATGTCGCCATGGAACACATCGCTGCATTGTTGCTGGTCATCGGCTGCACCAACTCGATGACCGAGTGCCGTGAGCTGCAGGTGCCGGTCAGTGTTTTCGCAACGGCCGACGAATGCATTGCCGAACGTCCCTTCGCCATGGGCGACGTACAAGGGCAGGCGCAGCATATCGTCGCCAAGTGCCTCGCTGTCGACCCCGCGCTCGAGGATGACTACGACCAGATCGTCTGGAATGTGCGTCCCGATGGCAACCTTGAGGCCTCTCTTGCAATTTCCAGCCTGGTCATGGCATCCAACGCAATGCGCCCAGAAAAAGACTATCTTGGCCAACAATAAATTGCAGCAGCAAAGGCCGTCATTTCATGCTAAATGGCTGCTGGAGCTTACCAAAGTGTGGACACAAAGTGAGGAGTGACTCTATGCGGAAGATGATTATTGCCATGGTTGCGGTGGCCGCTCTCAGCGGCTGCACCTCGACCGAGCAGGACGTGGTTGGCGGCGGCTTGATTGGCGCCGGCATCGGCGGCTTGGTCGGCGGCGGCAAGGGCGCGCTGATCGGTGCGGCTGTCGGTGCCGGTTCCGGCCTGCTGGTGCGCAAGCTGCAGAACGGCTATTGCCAGTATCGCGACCGCCACGGCCGGATCTACACGGCCCGCTGCAACTGATTCGGCGATAGTCGAAACTTCGATCCGGAGGCCGGTTCGCCGGCCCCCGGATTTTGCACGTATGGGCGTTCCATTGCTGTTCGCCGTCAGCCCGTGAGCGGAATTCGTATTTCCACCTTCAGACCATCGGCCTGAAAATCGCGCTTGATCGTGCCGCGCAGCTCGCGCGTGACGTTGAGGTCGATCAGCTTGGTGCCGAATCCGGTCTCGGCCGGCGCCTTGACTTTCTTCTTTCCGGCCTCCCGCCAGTTCAGCGCCAGCGTCCGCTCGCGCCCACGCCCTTCCACCGACCAGTCCACCTTGAGCGCCCAGTCACTCCTGAGCGAATTGGCGGAATTGCCGGCTTCGCCATATTTCAGTGCATTGGTCGCCAATTCATGGAAGGTCAGGCCAAGCGCCTGCGTCGTGGTCTCGTCGAGCAGCACCTCCGGCCCCGACAGCAGACCCTCGGGCAGGTCCTTGCCGAACACCTGGCCAAGCTCGATGCGCAGGAGGTCGGCGAGATCGGCCTTCTGCCAGCGCGAGCGCGTCAGCATGTCCTGGGAGGCGGCCATTGCCTGCAGCCTGGCCGAGAAGGATGCCGAAAACTCGTTGACGTCGGTCGCCCGCGAAGCCGTCTGCCGCGCGATCGCCAGCACCCTGGTGATCGAATTCTTGATGCGATGCTTCATCTCCTGCAGCATCAGGTCTTTTTCGAGCAAGCTCTTTTCGGTCGTCTCGTGCAGGCGCGATGCCGCCTCATAGGCCCGCTCCTGATAGCGCGCCACCAGCGCGATGGCGCCCGCCGCCAGCAGGCCGAACAGCCCCAGCATCACCGGTATGGCGCGCGACGACGGCTGCGAGAAGGCGCTGGTCGGCCTGAACAGCACCGTCCACGGCCGGCCGGCCACCGTGATCTTGCGGGTGACCAGCAGCCGGTCGCCAAAGGATGAAGCCGGCGGCGTCTCCGACCGGAACAACAGATTGTCGCCGTTCACCGCGCCGTCATAGATCTCGGTGTTGACCGGCAGCAGCGGCGCGCGGCTGAGTGCGATCTGGAACAGGTCGCGGGCCCGGAAGGCCGCGTAGAGAAAGCCCGCAGTCGAGGATCGCGATGCGTTGATGACCTCCGGCGCGGTCTCGACATTGAGCCGCACGAGGACCAGGAAGCCGGTGAAGGTCTGTGTCGCACCCGTGCCCTGGCCCAGCTGCACCAGCCCACTCGCGTGCTGCTGGTCATCGGCCATTGCCTTCTCGATCGCCGCGCGCCGCACCGGTTCACTGAACATGTCGTAGCCGATGCTGGCCTGGTTGGACGGATCCAGCGGCTCGAAAAGCATGATGGGCGCGCGCCAGGGCTGCGTCGTGTCCGGATAGACCGGATGGCTGGCGCCAAAATCGTGAAGGATGTCGCGTTCGACCGCCGCTTCGTCGCCCGTCTTGACGAGCCCGAGGAAGCCAATGCCGCGCAGGCCAGCGAAATTGTTGTCGACATCCAGCGCGTTGAAGAACGCCTTGAACTCGCTCTGGGAGATATCGCCATTGCGGGCGTCGAACAGGGCTTGTGTCGAGCGCAGCAGCGACAAATGCAGGTCGATCCGGCTCTCGATCCGGTTGAGGGCGTCGTCGGCAGCCGCTTCGAACTTGATGCGGGAGGCTTCCTGCGTCGCGAAATAGGCGAACCCCGCCATGGTCATGCTGATCAGCGCAACGGCGATGAACGCGACAATCGGAAAAAGTTTCTTCAACGGATGATGCGGTCCATGAGCAATACCGGACCTTTATGGGCAAGTCGCCGGGCCAACACAATGGCAAGGCCAAGCCATCGCGATCACTGGCATATCACGTGAGCGGCAACCAGCCATGCCCGAGCAGCCCATACCGGGCCGCCGGCAGGCCTCAGGCCGCGATCTTCAGCGCGCCCGGCCCGGGAATGGCGCCCGGAGGACATTTGCCCAGGATGATCATGCCGAGCACCTCGTCCTGGGTGACATCGGTGGTGCGCGCGGTGCCGACGACCTGGCCGTTCTTCATGACGCAGACCCGGTCGGCCAGTTCGAACACATCGTGGATGTCGTGGCTAATCAGGAAGATGCCGATACCATCGGATTTGAGCTGCTTGACCAGTTCGCCGACCTGCGCCGTTTCCTGCGGGCCAAGGGCCGCGGTCGGCTCGTCCATGATCAGGATGCGGGCGTTGAACAGGATCGCGCGTGCGATCGCCACCGATTGCCGCTGGCCGCCAGACAGCTTGATCACCGGCTCCTTGAAGCGCTGGAAGCGCGGATTGAGCCGGCCCATCACCTCGCGCGCCTCGGCCTCCATCGCAACATCATCGAGCGTGCCCCAAGCAGTCATCAGCTCGCGGCCGAGGAACAGATTGGCGGCGGCATCGACATTGTCGGCCAAAGCGAGCGTCTGGTAGATCGTCTCGATGCCGTATTTCTTGGCATCGCGCGGATTGGAAATCGAAGCCTCCTCGCCGTTGACGAAGATCTGGCCGGCATCGCGCTTGTAGGCGCCGGACAGGATCTTGATCAGCGTCGATTTGCCGGCGCCGTTATGGCCGAGCAGCGCCATCACCTCACCCGGGAAAAGATCGACGGAGGCATCGTCAACGGCACGGATACCACCAAAGGCGATCGAGATGTTGCGCATGTCAACCAGCGCGGTGGCTGCAGGAGCAGTCTTGTCAATCATGGCGATGCCTCCCCTAAACGCGCTTGCGGTAAACAGTGTCGAGCCAGACGGCGATGACCAGCACGGCGCCGACGACGATGCTCTGCAGCGGCGAGTCGACGCCGAGCAGCACCATGCCGGACTGCAGCGACTGCATCAAAAGCGCGCCGAGCATGGCGCCGATGATCGTTCCCGAACCGCCGGCGAGCGACGTGCCGCCGATGACGGCCGCAGCAATGACCAGCAGCTCATCCAATGTGCCAAGCACATTGGTCGACGAGTTCTGCCGGGCGGACGAGATCGCGGCGGCGATCGTCGCCAGCACGCCCATGATCATGAACACCTTCATGGTGATCCAGCGCGTGTTGATGCCGGCGAGATTGGCAGCCTCCGGATTGCCGCCGATGGCGAAGACATAGCGGCCAAAACGGGTGCGCTTGGTAACGAAGGTCATGATCAGCCCGACCGCGATCGCCATCAGCACCGGGATCGCAATGCCGTGGGCGATGAACAGACCGCCTTCGGGAACCGTGATGTTGTTGGCCGCCGCATACCGGTTCACGATGCCGACCGGCCAGGGATACGAATTGGCGAGCCAGACAGCGCCCATGATGATGGCGCAGGTGACCGCCCCGAGCAGCGTCTCGGCCCAGATCGGGCGCAGCGGAAAGCGGAAACGCTTGCGCTGCACGCGTCCGTTGAACAGGGCAAACACCACCGCCAGACAGGCGACGATGCCGACCACCCAGCTCCATGTTGCCCCGATCGATCCTGCCGGCCCACCGCCCATCAGCTGGAAGGTGGCATCGAGCGGCGCCACGGTCTGGCCTGACGTGACCCACCAGGCGGCGCCGCGCCAGATCAGCAGCCCGCCCAGCGTGACGATGAAGGCCGGCACTTCGAGATAGGCGATGATGAAACCTTGAAAGGCACCGATCAGCAGACCGAGCGCGAGGCCGATGACCAGTGCCAGGACCCAGATCCACGGATTGCCGAGTTCAAGCCCGACAAACCGCACCAGGAAATGCACCTGCGCAAAGCCCATGATCATGCCGATCACGCCTTCGGCGGAGCCGACGGACAGGTCGATATTGCGCATGACGATGACCAGCACCATGCCGCAGGCCATGATGGCGACGGCGGACGTCTGCACCGACAGGTTCCACAGATTGCGCGGCGTGAGGAAGGTGCGGCTGTCGAAATCGAGCGGATTGACGCCCAGACGCAAGCTGGAAATCACGTGCAGCCCGATCCAGATGATCAGCAGCGCGCCGACCATGCCGAGCATGCGGGTGTCGATCTCGGTTGCCTTCAGGAACCGCGCCAGCGCGCCGAGTTCCGACGCACGCGCGGTGTCGACCTGCGGGTTGGACGTCGTGTCGGTCATGATTTCCTCCCACCGGCTTGCCGTCTGACGCGGATGCCGAGACCAGCCTAGAAGCTATCCGCGTGATGCGGAAATACAAATCTTTTTGAGAAAACGCCGCGGCTTTTGGGCCGCGGCGTCGATATCGAACAGTATTGCGACGTTTAGTTGCAGGCCGCGACGCTGCCGGCGGCGACGCCCGCGCAGACTTCGTCTTTCTTGATCCAGCCGGCGTCGATGACAACCTTGAGATTGTCCTTGGTGATGGCGACCGGGGTCAGGAACAGCGACTTGACGGTGTTGCCGCCAGGCGTCGTGAAGTCCTTCACGCCGGCGATGTCGGTCATCTTCTTGCCATCGGCCAGCTGCGAGGCGATCTCGGCGGCGTTCTTGCCGAGTTCGCGCGCATCCTTCCACACCGACACGGTCTGGGTGCCGAGCGCGATGCGGTTCAGCGCGGCATGGTCGCCGTCCTGGCCCGAGACCGGCACGGTGCCGGCGAGACCTTGTGCCGTCAGCGCCGCGACGACGCCGCCGGCGGTGCCGTCATTGGCGGCGACCACAGCGTCGACCTTGTTGTCATTGGCGGTCAGGAACTGCTCCATGTTCTTCTGGGCGTTGGCAGGTAGCCAGCCGTCCGTATAGGCCTCACCAACATTCTTGATCTTGCCGCTGTCGATGGCCGCCTTGAGCACTTCCATCGAGCCCGAGAACAGGAAGTCGGCATTCGGATCGGAGCCCGAGCCCTTGATGAAGACATAATTGCCTTCCGGCTTGGCCTTGAACACCGCACTGGCCTGCAGGCGGCCGACTTCCTTGTTGTCGAAGGTCAGGTAGAAGACGTCCTTGTTCTCGATCAGGCGGTCATAGCCGACGACCGGAATGCCTTCGTCCAGCGCCTTCTGCACGGCCGGACCGATGGCCGAGGCGTCCTGCGCCAGGATGATCAGCGAATTGGCGCCCTGCGAGATCAGGCTTTCGACATCGGTAAGCTGCTTGCCGGGATTGGACTGCGCATCGGCGGAGATGTACTTGTCGCCGGCGGCCTCGATCGCCTTCTTCATGGCGGCTTCGTCGGTCTTCCAGCGCTCTTCCTGGAAGTTGGACCACGAAACACCGATGACCTTGTCCTTCGCCTGCGCGACCGACGCAAGCGTCAGCGACATGGCGACACCCGCCAGGATGGCGGCCGTGAATCTCTTCATGATATCCTCCCTGCGCCGCGTATGGCGCGACCAAACTGGCCCTAAGGCCGGCACAGAGGCTCTATTTTTTCGAGCCTCGAAAAAACACTGAGCCAACACCGGAACGCTGTCAACAACGATTCTGATGGATTTTGATGTCCCTGCGAATTTTTTTCGAGCCCCGGAATAAATAAATGACAGGACGGGCCGCTTCTGCCACTATTTGGGCGTGTCGTCGGCAGCGTTCGAGGGGCAGGAAGAACCGCGGCGACCGGGAGGATGTGGGAAACATGTCGGTCGGAATCCGCCACGACGATCTGCGCCGGCGCAACCGCGCGATGGTGATTGCGGCCGTGCGCCGGGCCGGTCGGCCCTCGCGCACCGAGATTGCCGCGACCACCGGCCTCAGCCATTCGACCATATCGGCGATCTCTTCCGACCTGATCGGCGAAGGCATCCTGGCCGAAGGCAAGCCGAGCGAAGCCGGCGCGCTGAAACGCGGCAGGCCACAGGTTGGCCTCGGCCTCAATCCGGAGGCCGCGGCTGTCATGACCGTGGTGCTGTCGCTGAATTTCCTCTCCGTCGCCGTCATCGACTATGCCGGCCAGGTGGTATCGGAAGAACAGCGCCGGCTGGACACGCTGACCATGTCGCGCGAGGCGCTGATCGGTGAATGCGTCGCCATCGTACGACGGCGCCTCGAGGATCCCGATATCGACGTGCGCAGCGTCGCCCGCATCGCGCTGGCGATCCAGGGCATCACCGACACCGAGGCCCGCTCGATGCTGTGGTCGCCGATCACACCGCAGACCGACATCGCCTTCGCCGACATACTCGAGGCCGAGTTCGGCATCCCCGCCACCATGGAAAACGACTGCAACATGATGGCGGTGGCGCTGCGCTGGCGCGATCCGGAGCGCTACCGCGACGACTTCATCGCCATCCTTCTGTCGCACGGCATCGGCATGGGCCTGGTGCTGAAGGGCGAGCTGTTTACCGGCACCCATTCCTCTGGTGGCGAGTTCGGCCACATGATCCATCGGCCGGGCGGCGCGCTCTGCCGCTGCGGACGCCGCGGCTGCGTCGAGGCCTATGCCGGCAACTACGCCATCTGGCGCAACGCCAGGCAGCTCAGCGAGGACACCGAGCCGGTCGCCGATGTCAGCGACGCGCAGATGCGGGCGCTCGCCGCGACGGCGCGGGAACGGGACGGCCCCGAGCGCGAAGCCTACCGCAGGGCCGGCGAGGCACTCGGTTATGGCCTCGGCAGCCTGTTCGCGCTGATCGATCCCGCACCCGTCGCCATGGTCGGCGTCAGCGCCGCCGCCTTCGACCTGATCGAGCCGGCACTGCGCGAGGCGATCGCCCAGACCGCAGGCGGCCAGCACTCGAAATCGATTTCCTTCGACACCGAGCCGAACGAACTGCCGCTGATCCGCGAAGGCTGCGCCATGCGCGCACTGACCTTCGTCGACCAGGAAATTTTCGCGCCGGGGGTGCAGGGTAAGTCAGGCGTTGGAAAGAACGTAGCCTGAGCTGACGTCCGTCATTGATGCCGTAGACCATCGCCGACTTTGGAGATTGGCAGAAGCCTCTCAGCTTCGTCATCAACTCTGAGGAATGGTGGCGTCGCTTCGCTCCTTGCTCCGCCATAGGATGACGAGGTCATGAGCGTCTCAGCCAATCATCAATGCGTGTGACCCGGGAGTGGAGACATTCAACCTATCAACGCTTCCGCGCCAAGGCTCTAATCTTCCCTGATCGCGTAGCCGGCGCCCCGAATGGTTCTAATCACGTCCGGCATGCGGCCATTGTTGACCGCCTTGCGCAGCCGGCCGACATGCACGTCGACGGTGCGCTCGTCGATATAGATCGTCTCGCCCCAGACATTGTCGAGCAGCTGGCTGCGCGAGAACACGCGGCCGGGATGACGCATCATGAATTCGAGCAGGCGGAACTCGGTCGGCCCGAGCCGGATCTCGCTCTTCTTGCGATAAACCCGGTGCGATTCACGGTCGAGCACGATGTCGCCGACCTTGAGCACGCTGGACAGAACTTCCGGCTTGGCGCGGCGCAGCAGCGCCTTGACGCGAGCCATGAATTCCGGCGTCGAGAACGGCTTGACCAGATAGTCGTCGGCGCCGGTCGAGAGCCCACGTACGCGGTCGCTTTCTTCGCCCCGCGCGGTCAGCATGATGATCGGCAGCCGCTCGGTCTCGGGCCGCATCCGCAGGCGCCGACAGAGTTCGATGCCGGACACCGCCGGCACCATCCAGTCGAGCACCAGAAGGTCGGGCACGTTCTCCTGCAGGCGGATTTCAGCCTCGTCGCCGCGCGGCACCACCTCCACCTGGTAGCCTTCGGATTCAAGATTGTAACGGAGCAGCACCCCCAGCGGCTCCTCATCCTCCACCACCATAATGCGTGGCGCGATCATCGATTGGTCACCTCTTGCGTCAGGCCGCGGGCGCCGACATCGCCGTCTCGTCCTGCTTGGGACGATTGGCGGGCAACTGCGTGCCGGTCAGGACATAGTAGGCGTTTTCGGCAATGTTGGTCACGTGGTCGCCGATGCGTTCGAGATTCTTGGCGCAGAACAACAGATGCGTGCAAGCCGTGATGTTGCGCGGATCCTCCATCATGTAGGTCAGCAGTTCGCGGAAGACGGAGGTGTATTTGACGTCGATGCGTTCGTCGTCGGCGCGCAGCTTCGCCAGTGCCGCGGCATCGCGCGCCGCATACTCTTCGATCACGCCCTGCACCTGGATCAGCACCAGCTGTGCCATGGCGTCGATGGAATGCGACAGGTCGCGCGGCGTGGCGCTGAGGCCGACGGTGCCGACGCGCTTGGCGATGTTCTTGGCAAGGTCGCCAATGCGCTCGAGGTCGCCGGCCATGCGGATCGACCCGACGACATGGCGCAGATCATCGGCCATCGGCTGGCGCTTGGCGATCAGCGTGATGGCGCGGTCGTCGAGCTCGCGCTGACGCGCGTCCATGATGGCATCGTCGGAAACCACGCGCTGAGCGAGAGCGTTGTCGGAATTCAGCAGCGCCTTGGTGGCGCCACCGACCATCGAGCCGGCGAGATCGCCCATGTCACTGATCAGCCTGCTGATCTGTCCGAGATCCTCGTCGAAGGCTGCAACTGTGTGTTCGGCCATGATCCTGGTCCTCGTATGCGTGCGATCAGCCGAAGCGGCCGGTGATGTAGTCTTGCGTGCGCTTCTCGCGAGGCGACGTGAAGATCTTCTCGGTTTTGTCGAACTCGACCAGTTCGCCCAGATACATGAAAGCGGTCTGCTTCGAGACACGCGCCGCCTGCTGCATGTTGTGGGTGACGATGACGATCGTGTAGTCGGCCTGCAATTCGTCGATCAGCTCCTCGATCTTGGCGGTCGACAGCGGGTCGAGCGCCGAGGCCGGCTCGTCGAGCAGAATGACCTCCGGCTTCACCGCCACCGTGCGGGCGATGCAAAGCCGCTGCTGCTGGCCGCCAGACAGGCTGAGGCCGCTGGCATTGAGCTTGTCCTTGACCTCGGTCCACAGTGCTGCGCGCTTCAGCGCCTGCTCGACACGGCCGTCCATCTCGGCCTTGCTGATCTTCTCATAGAGCCTGACGCCGAAAGCGATGTTCTCATAGATCGACATCGGGAACGGCGTCGGCTTCTGGAACACCATGCCGATCTTGGTGCGCAGCAGGTTGAGATCCTGCGAGCGGTCGAGAACGTTCTGGCCGTCGAGCAGCACCTGGCCCTCGGCGGTCTGCTTGGGATAAAGCTCGTAGATGCGGTTGAAGACGCGCAGCAGCGTCGACTTTCCGCAGCCCGACGGGCCAATGAAGGCGGTGACGCTGCGCTCGGGCAGCGACAGCGTGATATCCTTCAGCGCCTTCGACTGGCCATAGTAGAAGTTGAGGTTCTTGACCTCGATCTTGGCCTTGGCCACCGCCTCGGCGGCGATCGTCATGTCTGGAGACAACATCTGGCTCATTTGTCCTCTCTGCGTCCGGTCAGGCTGCGCGCAAAGATGCTGAGCGCGAGAACCGTCAATGTGATTATGAGTGCGCCGGTCCAGGCCAGTTGCTGCCATTCCTCGTAGGGGCTGAGAGCGAACTGGAAGATGGTGACAGGCAGGCTGGCCATCGGCGCGTTGAGATTGCTCGACCAGAACTGGTTGTTCAGCGCCGTGAAAAGAAGCGGTGCCGTCTCGCCAGAGATGCGGGCGATGGCCAGCAATATACCGGTGACGATGCCGGACAGTGCGGCGCGGTAGGCGACCGACTTGATGACCACCCAGCGCGGCGCGCCGATCGCGGTGCCGGCTTCGCGCAAGGCGTTGGGCACCAGGTTGAGCATGTCCTCGGTGGTGCGCACGACGACCGGGATGACCAGGATGGCGAGCGCGACAGCGCCGGCGATCGCCGAGAAATGCCCCATCGGCCGCACCATCAGCTCATAGACGAACAGGCCGATGATGATCGACGGCGCCGACAGAAGGATGTCGTTGATGAAACGCACAACAGTGGTGAGCTTCGAGAAGCGCCCGTATTCAGCCATGTAGGTGCCGGCCAGCACACCGATCGGCGTACCGACGATGATGCCGATGATGGTCATCACGATGCTGCCGTAAATGGCATTGAGCAGGCCGCCGGCATCGCCGGGTGGCGGCGTCATTTCCGTGAAGACCGAGAGAGAGACACCGGCGAGGCCCTTGTAGAGCAGCGCGCCGAGGATGAGCGCCAGCCAGGCAAGGCCGATGCCCGCGGCGACGACGCACAGCGTCATCATCACGCCATTCTTGCGCTTGCGGCTCTGGTGAAGCGACGTGGCTGTCGACATCGGTCAGGCTCCCGTGCGGGCGTCGATGCGCATCAGCATGTAGCGTGCGATGGCAAGGATCAGGAAAGTGATGACGAACAGGATCAGGCCGAGCGCCACCAGCGAGGAGGTGTAGAGATCGCCGACCGCTTCGGTGAATTCGTTGGCGATGGTCGCGGAGATCGTCGTTGCCGGCGCGAACAGCGAGGTCGAGATGCGGTGCGCGTTGCCGATGACAAAGGTCACCGCCATGGTTTCGCCGAGAGCGCGGCCGAGGCCGAGCATGACGCCGCCCATGATGCCGATCCGGGTGTAGGGAATGACGACGCGGCGGGTCACTTCCCAGGTCGTGCAACCAATGCCGTAGGCCGATTCCTTCAGTACGGGAGGCACCGTGTCGAAGACGTCCTTGGTGATCGAGGTGATAAAGGGCAGCACCATGATGGCCAGGATCATCGACGAGGTCAGCAGGCCGATGCCATAGGGCGGGCCGGCAAACAGGCTGTTGAGACCGGGAACGCCATGGAACACGTTGATGATGAAGGGCTGCACGGTCGTTTGCAGGAACGGTGCCAGGACGAACAGGCCCCAGATGCCGTAAATGATCGAAGGGATGCCGGCCAGCAATTCAACCGCCATGCCGATCGGGCGCCGCAGCGGGCGCGGGCAAAGCTCGGTGAGGAAGATGGCGATGCCGATGCCGAGCGGCACGGCGATCAGGATGGCGATGGCCGAGGTGATGATGGTGCCGTAGATGGGCGCCAGGGCACCGAACTTCTCGGTCACCGGGTTCCAGCTTTCGCTGGTCAGGAAGGAAAAGCCGAAGGTCGACAGGGCTTGCCAGGAACCGGCAAACAGCGAGACCGCGACGCCGCCGAGCAGGACCAGCACCAAGATTGCGGCAGCGCGGGTCATTCCGTGGAAGATCGAGTCGGTCAGCGCGAACCGTCGAACGGTGGCATCGCGCGAACTTCTGACGGCTGGCAAGGCTTCCTGGACAGCGCTCATGTCAAGCTCGGCTCTTTCGAATTGAAGGAAAAGGAGCGCCGCGGGCGCGGCGCTCCTTCAAGGGATATTACTCGCCGGCGTAGACGGGCTTGCCGTCGGCCTGGATGTCGGCCTTCCACGAAGCCTTGATCAGGTCGACGACGCTGTCGGGGATCGAGACATAGTCGAGCGCCTTGGCGGTTTCCTTGCCGTCCTTGTAGGCCCAGGCAAAGAACTTCAGGGCTTCGCCGGTGGCAGCGGCATCATCCGGAGCCTTGTGGATCAGAACCCAGGTGGAAGCCGCGATCGGCCAGGTGGTGTCGCCGGGCTCGTTGGTGATGATGACGTTGAAGTTCTTGGCAGTCTTGAAGTCGGCATTCGAAGCGGCAGCGCCGAAGGATTCGAGCGACGGCTCGACGACCTTGCCGGCTGCATTCAGCATCTTGGAGTAGGACAGGTTGTTCTGCTTGGCATAGGCGTATTCGACGTAGCCGATACCGCCATCCGTCTGCTTGACGGTGTTGGCAACGCCTTCGCTGCCCTTGGCGCCGACGCCCGTCGGCCATTCGACGGCGGTGTCCGAACCAACCTTGTCCTTCCAGTCGGGCGAGAGCTTCACCAGATAGTTGGTGAAGTTGAAGGTGGTGCCCGAGCCATCCGAACGATGCACGACGGCGATCGCGGTCGACGGCAGGGTGAGGGTGGGGTTCAGCGCCTTGATCGCGGCATCGTCCCAGGTGGTGATGGCGCCGAGATAGATCTGGGCGAGCGTCTTGCCGTCGAGGACGAGTTCGCCCGGCTTGACGCCAGTGAGGTTGACGATCGGCACGATGCCGCCCATCACCATCGGGAACTGCACGAGGCCGTTCTTTTCCAGATCGGCATCGGACATCGGCTTGTCGGTGGCGCCGAAAGTCACGGTCTTGGCGATGACCTGCTTGATGCCGCCGCCGGAACCGATCGACTGGTAGTTGAGGCCGATGCCGGTATCCTTCTTGTAGGTGTCGGCCCACTTGGCGAACACCGGATAGATGAAGGTCGAGCCGGCGCCGGAAAGGTCAGCTGCCATTGCTGCGGAAAGGGTGAAGGTAGACGCTGTAGCCATTGCGATCGCAACGGCCGCCGAGCGGATGAAATGTCTCATGTGGCCTGCTCCTGTTCGGAAGATGGTCTCTCGGCGCCATTCCTAACCAGCGCCCGCTGAGGCCAATAGCCTTCGATTATAACAGTCGCATGACAGTTTCGTGTCAGCCCGGTAACGCGTTGCCGGCACTGGAAAAGGCGGTGGCGTTGGGTGGTCGTGGCCTGATCCGAGTTTGCCCCCGGAATCAGTGACTTGGGCCATTCATCGGCTGGAGCCGCCGCCGGATTCGACGGGGCTTTCCCAACTGAAGAAAATCCGGACGGGAGCGCGTTGCTCAAGGCCAGAGCGTGTCATGGCCGGGCCATCGCCAAAAACAGGTCCGTTGGGGTAGGTTGACGCTGTCTCTTGCCGGCGGTCGCTGCTCCCGCCCGTAACTGCAAGGGCGGAATTCGATTTTGCCATTGTCCCGGCTCGGCACCGCCTTTGATATGGTGCGATCGCACCATAGTCATTGCACGCAGGGGTAGCAGCAAATCCGCGATTGATTCCCTCGGCTTGCCTCTCCGGATACCTCGAACCCGGCGGCGCGATGCTATCCCGCGTTGCGCTGGACCTGGCGGCCGGCGCCGATCCAGCGCTCGACTTTCTCCAGCAGGGCTCTGGGGCTGATCGGCTTGGGCAGATAGTCGTCCATGCCCGCCTCCAGGCAGCGTTCGCGGTCGCCCTTGAGCGCATGCGCGGTGACGCCGACGATCGGCACATGCGTGCCGGTTTCCTGCTCCAGTCGGCGGATCGCGGCGGTCGCCTCGAGCCCGCTCATCTCCGGCATCGAGACATCCATCAGGATCATGCACGGATTGAGCTTGCCGAAGGCGTCGAGCGCCTTGCGGCCATTGCCGACGATCTCGAAGCCGTAGCCGGTCTCACCGAGGATCTGGGTGAAGACCATCTGGTTCACCTCATTGTCCTCGGCCACGAGGATGTCCAGCCTGTGTCCGCCATCGCCAGTGGCGGGAAGCCTGGGACGAATCGGCGGCGGCTGCAATTGCGCCCGTTGTTCGGACAGCGCCAACGGCGGCCGCTGAGGAGCATCGAGCGCCTCGCCTGCGGATGGCTGCGCGGCGTAGCCGTCCGTGGCGTGGCGATGGCGCTGGATGGTCGCGACCAGCGTTTCCAGGAGCACAGAGGAGCGCGCCGGCTTGATCAGCTGGGCATCGATGCCGAGATCGCGGTAGCTGGTGTTGGCGAGCGACTGGTCGACCGAGGTCAGCATGATGATCGGCGTGTCGGCGAGGCCTTCGGTATTGCGCACGATGCGCGCCATTTCGGCGCCACTCATCTCGGGCATCTGGTAGTCGAGCACGACGCAATCCACAGGCACGCCATAGGCGGCGGCGGCGATCAGCACCTTCAAGCCCTCGGCGCCGCTTTCGGCCGCGCAGGAATCGAACGTCCACGACGTCATCTGCTCGGTCAGGATGGCCCGGTTGACGGCATTGTCGTCGACGATCAGCACGCGTGCGCCCGTCACGTCCACCGGCATGATGCGCTGCCCGTTCTGCTGACCGGCCCTGGGTAGTGTCACGGTGAACCAGAAGGTCGAGCCCTTGCCCTCGGCGCTCTCGACACCGATGGTGCCACCCATCAGCTCGACCAGCCGTGAGGTGATGGCAAGGCCAAGCCCGGTGCCTTCGTGCCGCCTTGTCGAGGAGGTGTCGACCTGGCTGAATTTTTCGAACACCAGTTTCAGTTTTTCCTCGGGGATGCCTATGCCGGTGTCGGTGACCGAGATCGTCAGCCTGGTTCCGGTCGGGACCCTCTCGCCGGTCACGTCGACCAGCACATGGCCCTCATCGGTGAATTTCACCGCATTGCCGACGAGGTTGGTGACGATCTGCCTGATGCGGCCGACATCGCCGATGAACAGGCTTTCGAGCCTCGGCTCGATGCGCACGATGAGCTCGAGGTCCTTTTCCTTGGCGCGTGTCGACACCAGCGTCGCCACGTCCTCGATCGCCTCGGCAAGGTTGAAGGGCGCCGGATCGAGCACCAACTGGCCAGCATCGATCTTGGAGAAATCCAGGATGTCGTTGATGATGGTCAGGAGCGCGTTGCCCGATTTGACGATGATGTCGGTGAACGTCTTCTGCTTCGGATCGAGATTGGATTTGGCCAGGAGTTCCGCCATGCCCAGCACACCGTTCATCGGCGTGCGGATCTCATGGCTCATATTGGCGAGGAATTCCGACTTGGCGCGGTCGGCGAGCACGGCGCGCTGGCGCGCCTCGCTGAGTTCGGCCTCGCGCATCTTCAGTTCGGTGATATCGGTGGTCGATCCGATCAGGTAGAGCGAACCGTCCGACGCGATCATCGCGCCCTTGCGCGCGAACTGATGCCTGATGCTGCCGTCGGCAAGCCGCACCGTCTCCTCGATCTCCTGGGTGTCGCCGGTGCGCAGCACGGCCAGATCGCCGGCCACGAAAGCCTCGCCGTCCTCCCCGAAAATCTCGATGTCGGTCTTGCCGATTGCATCTTCCCTGCTGAGACCGGTCAGATCGCACCAGCCCTTGTTGACATAGAACTGCCTGAGATCGGAGCGCTTGGCGTAGATCGACACCGGCACATTGTCGATCAGGCTGCGGAACACCTCGTTCTCGCGCATGCTCTCTTCCAGAGCCCGCTCGCGCGCCTTGACGTCGGTGATGTCGGTGCTGGAACCAACCAGATGCACCGATCCGTCGATCGCCACCAGCCGGCTCTTGCGTGTCATCAACTGCCGCACCGTGCCGTCACGATGGGTAACGGGCTCCTCGACCTCGCGCACAGCGCCGGTCACCACGACATCGGTGTCGTCATGGCTGTAGCCTTCCGCCTCCTCGGCGCCGAACAGCTGGCGGTCGGTGCGGCCGATGACGTCTTCCTTGGCGAGGCCTGTGATCGCGCACCAGGCCTTGTTGACGAATTCGATGCTCAGATCCTGCGCCTTGATGAAGGCGGCCACCGGCAACTCGTCCATGACGTGCCGGAACAGATCGATCTGGCGCATCGAGTCGCGCAGCGCCGCCTCGCGACTCTTGATGTCTGTGATGTCGACGCGCACGCCGATGAACGTACCGTCATCGGTGCGCATGTCGTAGACCTGGTACCAGCGTCCATCGGCATTGAGGCGCTCGTAGGAAGAATTTGGCAGGTGGTAGCGCGCCAGCATGCTGTCGAGCCAGCGTTCGGAATCGGCCTCGTACAACCTGTCGATCCCGGCATCGCCGCTCGAGCGGAAATAGCCGACCGAATGGCCGAATTCCAGCGCCTCGCGGAAGGTCCGGCCGGGCTGCCAGAAGGGCTTCAGCGCCGGCAGCGAGTCCTGCAGCTTGTGGTTGGCGAAGACGAACTTGTCGTCGCGGTCGTAGATGATGACGCCGGCCGGTAGTGATTCCAGCACGCTGGCGAGATGCTTGCGCGCGTCCTGTGCCTCGGTCTCACGGCCCTTCATGTCGGTGACGTCGACATAGGAAATGAGCCGCTTGCCGCCGGGCAGCGGCGCCAGCGATGCGACAAGCGTGCGCCCGTCATTGTGCGGCAATTGCCTGGAACCGGCGACGCCGGCCCTGATTTCGGCTTCGCGCTCGGCGGTGTGACGTTGCCAGGCAATTTCATCGGCGCCGTAGGGATCGATGGCGCGGCTGGCCTCCATCAATTCTCGGAAGGCCGAGCCGATCCCGGCTCGGCCCGGATCGATCCTCCAGAAGTCATAGAAGGCGCGATTGATGACTTCGGCACGCATATCGGCATCGAGGACGAGAACGCCGATCGGCATCTCATCGACCATGGTGCGTAGGTTGACGAAGGTCTCGGCGATCTTGGCGTTGGCGCTTTCGATCTCGGCATCGCGACGCTTGAGTTCGGTGACCTCATAGTAGGTCAATAACCGCTTGCCCCCGGACAGCGCCGTCACCGAGAACATCATCGTCCTGCCGTTGGCATGGACAAATTCACGTGGCGCGACGGAGCCGGCGCGAATCTCCTCGATACGGGTGGCGAGGTAGCGCTGCCACTGCTGTTCGTCGATGTCGCCATAAATGCCATTGCGGCGGTTGAGTTCCATCAACTGACTGAACGGAGCGCCGACGGTCACCGCACCGTCCGGAATCCTGGACAGGTCGCGATACGCCTTGTTGACGATCAGTGTGTCGAGCTTGGCATCGAGAAGCACGACGCCCATGTGCATGGCGTCCATCGTCCGTTCGAGATCGGCAAGATGCCGGTCGGGTTCGCTGCCCGACAACGGGTTTTGCTCCACGGTCTCGAAGGCGCTGGCCAGCGCGGTGACGTTGCGGCCCATGCCGCGATAGCCGGCAAATTTTCCTTCGCTGTCAAACCGTGGAAAGCCTGACGTCAGCACCCAGCGGCAGTCGGCGCCGCCCCCCTTCAGTTCGTAGACGAAGTCGCGAAAGGGCCGGTGCGCCTGCAGATCCTCCAGATGCGCTGCCGCGCTGTGGTTGCCTTTCAGGACCTGGCTGAGGAAATCGAAGCGGAACCGGCCAAGTACATCAGCCGGATCGATACCGGTGGCCGCCTGGTAGCTGGGGGAAAGCCAGGAGAAGCGCAGTTCGGCGTCGGTCTCCCAGATCCAGTCCGAGCCTGCCTCGACCAGTTGGCGAAGCGCATCGGTCGAATCCATATCCGCGTGCGGTAGCGCGTCTCCGCGATGCACCGCCTTGCCGGGTCCACGCTTGCCGCGCGCGCCGATTGCTTCGTCCGCTTCCGCCATACTGTCCCCACCCCGAAAATCAAGGTCGAACCCTCCCTCCGCGGTTCGTCGACGGAATGTGCCCGAGAAGCATTAACGATCCGCTAACCTTAATTGCGCAACCACCACGTTCCTCCTGCGTTATTCCGTCCGGTTGTCGGGTGGACCAAGGCCGCGTTATAAGCCCGTGCAGGGGTGTTGCTTATGATTGGACGGATAGGGCCTTTCTTGCTGGGCGTGGTGCTGCTTTTCGGCAGTGGCTGTTCGCGCAGCTATGACGGCACGGTCATCATTCCGCGGCCGCTCGACGCCAGGCGCTTCTGGGACCGGCCGCCACCCAATATCGACTACGCGCCGCAGACCAACAACGGCGCCTTTCCGGTGCCGCCACCGCCGCCACAGCCGCCAGGACGATTTTCCGAACGCAGGGTTTTGAAACCTGCCATGCACAGACGACACCAGACGAGATTTTCACCGCCGCCTCCGCCGCCCTCGGATCCGGAAAAACAACTGGCGTGCAGGAACGTAAGCGCGCCGGGCCAACGGGTTCGCATGGTCTGCGACTAAATCTGGAAAGCAACCCGCCGAGCCTTATGGCGGACAGGCCCTATAGCGATGCCGCGCCCTTCTTCGGTTCCTTCGCTCCGAGCTTGTCGAGCGCGAGGCGAACCTGGCGCAGATCGTCCTGCCAGCCGTCATCATCGCCCATGGAACTCTCCGACGCGGCCCGCTGCAGGCCGCGCGCCTCGGATTCGATCTCACGCAGTTCGGCGACCTTCTCGTCATTGGTCAGAGAGCCGCTTTCGACGATCTCCAGAACCCGCATTTCCCTGAACGTGGCCATGGCGTTTCTCCTGGCTGTCGATCACAACGCCGTGAACGCCCCTCTGTTCCAGATGGGTCCTATAGAAGGCTGCACCATGACAGCCCGCGGCAACCTGTTATCCGATGGATGCGCAGAGAGGGGCGCTCATTCAGCCGGGAAGAAGGCCGGGCCAACCACGCGCACCGGCCGCCTGCTGGCCTCGATCGACTGCTCCTGAGCGGCACCCGCGGCTTCTGTCCCGGATTGCGGGATTGCCGCGACACTGCCGACGTCCGGCTTTGACTGCGGCAGGGGAATGATGGCGTTGGTCATGTTTGTCGGCGTCACCGTCCTTGCCCTCAGTTCGGCGACCCGCTGGTAGTAGCGCTTGACGTCGCAGGCCTTGAAATTGGCATCGTCCCGGTAGCGGAAAGCCGACGGCAATTCGGTATAGGGTTTGCGCGTATCAAGCGCGACCATCTTTTCGGTTTCCAGACTGGCGTCGCTCAGCGTGTAGAGATCGACGGCCGGATCATCGCAGATATAACGGCACTGATCGGCCATATCCTTGACATCGTCGCTGCCGGCGAATTGCGACTTTGGCGCGGGGAAGAAATATCCATCCGACAGGCGTACGCAAAACAGCATCGTATTGCCGGCATATGTTGCTCCGCCCGCTGTGGACTGGGTCTTCGACGCCGGGCGCTGATCCTTCGCCCCGGACGTGCAGCCGAGCGCCGCGAACCGGCCCGAAACGTCCCGGCCGGAACCGGCCGCGATCTGGCGCAGCACCTCCGTCCGGTTTCTGGCAAGGTCGGCGCAAGCGTTGAAGAAGCCGCCCGTGGCACTTTGCGCCGTGCATCTGCGCTGCCTCTCCAGGCCCTGGATCGCTGCAAGCTGGCGGCGCAGTTGCGCCAGTTCGGGGCTTACGCCCCCACCGCGGCCGCCAGAAAGCAACTGACCTCTGATCGCGCTGCAACTATCCGCATAAGAAGACGTCGTGCCGAGCGCAAAGGCGGCCACCGTCACCAGTGCGATCATCATGAGAAGCCAGAAACGGATCATCGGGACGACATTGTCCTTGTTGCTGACGGACTGGAATCACATTCTTTCGACTTGGGTAATCTTCGACTAAATGAGCTATATCTAATACTTAAAGAGTTACTGCCTGAAACAGATTTTCATCTAGTGTAATAGAATGGCTCCTGTAAATTCGATATTACGTTTTTATTTCAAGATTGAGACGAACCGGAAAACAATGCGGCCAGACCGATGGCTGTCGAAATTGCCGGGCCATGGCCCCAGCGACCGATCAATCCGGCGTTACCGGCGCCTGACGCTGAAACCTTTGCCTGACTGCGGCGTTGATGGGCAGAGGAGAACGCAGATGTCGATCCACTTCACGGTATCGGAACTGACACGGAACTTTTTCCATTCTCTCGGGCTGGATCATGAGCGCGCGCCACGACCGCTCAATCCCGAGCAAAACCTGTTGGTGGAGTGCTATCTGGCCGGGCAAATCCCGGAATCGGCCTGGAGCGACTATGTCTTCGAGACACCGGACTTGGCACGGCATGCTGAGGTTCGGCGACTGAGCCATTGAGCAATTGGTTCTGAAAAGCAGCCCGGCGGAAGCGTAAAGCCTTGCCGGGCGACGCGCTTTAGTCCGCCATTTCTCGATGAGAGGTCGGCGCGAACCGTTATTGCTTCGGGGCGGCCAGCTGCAACGTGAAGACGTTGCCGCCAATGCCCTGCGCCAAAGCCGGTGAAAAAGTCAGCGGTGTGCAATTCTTGACGGCGGCGACGGCCGCCTCGATGAACGCCTTCCGCGCCTTGTCATCGCCGGCCACCTTGGCGGCAGTCGGCCGCGGCGGACCGATCAGCGAGCCGTCGCGCTTGAAGCTGAAGCTCAGGGTTACGGTCGAATTCCCGGCGTCCGCCGGCGGCGTCCAGCACGCCTGGATCGCGTCCCCGACATCATCCATTGTGTTGAGCATCGCGGCCTGTGACGGGAGAAGCGTCCCGGCCAGCATTCCAACGGCGATCATCAGCATTGCCGCCACGCATTTCATCGCAAGCCCTCATCTCACTCCAGGCCGGCATTCGAAGCCGAATCCGCTGGAAGCGATGTTAGAGTCAACGTCGGCGATGACAATATCCCGATGTGAAAAGTTGATGCTCTGGCGCAATTCCAGGAAAAGTGTGAGCGGTTTTCCGTCCGGAATTGCGCAAAAACAAAGAGATAGAGCGGCTCGCCGTTTCCGTGAAACGGCGAAATGCTCTGGCACTGCCCGATCACCGTCGCGCGATGTCCCGACATGAGGCCCGAAAAAAGCAAAAAGGCCGGCACGGAGCCGACCTTTCCTTCCACCGATGGTGCGCCAGTACATCCGTGGTCGCGCGGCGAATTCCTGGCAGTAGACAGGGCTTTGGTTAACGAATGCTTAAGCTGAAGCCTTCGCCTGCGACCTCACATAGGCAATGTAGCCACGCACGTCGCCGGCCGGCTCGGCGTAGGCCTTGCCCAGCTTCTTCTCGATTGCTGCCATGTATTCCTTCGCCCATTTGGGCAGCACGTAGTCGATGACCGCCAGGAACTCGAGCGTCGCCGCCAGCCGGATGTCGGCGATCGACGGGTTCTTGCCACCGATGAACGGCTTGCCATCCCTGAAGAAGCTGTGGAAGACCTCCAGCGGCTCGGCGATCGCGGCCATGGCGGCCTTCTGTGCTTCCGACTTCTTGTCGGGATGAGCATCGCTGTGGCCGACCTCGCCGGCATATTGCGGGAAACCCAGCGCCGGATAGGTGGCGCGCGCCACATAGGGGTAGAGCGTGCCGATCAGGTAGAACATGGCGCTGTCGACCATCGCCCGCTTGGCCGGCGCCTTCGGATAGAATTTCTCCAGCCCGTGCTTGTTGGCGAGATACTGCATGATGGCGCAGCTTTCCCAAAGCACGCCTCTGGGCAGCCCCTTATCCTCGATCATCGGCGTCAGATGCGCCGGATTGCGCGCCATGTATTCCGGCGAGCGCGTGTGGCCCCAGGCGTCGGTCTCGGCGGCGTCGAACCCGGCCGCGCGGGCAAACACCCGCACGGTCATGTTGTTGACGCTCGGCTTCAGCATGCTGAGCTTCAGCGCCGGCTTCTTCGCCGACTTGGCCTTGGCGGTCTTCGGCGCCGACTTTTGGGCTGCCGGCTTCGCCGCGGCTTTCGCGGCCGCCTTCGGCGCGGCTTTTGCAGCCGGCTTCGCGGCCACTTTTGCCGCCGCGGCGGCTTTCGGCTTTGCCTGGGCAGAAGCCTTCTTCGCACTCTTTGTCACTGTCTTTGCCATTGTGGTCCTCCCTCTGTTTTTGTTGGCCGTCAGTATGGATTCTTCGGCGCCCGGTCGTCCGACAAGGTCGCGCGGGAGCTCTCGACAAGCGCCTGGATCGCGTCGGCAAGGTGCACCTCGGCAATGTTGTAATCGCCGCGCGCGACACGCAGCCGGTGCGCCTGCATCAGCACGTCGGCATGGGTGAAACCCACCGGCGGCTCGAAGCGGTAGGAAGCGAGTTCGATCAGCAGGCCGAGCGGATCCTCGAAATAGATCGAATCCATGAAGCCGCGATCCTTGACGCCGCTGTGCTTGATGCCGCGTTCGTCGAGCCGGGCGACCGCCTGCAGGAAGGTGACGCGCGACACCGCGAACGCGATGTGGTGGACGCAGCCCGGATCGGTCGGCGTGCGCCGCTTCTGCGGCGTGCGGCTCTCATCGGTGAAGACGGTGATCAGCCGGCCGTCGCCTGGATCGAAATAGAGATGGCTTTCGCTGGCCTTGTCGAGGTTGGGCTGCTCGAAGATGAACGGCATGCCGAGCACGCCTTCCCAGAAATCGATCGAGGTCTGGCGCCCGGCGCCGACCAGCGTGATGTGGTGGACGCCCTGCGCTTGCAGCTTCTGCATTGGCCTTCTCCCCGTGGCCTCGATTGCCCGTCAGGATCTGCCTGGCACCCGGCGTTCTGTGCGCCGCTTGAGCCGTGCCTCGAAATCCATGGCGTGATGCTAGTGCAATCGGCCCCGCCACGCCAGAAGCGGCGAGCCCTATCGTTGCACGACGGTGGAATCGCTCTTGGCGGTAAAAGCCTGCAGGACCTATTCAAGAGACGGCGGACACGATCGCAACGCGAAAGCCGCCCTCATCGCATCCTGGCCGAAGCAAGACTAAGCGACCGCCCTGAGTTCCGCTTCCGCCAACATTCCCAAGCCACGACACTCGGTGCAGGTAACGGTCTTCCCCGGGCAACTGATCTGGTGCGTCCCTTGCGGGCAGCAATGCCCCTTCGACTCGCCCCATCTGGAGCAATCGAAAATCTTGCCACCGCCATGGCAGCGCGGGCAAATCATCTTCACTGACGCCATTCCAACTCTACCCGACCCAATATCCACATTGCCGCGGATGCTACCCCCACGCCGTAAGTAACAGGGATCGTTGCGCTTTCAAGCGTCGCGGCCTGACTTAAATTGGGTGGATTCGGGCACGCGGGCCCGCCGCGCTTTCGCGGGCTTCGCCAATCCCTCCCGGCCAAACACGATCCGCGCGGGTGCGTGCCCGAGTGTTGTCCCTGCCCTCTCTACTCGTAGAGAGGATGGCCACGAAATGTGGATAGGGCTGTTTCCTTCATCTGTTCGGCCGATGCGCCACCTCATTCTGAGGGCCATATTGAAGATGATCCTACGGATCACTGAGTAGTCCGCAGCCAGTCCCCTTGCGGCCACTCCAAGGGCCCCGCTTGACTCCCGGTCGGCGGGGCTTTTCCATGCAGTCAACAGGATGACCTTGCGGCGTAAAAGTGGATGGTCGCGCAGCCCGGAATTGTTCCGATCAAAGTCCGATCAAAGATTGAAGACGTGCGAAGCGGTCAGCCCGGCCAGCAGCACGCCCGCAAGGAGAGCGATGATCGAGGCGAGGAACCAGCGCAGCGTGACCTGATAGACCGGCTCGTCGTCGTCGCGCGGGAGCAGCGAACGCCACAGTGTGACGAGTTGGAGGACGATGGCCAGCGCGAGCAGGAGCGTCGCCAGGATCGAGGCAGTCGTCCATCCGCCATCAGCTTCGAAATTCCAATACCGCAGGAAAAGAAGTGAAAATCCGAGCAATACGGTGATCGCGGAAATCACACCCTGTCGGTAGCCACCGGGCAAAGGAACTCTACGCGCCTCGATTGCCTGAAAACCCGGCTCGATGGCCTCATCGGGATCCTGACGCTTGGGTGGGTCGATCATGAAGGCGACATCTGTTTTGGCACGCTTGGAAAGTCGGCGCAGGGTCTTGTTCGATCGATACGACCGAGGAAACCTTGCAGGCTGTCATCATCATCCCTGTGCCTTCCTCGCGCAAGGTGAGCGACCCGACGGGCGATTCACCCGAGCAGCCGGACCACTACGTCACTTCGCCGACCCAGGCGCAGTTTCTCTTCTCGCCCTTCGGCGGCTATTATGGTGGTTTCGGAGGGTTCCCTTTCCCCTACCGCTATAGCGGCGATTACTACGGCGACCCGTACTACGAGCCATATCGCCCATACTACCGATACCACTACAGGTACCACCACTGCTATTACTACCCGCAGCGGTACTACTACCATCATAGACATTATCACCACCACCACAGGCACCACCACCACAGGTACTATTACAGGTAGTCCATTGGGCATCTGCCCGCTTACACTGTTGGCCGGGTTAGGCGCCAAGTTCGGCGCGCGGTCGACTTGTGTTTCCGGTATCAGCCGGCGATGATCTCGATCATGAAAAAGCCGATCGTGAACGTCGAACACATTCCCAATCCGCGAATTAAGGAACGCGAGAAGGTCGGACCTCACCTCACCCGGCATGAACAATTGGGCCTAAACGGGAGAATCGCTCTCGTCATCACGAACTCTGTTGGCACGATGTGGTGCGCCTATGTCTTCGCGGGGATCGCCCTCATCAGCTTGCCGGCTGCCATCCAGGGCGGAGTAGCGACGCTGATCGCTTGGATCGCACAGACATTTTTGCAGCTGGTGCTGCTGTCGGTAATCATGGTTGGCCAAAAGGTTTCGGCCGCCGCCTCAGACAAGCAGGCGCTGCAGACCTACAAGGACGCCGAAGCGCTCTTGAAAATCCAGGATGAGGTGCACCGGCTCATCGAGGTCAACAATAGCCTGACCGAGGAGATCCACCGCGCCGTTACGGCGAGGGGGACGCCGGCTGTCTAGACGGGTTGATCCGCATCCTGGCGCGCCGTGACATGCCAGGATGAGAACTGCGTTCACTCCATAGCGTTCTGACTGGACAGTCGTGAGGAGCAACGAGCCTCCGACGGGAGAGGCTCGTCTCTCCCGGAGCACTCCGGTCGCAGCGCATCGTCGAACTTGGTGCCGCCGGCTACCTACAGCGGAGACGCGTCCCGCGCCTCGTGGCACGTCCTTGCTGGCGCTCCTTCATTCGCATGTCGGAAGAATTAGCAACAGAGAATATAAGCCGCGGCCGGTGAGGCCCGCACCCAACTGTGCACCGGGCCTCGGTACCAAGTCCTTGGGCTTCATCACAACGAAGGACGACATGCGTAGGCAGCCATGGAATCCATATCTGAGATATTCGCGGGGAATTTCTAACGTGGAAGCAGTAGGCCTTTACCGTTGCCCAGGAAATCCGCCCTTTGCCTGCACCCTGGAGAAGGCCAAATGCAATTACATTGCCCAGGAAGCCTACCGCGCTGGCGGGCTCAAGCCGGACTTTGACGCATTGCCATGGGAAGCTGACTACAGGGCAGCGAAACAAAAGGCGTAGCAGCGAAGACCTGCTCTAATGTGCTCATTTTTCCCAGGAATCGCACCGACCCGCAAACCGCGATCCATTAGCATGCACTTAATTAGGTCAAGGGAATTTTAACGAATCGTTGACCGCGCTGTCCTATTTTGGAACAGCGCGGTCAAACCCCAACCGGACCGCGCAGGCGGCTCCGGCAATCCAGCCCCCGCCGCACTGTCGGAGCCGCTACCACACTCATCTAAAATACCAGCAATGGTTGAATCAACAGTTACCGCACGTACTTTCCAGTGCACTGTGCCAATCATTAGACTTTGATGGAAAAGGGTGGGCATGCGCTGGCTGGTTAGCCAGCCCCTATCAAGTACATCAAGAGGCCCACAACGGCGGCTACCGACGCTCCGCTGATAAGCAGCGGCAAGCGGCGGCGTTTGCCTCGTTTGACTGGCCTTCCGTCTGCGGCGGCATAAGAACTGTAAATGCGCCGGCCGTCCTCGCCGAACCGATCGCTATTTGGGTAAGCCTTTTTTGGCTCAGATCTCGGTCGAAGTATTCCCATGGCCTAGCCCAGATCACGATCCTTGCCGACAGTTTAGGGCTGTCTTCTTAGCCACAGCCATTTTCCGCATCCTGTTTCAATAGATCTGCACACCAAGCCGCTCGTTTTTTCTCCACCGCACGACGGCACGATATCTAGCGTCATCCGCAGGGATGTGAAGAACGAACCGGTCAGGAATAACCACGCCCGGATCCACTCGTAGCTCAGCACCGTGAGCGTGCTGATTTCTGACGGAGCACCGGATGGTCGCATCTTCAGTGATGATGGTCCCGTCTTTTAGGACAGCACTCCGAGGATGCGAGCGTCGCTCAATTGGCGGATCGTCGGGGCCGCTGCTCATGGTCTCATTCCTCGAAACACCGCGATTGATTTAGCTTGCGCTGAAATGGTTCCCAAAACGAAAAAGCCCGCCGGCGGGAACCAGCGGGCGAATGGGGCGCATGCGGCTCAATGGGAAGCGAAAATGACCTCCACGGAAGGCATATTTGACGAATATTTGACGATTTTTGCAGGTGCAACGCTAAGTGCTTGAAATCTCTGGTACGCCCAAGGGGAATCGAACCCCTGTTCCCGCCGTGAGAGGGCGGTGTCCTGACCGCTAGACGATGGGCGCGCTCAAGAACCGGCGATATAGGCTGACGGCCGGGAAAAAGCAACTGGGGTTTGGCCAGCTTTACCACATCAGGGAAAAGCCGGCCGCAAGCCTAGCGTTTCGGCTCGATCAGGTCCCAGAGATTGCCGTGGAGATCGGCGAAAACCGCGACCGTGCCATAGGGCTCAAAACGCGGCGCCTCGCGGAATTCGACGCTCTTTTCCAGCATCGCCGCATGATCGCGGGCAAAGTCGTCGGTTTCGAGGAACAGAAAAACCCGGCCACCCGTCTGATTGCCGATGCTTTGCCTTTGTGCCTCGTCGGACGCCTCGGCCAGCAGCAGTCTGGCACCCTGCCCGTTGGCCGGCGCCACCGTGACCCAGCGCTTGCCGCCGCCGAGATCGACGTCCTCGAGGAGCAGGAAACCCAGCCGCCCGACATACCAGGCAATCGCCTCGTCATAATTGGCGACGACCAGTGCGACAGTCGCCACACGACGATGTTCGGCAAAGCCGGTCATTTCTGCGACACGCTTGTTTGTTGCACTGTTGCGGCCAGCCTATTTGTTGCGAATTGCAAACTGGCCGATCAGGCGGCGCTCGGCGATATCATAGACGAAGATCGCACGACCGCCGTCGGCAAGCTCGGCGTCGATCGAGATGCGGTTGCCGGACAGCGACTGGCTGACCACTTTTGCGCCGACCGGCAGCACGATGTCGCCACTCAACGGCTCGCTGGCGGGCACCTGGACATCGCCGGCCAACTGCGCGCTCGTGGGCGGAGCGTTGCGCGCTTTGTAGACAAGGGCCCCGATCACCACCATAAGGGCGACAAACAGCAGGCCGAGATTGATACCCATGAAGCGGATGAGCTTCTTGCGCACCTTTTCAGCTTCAGCGTCGAGCGGCTTCTCCTGGTCTTCGTCGGCAATCGGGCTGGCCATGGCAAAACATTCCGGAATTTTTCAATGAGCGCTCATAACGAAGAGGCCCCCGAATTGATAGAGGACCAATTCATCGAGGCAGCGCCCACCGTGCTTGTGGCGGGCGCGGATGCGGCCGGACAGCGCCTCGATCAATGGCTGGCGGCCAGCCTCGGCCCCGACATGTCGCGCAGCCGCGTGCAGATGCTTATCCGGCAGGGCGCCGTGAGCATCAACGGCAAGCCGGTCGACGAGACCAAGCGCAAGATGACCGCTGGCGAAAGCGTGTCGGTCGCGATGCCGGAACCGGAGCCGGCCACGCCGCAGGGCGAGAACATCGCGCTCGATGTGCTCTATGAAGACGACGCACTGATCGTCATCAACAAGCCGGCAGGGCTTGTCGTGCATCCCGGCGCCGGCAACTGGACCGGCACACTCGTCAACGCGTTGATCCATCACTGCGGCGACAGCCTGTCTGGCATTGGCGGGGTGCGCAGGCCGGGCATCGTGCACCGCCTGGACAAGGAGACCAGCGGCGTCATGGTGGTGGCCAAGACCGACCGCGCCCATAAGGCGCTGTCGGAAGCCTTCGCCGATCATGGCCGGAGCGGCGATCTGGAACGCGCCTATCTGGCGCTGGTCTGGGGCATACCGCAGAGGCCGACCGGAACGGTCGATGCGCCGCTTGGCCGCGCCGCCGACCGGGTGCGCCGTGCCGTGGTACCGGAAGGCCGCGACGACGCCCGCCATGCCGTCACCCACTTTGCCGTCCAGGAGCGTTTTGGCGAAAAACAGCAGGAGTTCGCCACCGCAAGCCTGGTCGAATGCCGGCTGGAAACCGGCCGCACCCACCAGATCCGCGTCCACATGGCCCATATCGGGCATCCAGTCGTCGGCGACCCAGACTACGGCCAGGCCTTCCGCACCAAGGCCAACCGGTTGCCGGAACCCCTGAAAGGTCAGGTCAAGGCATTTTCCCGGCAAGCTTTGCATGCCTGGCTCCTTGCATTTCGCCATCCCGATACCCATTTACCTCTGAGGTTCGAGGCGCCGATACCGGGGGATATGGAGGAACTCGTCGGCGGCTTTCGCAATCTCTAAACCTGTCATCAACAAGCTCGAAACCAGCCATCAAAAAACCTGACTGGCATTGTTCACTTCAGCGTGACACACTGTTTCGTGTTGAACAAATGCCTGTCTTTTCTGGTTTTGTTCCTGTATAAGATCTGATGTCGCGAGCGAGCCTTTTGGTGCTCGCGTCACATGCCCGCCGCGTTTCGGGGGCATCACTCCAATAGAGAGGGGGCGCTATCATGGCCCAGTCACTACCCAGTATTGTTTCCGGCGAAGGCGGCCTCAGCCGCTACCTGGAAGAAATCCGCCGCTTTCCGATGCTTCAGCCGCAGGAAGAGTACATGCTCGCCAAGCGTTATGCCGAGCATGAAGACACCAGCGCTGCGCACAAGCTCGTCACCAGCCATTTGCGGCTCGTCGCCAAGATCGCCATGGGCTATCGCGGCTACGGTCTGCCGATCGGCGAGGTGATCTCGGAAGGCAATGTCGGCCTCATGCAGGCCGTCAAGAAATTCGAACCCGAACGCGGCTTCCGCCTCGCGACCTACGCCATGTGGTGGATCAAGGCCTCGATCCAGGAGTACATCCTGCGCTCGTGGAGCCTGGTCAAGATGGGCACGACCGCCAACCAGAAGCGCCTGTTCTTCAACTTGCGCAAGGTGAAGGGCAAGATCCAGGCTCTGGACGACGGCGATTTGAAGCCCGATCAGATCACCGAAATCGCCACCAGGCTGAACGTTTCCGAAGCCGAAGTGGTGTCGATGAACCGCCGCCTGTCCGGCGACGCCTCGCTCAACGCGCCGATCCGGGCGACGGAAGGCGAATCCGGTGAATGGCAGGACTGGCTGGTCGACGACCACGAAAGCCAGGAAGAGATGCTGATCGAGCAGGACGAGCTGGAAAACCGGCGCGGCATGCTGTCAGGCGCTCTTGCCGTGCTCAACGAGCGCGAGCGGCGCATCTTCGAGGCCCGTCGCCTCGCCGAAGAGCCGCTGACGCTGGAAGAGCTGTCAGCCGAGTTCGACATCAGCCGCGAGCGCGTGCGCCAGATCGAGGTGCGCGCCTTTGAGAAGGTGCAGGATGCGGTCAAGGCCGCCGCCAAGCGCCAGACCCAGGCGCTGCGCACCATCGAAGCACAGCCGGCGGCTTAAAGTCGGCTTCGGCCAGGAAATATCAAGGCGGCGTCAGGAAACTGGCGCCGCCTTTTTCGTACACCGTAGCCAGGCTGCGATTGCCTCAAAGCCCATCCAGCGGAAACTTCAGATAGCGCCGGCCATTGGCTTCCGGTTCCGGCAGCCGTCCGCCATTCATGTTGACCTGCAGCGCGTGCAGGATCAGCCGCGGCATCGGCAATGTCCGGTCGCGTGCTTCGCGCAGGGCGACGAACTCAGCCTCGCTGTGGGCGGCAACGAGATGGATATTGCTGGCTTTCTGCACGGCCACCGTGCTTTCCCACGAGGGCTCGCGGCCACCGGCCTGATAGTCATGGCCGACGAAGACGCGCGTCTCATTGGGCAACGCCAGTATGTCCTGGATCGAGCGCCAGAGCCGCGCGGCACTGCCGCCGGGAAAATCCGCGCGTGCCGTGCCACTGTCGGGCATGAACAGCGTATCGTGAATGAAAGCGGCATCGCCGACCACATAGGTGATCGAGGCCAGCGTGTGTCCGGGGGAGAACAGCACCTTGACTGGAAGGCTGCCGATCCGAAACGTCTCGCCTTGCCCAAACAGCCGGTCCCACTGCGAGCCGTCGGCGGGAAAATCCGGCCAGTTGTAGATCGCCTTCCACAGCTTCTGGACGTCGACGACCCTGTCGCCGATCGCCGTCGGCGCTCCGGTCTTCTGTTTCAGGTAGTGCGCAGCGGAGAAATGGTCGGCGTGCGGGTGGGTGTCGAGGATCCACTCGAGCTCCAGCCCGTTCTCCCCGACGAAATCGAGCAGCGCATCAGCGCTCTTCGTAGCCGTTGCGCCGGATTTCTCATCGAAGTCGAGGATCGGATCGATAATGGCGCACCGCTTGGTCGCCGGATCGGTGACGACATACTGGATGGCCCCGGTCGGCTTGTCGTAGAAGCCTCTAACCTGCGGTCCTGCCAAAGCCACGTCCAAACCGAACTCCCCAACCCCAGCCGACAGGAACGATTTTCTCCGCCGAGCTCCAATAGGAGCATGGTTGTCCACCCAAGCAGGCCAGTCAAGCATGACTTGGCCCGCAAGGACGGAAACGGCAAAAACCGTTCCGGCGCCGGTTTTCAGGCGGACGGCTGCTTGGTCTTCCTGAGATAGGGCAGGATGGTCTCGAAGGCGCCAAAGCGCTTGATCGCATCCTCGTTGGAAACGGCGGCGGTGATGATGACGTCCTCGCCCTGCTTCCAGTTGGCCGGCGTCGCCACCTGATGCTTGGCGGTGAGCTGCATGGAATCGACCGCGCGCAGGATCTCATCGAAATTGCGGCCCGTGGTCATCGGGTATGTCAGCACCAGCTTGATCTTCTTGTCCGGCCCGATGACATAGACCGAGCGCACGGTGGCGTTGTCGGCTGGCGTGCGGCCTTCCGAGGTCTCGCCGGCACCGGCGGGCAGCATGTCATACAGCTTCGCGACCTTGAGGTCCTTGTCGCCGATCAGCGGATAGTGCACCGTTTGGCCGGTCGCCGTCTTGATGTCGGCCTGCCACTTGTCGTGGCTCGCAACCGGATCGACGGAGATGCCGATGATCTTGACGTTGCGCTTCTTGAACTCGCCTTCGAGCCCGGCCATCGTGCCAAGCTCGGTCGTGCAGACCGGTGTGAAATTCTTCGGGTGGCTGAACAGGATCGCCCAGCCGTCACCGATCCAGTCGTGAAAGCTGATCGTCCCTTGGGTGGTCTCGGCGGTGAAATCCGGCGCGATGTCGTTGATACGAAGGCTCATGGTTCCTACCCCTGTGAATGCCGCCAGTTGGCGGGCTCCCACCCTTTTACCACTCCCTCGGCGACGTTCAAAACGGTGAGGTCGCCGGCAGTGATGCAGCCCGCGAAAAATTTTCGCCTTTTCTTGGGGAATGTAGAAATTTCGCTGTCGGCGTCGCTAAAGTCTAGGATTTCACGGCCAGCGACGTGGCGAGATCTTCCATCCGCTGCGCCAGCGCGCCAAGCGCGTTGGTCAGCACGCTGTCGCTCTTGTCGGCCTTGGTCAGCGCCTCGTCGCGCGTCTTGCGCAAGGT
Source organism: Mesorhizobium sp. AR02 (assembly GCF_024746835.1). Lineage (NCBI taxonomy): Bacteria > Pseudomonadati > Pseudomonadota > Alphaproteobacteria > Hyphomicrobiales > Phyllobacteriaceae > Mesorhizobium > Mesorhizobium sp. AR02. The sequence continues at coordinate 3,410,373 of NZ_CP080531.1, read as the reverse complement.
CAGCACTTCGCTTTCCATGCCCTTGACGCGTTTCTGCAGCTCCGAGAGTTCGTCCATCACCATGATGCCGGCCATGACGGTCAGCCGTTGGTCGCCGATCTCGCCAAACGAATCCTTCAGATGCGAGACATAGCGGTCGAAGCGCTCGGCAAGGTCGATCAGATGGTCTTCCTGGCCCTCGTCACAGGCCATCCGATACTGTTTGCCGTCGATTGAAACCGTGACCTGTGCCATGGGCCAGCTCCTATCTGTCCAACACGGCGCGGATGGTTTCCATGGCGGTCACCAGCCGTCGCGATACTTCCTTGTTGGCGTCCTCCAGCCGTTCGGCGCGCGCTTCGGAATTGTCGAGTTCCTGCGCCAGCCGGGAGCGATCGGCATTCATCCGCTGCACCTCGGCCTCGGCTTCCGAGTAATCGCGTTCATGCTCCAGCTTGGCCGCGACGGCGTTTTCCAGCCCCTCGATGGCCTTGCCCAGCCTGGCGATGACTTCCTTGAGCGTGGTTTCCCCGGTCATGGCCTTCGTCCTGTGCCCTGCCCATCACCGAATCGTTCGCGTTCAGAACGCGTTATCTGGGAAACATTAGGCACCGGGTGAAGGCAACGTCAACAAAGCTCTCGCGACTGTCCCCTGCTAACGCTAATGTAGGCCCGCCGCCGGCATCACAAGACCGGCAAATATGCACCCGATTTGTTGACTAAAAGCCCGCGCCTGCTATGTGTCGCGCACCCTTTTCAAGGGCTCTCCCAAGCCCCAAACCCCCACCTCTGGAGGAACCATGACGTCGCGTGAACAACATGACCGGATGGCCAATGCGATCCGCTTTCTCTCCATGGATGCCGTCGAGAAGGCCCAGTCTGGCCATCCCGGCCTGCCCATGGGCTGCGCCGACATCGCCACGGTGCTGTTCACCCGCTTCCTGAAATATGATCCCAAGGCCCCGCACTGGCCCGATCGCGACCGCTTCATCCTGTCGGCTGGCCATGGCTCGATGCTGCTCTATTCGCTGCTGCATCTGACCGGTTACGAAGACATGACCATCGACCAGATCAAGCACTTCCGCCAATTGGGCTCGAAGACGGCAGGCCATCCCGAATACGGCCATGCCACCGGCATCGAGACGACGACCGGCCCGCTCGGCCAGGGCCTTGCCAATTCGGTCGGTTTCGCGCTCGGCGAGCGCATCATGAACGCCGCCTTCGGCAACGACCTCGTCGACCACTACACCTATGTGCTGGCCGGTGACGGCTGCCTTATGGAGGGTGTCAGCCAGGAGGCTATCGCGCTTGCCGGCCACCTCAAGCTCAACAAGCTGATCGTCTTCTGGGACAACAACAACATCTCGATCGATGGTCCGGTCTCGCTTGCCGACAACACCGACCAGGTCGCCCGCTTCCAGGCCTCCGGCTGGAACGCCAGCCATATCGACGGCACCGATCCGGAAGCGATCGCCTACGCCATCGAGGCCGCCCGCCATTCCGACAAGCCGACGATGATCGCCTGCAAGACGACCATCGGCTTCGGCGCCCCGACCAAGGCCGGCACCAACAAGGCGCACGGCTCGCCGCTCGGCGCCGACGAGATCGCCGGCGCGCGCAAGTTCTTCAACTGGGAGTCGCCGCCTTTCGAGATTCCGGCCGAGATCCTCGAGGCCTGGCGCACCGCCGGCAAGGGCAGCGTCAAGGCGCGGACCGACTGGGAAGGCCGCCTCGCCAAGGCCGAACCGAAGCTGAAGGCCGAGTTCGAGCGCCGGCTCAGCGGCAAGCTGCCGTCCAATTTCGACGCCGTCATCGCCGACTACAAGAAGAAGCTCTCGGCCGACAAGCCGAAGGTCGCCACCCGCAAGTCGTCGGAGATGGCACTCGAAGTCATCAACGGCACCGTGCCGGAAACCATCGGCGGCTCCGCCGACCTGACCGGCTCCAACAACACCAAGACCAGCCAGACCAAGAACATCACGCCTGACGACTATGGCCAGCGCTATGTCCACTACGGCGTCCGCGAGCATGGCATGGCCGCGGCCATCAACGGCCTGACGCTGCATGGCGGCCTCATCGCCTATGGCGGCACGTTCATGTGCTTCTCCGACTATGCCCGTCCGTCGATGCGGCTTTCCTCGCTGATGGGCATCCGCTCGATCTTCGTCATGACCCATGATTCCATTGGGCTCGGCGAAGACGGCCCGACCCACCAGCCGGTCGAGCATCTGGCGGCCCTGCGCGCCATCCCCAACCACAACGTCTTCCGCCCGGCCGATGCGGTGGAAACCGCCGAATGCTGGCAGATTGCGCTCGAGTCGGAAAAGACACCGTCGACGCTGGCGCTGACCCGCCAGAACCTGCCGACGGTGCGCACCGAGCACTCGGCCAAGAACCTGAGCAGCCAGGGCGCCTATGAGCTGGCCGCGGCCAGCGGCGAAGCGGCAGTGACGATCTTCGCCACCGGCTCCGAGATCGAGATCGCGCTTGGCGCCCGTGACTTGCTCGAAAAGCACGGCCACCCGACCCGCATCGTCTCGGTGCCTTGCTTCGAACTGTTCGACAAGCAGAGCGACGACTACCGCAAGAAGACGATCGGCAACGCGCCGATCAGGATGGCGATCGAGGCCGGCATCCGCCAGGGCTGGGATCACCTCATCGGCTCGGACGGCATCTTCATCGGCATGACCGGCTTCGGTGCCTCGGGCACGATCGAACAGCTCTACCCGCATTTCGGCATCACCGCCGAGGCCGCGGCCAAGGCAGCGGAAGCACGCCTGCACGCCAAGTAAGGTCCATGCATGCCACCCAAACTGTATCACGGTTTGGGGTAGCGACATGCACGAAGCAAAAATGCTCCGGCGGAATCGCGCAAAGCGATTTCGCCGGGCTGGCCCAACCTAATCGATTTAAATCTGCGTCGCTGCGGCTGGATTCTTTCCGCTTGCGCCGCTATGAAGCTGCGGACCCATCGTCTGCCCTCCAACTCCCAGGGAGAGAAAAATGACCGTCAGAGTTGCCATCAACGGATTCGGCCGCATCGGCCGCAACATCCTGCGCGCCATCCATGAATCCGGCCGCAAGGACATCGACGTCGTCGCCGTCAACGATCTCGGCCCGGTCGAGACCAACGCCCACCTGCTGCGCTACGACAGCGTGCATGGCCGCTTCCCGCATGAAGTGTCGGTCGACGGCGACCAGATCACCGTCGGCAAGGAAAAGTTCAAGGTCACCGCCATCAAGGATCCGACGCAGCTGCCGTGGAAGGAGCTCGGCGTCGACATCGCGCTCGAATGCACCGGCATCTTCACCGCCCGCGACAAGGCTGCAGCCCACCTGACCGCCGGCGCCAAGCGCGTGCTGGTCTCCGCACCTGCCGACGGCGCTGACCTGACCGTCGTCTACGGCATCAACCACGACAAGCTGACCAAGGACCACATCGTCATCTCGAACGCGTCCTGCACCACCAACTGCCTGGCGCCGCTGGCAGCAGTGCTGCACGAGACGGTCGGCATCGAAAAGGGCATGATGACGACGATCCACTCCTACACGGGCGACCAGCCGACGCTGGACACCATGCACAAGGATCTCTACCGCGCCCGCGCCGCGGCCCTGTCGCAGATCCCGACCTCGACCGGCGCCGCCAAGGCGATCGGCCTTGTGCTCCCCGACCTCAAGGGCAAGCTCGACGGCATCTCGATCCGCGTGCCGACCCCGAACGTCTCGGTCGTCGACTTCAAGTTCATCGCCAAGCGCGCCACCACCGTGCAGGAGATCAACGAAGCGGTCATCGCCGCCTCCAACGGCAAGCTCAAGGGCATTCTCGGCGTCACTCATCACCCGAATGTCTCGATCGATTTCAACCACGATCCGCGCTCGTCGATCATGGCGCTCGACCAGACCAAGGTGATGGACGGCAACTTCGTTTCGGTGCTGTCCTGGTACGACAATGAATGGGGCTTCTCCAACCGCATGGGCGATACCGCGGTCGCCTTCGGCAAGACCATCGCCTGATCACGGACCTATCTTCCAGAGACTTGAAACGCCCGGCTTCGTCCGGGCGTTTTCATTTGCCGGAGCAGTGCAGCAATTCCAGGAAAAGTGTTGAGCGGTTTTCCGTCCGGAATTGCGTCGAACAGAAGAGATAGAGCGTTTCAGCGCTCCATGAAACGATGAACCGCTCTATCTCCGAACCGCCGGAAAATCAGCGGCCCGCGCCAAAAAACCACCCTTGCGCCTTGCACTGGCCATGCCTTCGCCCCACTCTCCCGTAAATCGATAGAAAGAGGAATTCGAGGGGCAAATCACGGATGGAGCATGCGATTTATCTCGTCACGCTGGTCGGCACGGCGCTCGTTGTCGCCGCCGCGTTTTCGAGCCTGATCGCCTTCCGCTTCGGTGCCCCCCTCCTGCTTCTGTTTCTCTGCATCGGCCTCGCCACCGGAACCGACGGCCTCGGCATCGAATTCGACAATGCCCGCATCGCCTATTTTGCCGGCTCACTGGCGCTGGCCGTCATCCTGTTCGATTCCGGCTTCGGTACGCCGCTCAACGCCTTGCGGCAGGCGGCGGGTCCGGCTTTGTCGCTGGCAACCTTCGGCGTGCTTCTCACCACTGGCCTGTTCGGCGCGGCGGCCCACTATCTGCTCGACCTCAGTTGGCTGGAATCCTTCCTGCTCGGTGCCGCCGTCGCTTCGACCGATGCCGCGGCGGTGTTCTTCCTGCTGCGCGCCGGCGAGATCAATCTGCGCGAGCGCGTGCGCTCGACGCTCGAGGTGGAATCCGGCACCAACGACCCGATCGCCATCTTCCTGACCATCACTTTGGTCGAGGTCATCGCCGCCCACGCCAATCCCGAAACCAATGTCCTGGTCACCAGCCTCATCCTCGGCTTCCTCATCAATATGGGCCTTGGCGCGATTGTCGGCGTGCTGGGCGGCCTTGCCATTGTGCGCCTCGTCGACCGGCTCAACCTCGACCATGGCCTGCTGCCGATCTTCGTGCTGACGCTGTCGCTGATGATTTTCGCCGCAGCCGGCGCGATTGGCGGCTCGGGCTTCCTGGCGGTCTACATCGCCGGCCTGATATCAGGCAATTCCGACATCCGCGCCGTCACCATCCTCAAGCGCTTCCAGGACGGCATGTCATGGCTGGCGCAGATCATCATGTTCCTGATCCTCGGCCTGTTCGCCACCCCCTCGCAATTTCCGGCGATCATGGTGCCGGCGATAGCGCTTGGCCTGTTCCTGATGTTTGTCGCGCGGCCCATCGCGGTCTGGCTCTGCCTGATCCCGTTCCGCCTGCCGCGCCCCGAGGTCGCCTTCGTTTCCTGGGTCGGCCTGCGCGGTGCCGTCTCGATCCTGCTGGCGATCACGCCGCTGCTTGGCGGACTGGAGAACGGCCGCACCATCTTCAACGCCGCCTTCATCATCGTCCTGGTGTCGCTGGTCATCCAGGGCTGGACCGTCGGCCCGCTGGCGCGCCGCCTTGGCCTCATCGTGCCGGCGCGGCTCGGCCCGCTCGACAAGGTCGAACTCGAACTTCCCGGCTCCGCCCATCACGAGCTTCTCGCCTATCGTGTCGCGCACGGCAGCCCGGTGGCGCGCGGCGAGCGCATTCCGCGCTGGGCGCGGCCCTCGCTGGTGCTGCGCGACGGTCGATCGATGCGCTTCCAGGACATGGGCCGGCTCGCCGCCGGCGACCAGGTCTACATCTTCGTGCCGGACCGCTATCCGCGCCTCCTCGACAAGCTGTTTGCCAGCCGCGCCGTCGTCGATCCGGAAGACGCCGATTTTTTTGGCGCCTTCGCCGTCGACCCGGCACGCTCCGCCGCTGAACTGGAAGCCGCTTACGCGCCGGGCCTGACCGACGCGGAGCAGAAGCAGACCGTTGGCGCTCTGGTCACGGCGCGGCTCGGCGGCCATGCCGAATATGCCGACCGCGTGCTGATCGGCCAGATCGAGCTGATCGTCAGGGATGTCGACGACAAGGGCAGGATCACGGGTCTCGGCCTCTCCTTCGAGCCGACCGCGCCGGTGGCGCGGGTGCCGGTGTTCCTGAGCGCCGGCGAGATGGGCGACCGCCTCAGCGCCTTCATCCGCAACTGGCGCAAGCCGACCGAGGCGCAGGTGGCGGCACAGACAGATGACACCCCTGAACCGCCGGTTGAAAAGGCAACGACCGAGAACTGACAAGGGCGATCGTTGCCTCGCCCTATCCGCATGGCGCGATCTTCACGGACTATGTCCCCGCCCGCCCCAAAAATTTGCCCCGCACCGCGGCCAAAGCCTTGCATCGTCGTTGATGCAAGGTATGGTCCCGGCGATTTTCCGAGGAAAGGAACCGGCATGGCCGCCTTCAAGACACTGGACGATATCGGCAACATCAGCGGCAAGCGCGTGCTGGTGCGCGTCGACCTCAACGTTCCCGTCGCCGACGGCAAGGTCACCGACGCCACCCGCATCGAGCGCATCGCGCCGACCATTGCCGAATTGTCCGGCAAGGGCGCCAAGGTCATCCTGCTCGCCCATTTCGGCCGGCCCAAGGATGGCCCCTCGCCCGAATTCTCGCTGGAGCCGATCGCCAAGGCGACAGCCGAGGTGCTTGGCCGTCCGGTCGGCTTTGCCTCGGATTGCGTCGGCGATACGGCGGGAAGTGCTGTCGCCGCCATGAACAAGGGCGACGTGCTGCTCTTCGAAAACACCCGCTTCTACAAGGCCGAAGAGAAGAACGACGCCGCCTTCACCGAAAGGCTCGCCGCCAATGGCGACATCTTCGTCAACGACGCCTTTTCGGCCGCGCACCGCGCCCACTCCTCGACCGAAGGGCTGGCGCGCCTGTTGCCTTCCTTTGCCGGCCGCACCATGCAAGCCGAACTCGAAGCGCTGGAGAAGGGGCTGGGCAATCCGGTCCGTCCTGTCGTCGCCATCGTCGGTGGCGCCAAGGTCTCGACCAAGATCGACCTGTTGATGAACCTGGTGAAGAAGGTCGACGCGCTGGTCATCGGCGGCGGCATGGCCAACACCTTTCTGGCCGCGCGCGGCACCGATGTCGGCAAATCGCTGTGCGAGCATGACCTCGCCCCCACCGCCAAGCAGATCATGATCGAGGCGGCCGAGGCCGGCTGCGCCATCATCCTGCCGGTCGACGGCGTCGTCGCCAAGGAGTTCAAGGCCGGTGCGGCCTGCGAGACGGTCGCCATCTCCGACGTGCCGGCCGACGGCATGATCCTCGATGTCGGCGCCAAGACCGTGACGACGATCGGCGAATGGATCGACCGCGCCGCGACATTGGTCTGGAACGGCCCGCTCGGCGCCTTCGAGATCGAGCCCTTCGATCACGCAACGGTGGCGGCGGCAAAACACGCGGCCGCGCGCACCAAGGCCGGCAAACTGGTCTCCGTCGCCGGTGGTGGCGATACGGTGGCGGCGCTCAACCATGCCGGTGTCGCCGATGACTTCACCTATGTTTCGACCGCCGGCGGCGCCTTCCTGGAATGGATGGAAGGCAAGCCACTGCCCGGCGTCGACGTGCTGAAGAAGTAGGCTCCGGCGGGATCGACGGCGCGGCGGGCGGCGCCCGAAACTTTCAATCGATTCGAGCTTTCCGATGCCATTCCTTTGGCGGTAGACTTCCGTTAAGCGCGGAACGAACCCCTCCAGGAGAAGCATGATGAGCGAACGTCTCGAAGACATTGCCGCCGCGATCGTGGCCAACGGCAAGGGCCTGCTGGCCGCCGACGAAAGTTCCGGCACGATCAAGAAGCGCTTCGACGTCATTGGCGTCGAATCGACCGCCGACAGCCGCCGCGACTATCGCGAGATGATGTTCCGCGCCAAGGACGCGATGACCAAGTATATTTCCGGCGTCATCCTCTATGACGAAACGATCCGCCAGAAGGCCGCCGACGGCACGCCGCTGGTCGACATCATCAAGGCATCCGGCGCCATCCCCGGCATCAAGGTCGATGCCGGCGCCAAGCCTCTGGCCGGCTTTCCCGGCGACACCATCACCGAGGGCCTCGACGGCCTGCGCGAACGGCTTGCCGATTACTACAAGCTCGGCGCCCGCTTCGCCAAATGGCGCGCGGTGATCGACATCGATACCGGCAAGGGCGTGCCTTCGGCCAATTCGATCAACTCGAACACCCATGCGCTCGCCCGCTATGCCGCCCTTTGCCAGGAAGCCGGCATCGTGCCCATCGTCGAGCCGGAGGTGCTGATGGACGGCGCCCACGACATCGACACCTGCTACGAGGTTTCCAAGGCGACACTGATCAAGCTCTACGACGAGCTCTACGCGGCCCGTGTCGTGCTCGAAGGCACGATCCTGAAGCCCAACATGGTGCTTTCGGGCAAGAAGTCGGGCACCGTGGACAGCCCCGAAAAGGTCGCCGAGATGACGATAAAACTGTTCCGCGAGACGGTGCCGGCGGCGGTGCCGGGCATCGCCTTCCTCTCTGGCGGCCAGGAAGACGAGGAAGCGACCGCCAACCTCAACGCCATCAATGCCATCGGTCCGCATCCATGGAAGCTGACCTTCTCCTATGGCCGCGCACTGCAGGCCGCCCCGCAAAAGGCGTGGAGTGGCAAGGCGTCGAACGTCGCCGCCGGCCAGGCCGCCTTCACCCATCGCGCCCACATGAATTATCTGGCCGCGCTTGGAAAATGGAAAGCGAGCCTCGAACAGGCCGCCTGATCCCAGCTTTTCCGTCTCTCTTCAAACCCGGGCCAATGCGCCCGGGTTTTTGCTGCTTGCGGATTGGGGAAAGACCTCCTCATTCCTATTTCCTCTGGGCGTTGCCGGCGGCGATGTCGGTTTGCGCCCATCCCGAACGTCCTTGGGATGAGAGACAGGGAGAGGTTCATGCATCGCAACAAGGTCGTTTCACGCGAAGACTGGTTCCAGGCGCACAAGGCACATCTGGCGCGCGAGAAGGAACTGACGCGGCTTCGCGAGCGCATCGCGGCCGAGCGGCGTGAACTGCCCTGGCTGAAAATACGCAAGGACTATGTCTTCGAGACCGGGCAGGGCCCAAAGAACCTGGCCGGACTGTTCGGCGCCAACAGCCAGCTGATCGTCTACCACTTCATGTTCGGGCCGGGCTGCACGCATCACTGCGAGGGCTGTTCCTTCCTTGCCGACCATATAGACGGCGCCAACCAGCATCTGAAGCATCACGACGTGTCGCTGGTGGTAATCTCGCGCGCACCGTTGGCCGAGCTTCTGCCCTACAAGCAGCGCATGGGCTGGAAATTCGACTGGGTGTCGTCCTATGCCTCGGATTTCAACTTCGACATGCAGGTCTCCTTTACCGACAGGCAGATCGCCGCCGGCGACACCACCTACAATTTCGAGACCCGTCCCAGGACATCGAAGGAGCTTCCCGGCACCAGCGTTTTCTATAGGGATGAGAACGGCGACATCTTCCTCACCTTCATGTCGCGCGCCCGCGGCGGCGAGGCGCAGATCGGCACTTACGACTATCTCGACATGACGCCCAAGGGCCGCAACGAAAATGGCCCCTATCATGGCCTGATGGACTGGGTACGGCTTCACGACGAATATCAGGACAGACAGGCGGGTCAGCCGGACTGCTGCGACTGAAGGCGTTCACCTCAGCCGAAACATGCGCTAAGCCTGCCGCAGATCGTTCCACGGTATCGCCATGCGCTTCCCCGCTCTTCTCACCTGGCTCGCGTTCCCCATCTATGTCTGGCAGGGATTGGGCGTGCGCCGCCGAACCTCGCGCATGCTCCCGGCACAGGGTCCGGTCATGCATGAGATATCAGGCGAGGCGCCTGATATCTCATTACTGGTGCTGGGTGATTCCTCGGCCGCTTCAGTCGGCATCGGCAATTCCGAGAACGGTCTTGCCGCGCAACTCGCCATGCTGATCTCGCAGCGTACCGGCCGCGCGGTGCGCTGGCGCGCCGCCGGCTTCAATTCGGCGACGTCGTGCCAGATCCGCGACCATGTCCTGCCCAATCTGTCGGCCGATGCGTGGACGCATATCGTGCTTGCCATCGGCACCAACGACACCAAGAATTTTCATTCCGTGCCGCGCTTCAAGAAGGAGTTCGGCGGCCTGCTCTACGCGCTGCGCGCCAAATGGCCGGAGGCGCGGGTGGTGTGGTCGCCGGTGCTGGAATTCACGCGCGCACCGGCCATGCCGCCGCTGCTCGGCAAGATCCTCGAAATCCGCGCCACCGCAATGAACCGGATGGGTGAACGGCTCTGCCTGGAGCGCGGCGCGGTGCCGGCGCCACGCCTGCCGATCACCAACCCGGAGGCCGGTTTTGCCTCCGACGGGTTTCACGCCTCGGAAGCCGGTTACCGCGCCTGGGCCGAGCATCTCGTCGGCCTGGTGCTTGCCGGCTGACCTTGCGCCGCCGGTCCTGCCATGCGCGGGCCTATGTCAAATGCCCGAGCACGGCCGCCAGCGAGATCGCCGCCATGGCGAGCAGCGCCAGCTTCCAGAAATCGCCGCGGTGCTTCAGCCCTGGCCAGCCGATCGGTTTGATCAGCTGGATGACCATGAAGCCGACGATGACAAGGGCGAGGAGTTTCGTCATGCCGCCTTTGACCAGCAACGCGGCCGGCTGTCAAAGCGCGTCGTTTGGTTTCCGAGAAAGAACAGGCGCCGCGTTCCCGAATCGGAACGTGGCGCCCGTTGGGGGCCGATCTACTTCAACGGCTTGAGGCCGGCTTCGATCGAGGCCCGCTTTGCTTCGAGGAAAGGCGGCAGGGCAAGGCTTTCGCCCAGCGTCTCCAGCGGCTCGTCGGCGGTGAACCCCGGCCCGTCGGTGGCGATCTCGAACAGGATACCATTCGGCTCGCGGAAATAGAGCGAGCGGAAGTAATAGCGTTCGACCTCGCCGCTCGACGGCAGACGGAATTCGGCCAGACGGGCGGTCCACAGATGCAACGTCTCCTGGTCCGGTGCCCTGAAGGCGACGTGGTGAACCGCGCCGGCGCCTTGCCTTGCTGGCGCCAACCCGGGCTGCACGGCGACATGAAGTTCCGCCGCCGGCCCACCCGCGCCCATTTCGAAGACATGGACCTGGCCCTCGCCATCCCGTGAAGCATAGTCGCGGAGCTTGCGCATATTCATCACCCGGGTCAGCACCGCCTCGGTGTTGGTGATGTCAGGGACACTGATGACGATCGGCCCGAGCCCGCGGATCTGATGCTCGGCCGGCACCGGGCTTTGCGCCCAGGGATGGCTACCGCCCTTGCCGCCATCGCTGACGAGCCGCAGGCGCTGACCCTCGGGATCCTCGAAATCCAGCGCCGGGTAACCGCCAGTATCGGCAATCTCACTCGTTGCGATGTTCTCGCCGTTCAGGTGCTGTTTCCACCAAGCAAGGCTTTCCGGGCTGCCGACCCTGAGGCTGGTCCGCGCGATGCTGTTTGTGCCGCGCCGCTCGCGGCCAACCGGCCAGTCGAAGAAGGTAAGGTCGGTGCCTGGCGTCGCTTCGCCGTCGGCATAGAAGAGGTGGTAGGCCGATGTGTCGTCCTGGTTCACCGTCTTCTTGACCAGCCGCAAGCCCAGCACCTTCGTGTAGAAGTGAAGATTACCGGGCGCATTGGCGGTGATGGCGGTCAGATGGTGGATTCCTGTCAGTTGCAGGCTCATGGTCGTCTCCCTGGTTTTGGGGAAGAATTTTCTCCTTTCATATCAGAACTCCGATCACGTCGCTGAAGACCGCCTATCCTGACAGTCCGTCGCCATGCGGTGAACAACGACGTCTCTACTGTCATTCCAATGGTGAACAATCTGCATCCCGCAGGCTTGCAGCGGCGAGGCATGATGGCAGCGGAAAACAATGCTTTCCCTTAGGAGACGCATCGAACGGAACTATCGTCGAGTGCCTGACATCCTCCTGACAGACTGCTGTCAGGAGGGGTGTGCGATAGTGTCTCCATCAAGAGCGAGGAGACTGGTCATGAACGGTTACACCATTCTGCGCGGCATGCAGCACTATGTCGGCAAGGTTCGTACGATGCGCAACGAAATCCGCACGCAGCGCTTCATGAACTCACTTCCCGCGGACATCCGCAAGGATATCGGCTGGCCGGATATGTATGCGGAACGTCGCTCCCGCGGCAATTGAGGCGAATTTTTCGACGTCAATATTGGACATGGACGCGCCAATGCCCAGATATAGCTACGGCGCGCCGGGGGATGGAGCGAGCTCATGCCCGAACAGAAGACGATCGGCTTCCTCTTCATCGAAGGTTTTGCCGACTGGGAGTATGGGCTGCTGGCGGCCTCGGCGGTTGAATGGTTCGGCGCACGCGCCGTGTCGCTGACGCCCGAAGGCAAGCCGGTGACCGGAATCAGCGGTTTTCGGCTGACGCCCGACCGCTCGGCCGGCATTGAAGAGAATGCCGATCTCGATGCTGTCGCCGTCATCGGTTCCGATCAGTGGGCGGGTAAAGCGCCGCCGGATGTCGCTGAACTGCTCAACGCCGTCGCAACGCGCGGCGGCGTGGTCGGCGGTATCTGCGCCGGAACGCTGGCGCTGGCCCGAGCCGGCATGTTCGAAGAAGCCAGGCATACCAGCAATGGCCGCGACTGGATCAACGGCCATGAAGGCGGCTATGCCGGTGATCTGAACTATCAGGACGTGCCGCATGCCGTCGCCGACGGCAAGATCGTGTCCGCGCCGGGCTCGGCGCCCGGCACCTTCGCCCTTGCCTTTTTGAAGACGCTCTATCCCGAAAGAGGCAGCGATCTCGCGCAGATGCGAACGCTGTTCGTGAAGGAATATGCTGAAGCCTCCTGACAGCATGCTGTCAGGAGGGGCGTGCGATGGTGCAAGATCGAGACACTGCGCGTCGACGGTCGAAAGGACGCTCGATGAAGAGTTGGAACGACAGGCTGAACACACCGGGCATTAACGGCGTGAAACCAACGCCGCGCACGATAGGTGACGTGGTCGAAGGCCAGCCGATGCTGGTGCCGACCGCCCGCCAGGTCGACGATTTCATCCGCTCTATTCCGCAAGGCGTCGAGATGGATATCCGCGCGTTGCGCACCGCGCTTGCCATCGAACATGGCGCCGAAGTGACATGCCCGGTCACCATCGGCTATCATCTGCGCACGGTTGCCGAAGCCGCCAGGGAAGACCTTGAGCGCGGCATGACGCTGAGCGACGTCGCGCCCTTCTGGCGCGTGCTCGATGCGAAGACGCCGACAACGAAGAAACTGTCCTTTGGCGCGGAGTTCGTTGCCGCCCAGCGCAAGCGCGAAGGACTGAAACCGTAATGCATGTCATCTGGAAGTGGGCCCAGTTCCGGGACCACGGCATGCCTAAAGCAATTCCAGGAAAAGTGCCCGGCGGTTTTCCGTCCGGAATTGCGTCAAAGCAGAGAGATAGAGCGGTTTACTGTTTCCGTGAAACGGTAAACCGCTCTAGCGACAACACTGGGGAAGCACACGATGCGCCGCGCCGACAGGCTCTTTCAGATCGTGCAGCATCTGCGTGGTGGCCGTCTGGTCACCGCCCAGAAGCTCGGCACGTGGCTCGAGGTTTCCGAGCGAACGATCTATCGCGACATAGCCGACCTGCAGTCGACCGGGGTGCCGATCGACGGCGAGGCGGGTGTCGGTTACATGATGAGGGAGGGGTTCGACCTTCCGCCGCTGATGTTCACGCGTGACGAGATCGTGGCGCTGGTTGCCGGCGCCCGCATGGTGCGCGCCTTTGGCGGCGCCGCCATGGCGCGGGCCGCGGACGAGGCGCTGGTCAAGATCGGCGCCGTGCTGCCCGATGCCGAAAAGGACCGCATCGCCCGCACCGAGATCCACACGCCGATGTGGGTGGTCAGCGACGCCGCCCGCGAGGCGATCGACCTGATAGAGCGCGCGGTCGAAAAGCGCCAGGTGCTGACCATCGACTACTCAGACGAGGCCGGCCGCGGCACCGCGCGCGACATCAGGCCGCTCGGCCTGTGGTTCTGGGGCAAGGTGTGGACGCTGGTCGCCTGGTGCGAGATGCGCGACGACTTCCGCGCCTTCCGCATCGACCGCATCGCCTCGGTGGTGATCGCCGGCCGCATCTTCAAACCGGAGCGTGGCAAGCAGCTTGCCGACTTCTACCGGGCCGTGGAACGCAGCGAGGATTACGGCATGGCGCCGGACCGCGTGGCGCGAAGCTGAGCCGATCAGACCGTACAAAAAAGCCCGCTCGAAGCGGGCTTTTTCTTGAGTTCGCGAGAATCTTACTCGTCGTCGTCCGTGTCGGTGTTCTTCGACTTCAAGGCCGAGAGCTTGGCGAACACGGCATTGGCGTCGAGCTCGGCATCCTCGTCCTTCGGCTTTTCCGGAGCCGGCACCAGCCGCTCGGTCAGGGCCGCCGGCAGCAGCGTGTCGCCGACCGGCTGCGCCTGTTCGCGGCCGCGCGAGGCGCGGTTGACTTCCATGTCGAGGTCGATCTGCGAGGCGAGACCCAGCGTCACCGGGTCCATCGGCTGCAGATTGGCCGAATTCCAGTGCTTGCGTTCGCGGATCTGCTCGATCGTCGACTTGGTAGTGCCGACGAGACGCGAAATCTGCGCGTCCTTGAGTTCGGGATGGTTGCGCACCAGCCACAGGATGGCGTTCGGCCGGTCCTGACGCTTCGACAGCGGCGTGTAGCGCGGACCCTTGCGCTTGGATTCCGGCACCCGGACCTTGGGGTCGGAAAGCTTCAGGCGCTGGTTCGGGTCTTTCTCGGCGCGCGCGATCTCGTCGCGGGTCAGCTGGCCGGTCATGATCGGGTC